>JAAFJH010000120.1 GCA_013298875.1 Synechococcales cyanobacterium bin2.concoct.b11b12b14.033
TTTTTTAATTCATCTAAATCAGTTTTTAATTTTGTAACTTCTCTGATTGTGCGTCTTAGAGTTTTTTCTTTTTGTATATATTCTCTAGCGGGAATAGCCGGATTTCCTCCTAAGACACTAAAGGCGGGTGTATCTTTGTGAGCGTGACTTGAAGCAACTAAAATAGTGTCATGTTCAATAGTAATATTATCTTTGCAGCCAGCATGTCCCGCTATAATTACTCTATCGCCCAAAACAACACTCCCTGCCAAGCCACATTGCCCAATTAATAAGCAATCTTCACCAATTTTACAATTATGGGCAATTTGTACTAAATTATCTATTTTTGTCCTTTTTCCAATAATTGTCGCTCCAATTGTGCCACGGTCAATGCAAGCATTTGCACCAATTTCAACTTCATCTCCAATTTCTACCCAGCCTGCTGAAGGAACTTTTAATTGAGGTTGAGCTTGTATTTTTAAGTCTTCAGGCTTTGCACCAGCTTGTATTTTTTCTAAATTACTAATTTCTTCAGTTATATAGCTAAAACCATCTGCTCCAATTACCGCTCCTGCATGAATAATAACTTTATTTCCAATTTTACAAAAATCTTCAATGGTAACTTTATATTTAATTAAGCAACCAGAGCCAGTTTTAACACTTTGTCCAATATTTACCCCCGCTTGAATTTCTGTATTATCACCAATAATGCTGTTTGGGCCAATAAAAACATGAGGACCAATTTTAACGTTTTTGCCAATTTGGGCAGTTTCATCAATCACTGAGCTGGGGTGAATCAAAGCCGGAAAGGAATAACGTTTGGGAGCAAATAATTCTAATAATTGTTTAATAACTAATTTTGGTCTGTCTACTGCAACATAGGAAATATCGGCCGCAATTTTAGCTGAACTGGGTACTAAATAGCCGCCGGCGGAAAGCTTACCTTCATTGAGTAAACTTAAATATTTATTATTAAAAACAAAACATAATTGCTCCGAATTCGCTTTTAATGGGTCTGATGCAAAACCTTTTAAAGGAGAATCAGTATTTCCAAAAGCTTTCCCGCCCGTAATTTGTGCTAATTGGCCTAAAGTAAAACTTGGAATTTGAAAATTGTCTACCATATGCCAAAGGATAAATTTAAATTATTGAACTTTTAATATTTTAAGCGTTTTATCAATTTATGTCGAATTGTTTGTAATTACACTTGAATTTATACTTGATGTGAGAAAGTATTTATTATTTATTCATTTTTAAGATAAATAAGCTTTATTATAAATTCAGCCTTTATAACTATTTAAAAAGTAATTTTATGACGGCACAAATTAAAAAATTTTGGACAAATTATGAGTATGCGGAAAACTTAAATCAAATTGCTTTTATAGCTAAAAACCTGAATAGTAGCGAAACCTTTTCTTTTAATGAAGACAAATTATTTTATCCTGCAAGTTTAATTAAGCTATTTTGGGCTTGTCAATTAATTTCGCAAACTCAAAACCTCCCCCAAGAACTAGAAAATCATTTGGCAAATATGTTAATTCATTCATCAGATGAAGCTGGACAAAAAATAGTCGATTTTTTAATACCAATTGATGAACCGAACATGACAATAAATGATTTTAATATTTATGAAAAAGCTTATACAAAAAGGCAAAACTTAGAAAAATTCTGGTATAAATATGGCAAAAATTATTTAAAATTAAAGGCCAGCCATAAAACTTTTTTGCATGAATATAGCTCATTTGATGCGTGGATTAAAAAGTCTAAAAGTCCTAATTTAATAAATGCAAATTTAATGGCGGATTTATGGCAAAAAATCTTTTTTAATCAATTTGAGCCTGTACTTGAGCCACAAAGCCAAATCAAAATATTTAATTATTTAAAAAGACAAGCTTGTCAAAAATATCTTAAGCCAGAACAATTAAATTATCAGTCTTCTTTAATTGCCTGCGCTGCTCCGCCTGAAGGGATAGTTTTTAGTAAAGCTGGCTGGCTGAATACAACTTTGCACGATACGGCTTTAATAAGTTTTAAAGAATATAATTGGCTTATAATTTGTTTAACTGATTTGGGCGAAGACTCAGGAATTAATTTGATTAGAAATTTTAGTAATTTTTTCTGGGAAAACGTTTTGATTTGTTCTTAAACTAAATTATTTAATTCTTGGGCAAAATCTTTAGGCAAACGGTCGGATTTGGCAATAATGAAAAAAGCATTTTTAGCTTTATCTTGTACAGCCCAAATAAACCTCTTGGAGCCAAAAGCAATAAAAACTCCCAATAATAAAATACACATACCAATTATCATTAAATTATCACCAGGACTATATTTAAACTGAATTCCCGTTTGAGAAAAAGCACCTATAAACTGAAATTTCATTGGTCCGATTTGAGTTTTATCATTTGGTTTAAGATTAGAAGCCAATAATTTTAAATTATTATTTTTGAGCAAGTCTTGGGGTTTTTTTAAAATATTGGTGTCTAAGTTTCCGCTAACTGAAATCAAATTCAAGGTTTGGTCTTGTGGGGAAATTAAAAATAAAAGTCCCAAATCTTTACTCACCGAAATAAAAGCCATTTCTTTATTGCCAATCTGGTCTAAGTTAATATCAAATTTCTGCTGATTAAAAACTATTCTTAAAATTCTCTTCCAGTCAGCTTGATAAAAGTCAATATTTTTAAATCGAAGCGGTTTATTTACTTCCATTTTTTCTGAGTTCAGTCTGATTCCATCGGTGGAATAAAAGCTTAAATCAGTTTTCCACTGTTTAGGCTGATTATTAGCGTAATTAATACGTTCGGTTTTATCAATTTCAACTTCAAAGTTTGGGCTTTGCCCTAGCCAATAACCCGCATGAAAAATTTTGGCTTGCTCAACTAAAATATAACTTCGTTTAGTGTCTTCTTTTTCAGTAATAATAAATCGATCGCCCTCAATACCTTGGACAACTCCATTAAAACCGGAAAGTAAACTAATTAAAGCTCCGGTCATAATTGTTAAAATGCCAATATGGGTAATTGATGGTCCTAATCGATGAAAAGCCCCTTTACGAGCAATTAATGAATTATTTTCTGGGTTTAAACGTATTTCCCAAAAGTTTAGCTTTAATTTTTGCTGAAAACTTTCCCATTCGCTTAAAGGTTTTTCAATTTGATTTTGGTAATTTTGATTGGATTTTAAAAAAGTTGGCCATAAAATAGCTTTACGACTACGAGGAAAAACTTTATAAAAACTAGCAATTGTTAAATTTAAACTGAGTATAAAAAGTAAAAAAATATACCAAAAACTATGAAAAACATCATTCAAACTCCAAAACTTTAATAATTTATATTTTTCAATTCCGAAGCGACTAATTAGGTTTTGCTGCCCAACGCTTGACTCTTGGGGTATATAAGTACCAATAAAAATAATAATTGCTAAAAATAAAAATAAAAAAGCTGCCAAATAAGGATTAGAAAGGAATTTAATTAAATTTTTGAACTTCATTTTTTAATTTTAACTTTGATCATAAAAACTGTTTCTAAAAATCACCAAAATTAACAAATATGAATACTAAATCTGCTAATATTAGTTTTATTTTTTGATTTAGCCATCAATTCACAGTCCAGGAGACATTTTCTTTTTTATAAATCTTTAACTTAATTTATATTATTTTTACTTACTTAAATAATGCGCCAAGAAATACAATTAGCCCTTCAGAAAATCCAAAACCATAAGCCTAAAATTACCGTTATCGGAGATTTAATTTTAGATGAATATATAATTGGTTATCCAGAG
>JAAFJH010000121.1 GCA_013298875.1 Synechococcales cyanobacterium bin2.concoct.b11b12b14.033
TTGTTTAATTTCTAAAGTTGAAGGTATTAAAGGTTTTTCGGTAACAAGATTAATTTTTCCGGCTTTGTAAAATTCTCGGAAAATATTTTTCACAATTCGGTCTTCGCCAGAGTGAAAAGAAATAACTAATAATTTACTTTCCGGCGGCATCCACTCAATAATTTTTCGCAAACCTTGCTCTAATTCACTTAATTCTTCATTAACAGCAATTCTCAAAGCCATTAAGGGTAAAGTGGCACTATGAATTTTGGAATTGGCTCCCATATAAACTTCTTGGCATAATTTAACCAAATCCTCCATGTCTTTGAGAGGTCGGTTTTTAATAATTAATTTGGCCAATTTACGAGCTGGCTTATAATCAGCGACATCCCAAAATAAGTCAGCTAATTGTTTTTCAGGCCATTCATTAACAATTTGAGCGGCACTAAATTTACACCAAGGATCTAAACGCATATCCAGAGCTATTTTTGGGTTTAAAAAACTTAAGCCCGCTTCTTTTAATTGCCAAGAAGAAATGCCTAAATCAAGTAAAATTCCTCCCAATTTATATTTAAGTTCCATTTTGTTTTCTCGCTCCAAATCAGGCAAAAAAGAAAAGCGACTATTTATTAAATCAGCTTGCTCTTGATAAGGTTTTAAAACTTCTTCAGCTAATTTTAGGCTTTTTAAATCGCGGTCTAGGCCAATTAATTGAATATCTTTAGAATTTACTTTATCTAAAATTGCTAAACTGTGACCCGCCAAACCCAAAGTCCCATCTATATAAGTATTAAAAGGCTTTGGATCAAGAATTTCAAGAATTTCGCTAAGTAAAACTGAAACGTGTAATTTATTCAATTATTTAGCATTCTCTTTGGCTGGCTCTATTTCGTCTTTTTTGATTTCAGTTTCTTTTTTGCTAGTGGCTGATGAATGATTAATTTCTGATTTCTTGGTCATTTCCTCGCCAGATAGTGAATTAATTATTTTAGATTCAGCAGTTTTTTCGCTTAAAGCTTCTGAAGTTGTTTTAACGTTTGAAGTGACTAAAAGTTCTTTATTTAAAACTTCAATTGCTTTTTTTAATTGTAAATCAGTTGTTTTTTTCAAATCCAGCTTTGGATCAATAATATTATCAAAATCAGAAAACCAAGGGCCTTGTTTATTTTTATAGTTTTCTTCAGTTAATTTAACTTTATAATTCGGCTCAATACCAATTTTATGAATATCAGTACCCTTTGGGGTTAAATATTTGGCCATTGTTATATTTAATCCGCCAGCGCTCCCTTTTTCGTCTGGGATTCCTCTTACCAATTGTACAAGCCCTTTACCGAAAGTTTTTTCGCCCACTAAAACGGCACGGTTTTGGTCTTTTAAAGCCCCACTCAAAATTTCACTAGCACTGGCTGAACCCTCATTAACTAAAACCACCAATTTCCCTTTATATTCAATTAGTCTTTCATCACCAGTTGTTTTGGTAATTACATAACCATCTCTGTCAACGGTACTCACAATATCTAATTTGTCATCCATAAAAATATTAGCAATTGAAACTGCATTATCTAATAAGCCACCCGGATTATTTCTTAAATCCAAAATTAAACCCTGACAACTGCCCAAATCCTTCAATTTTTCTGCAAACTCTTTTGAAGCGTCATGAGCAATAAAGCTACTAAGGTGAATATAACAAGCTTTGTCATTGACTTTTAATGCTTGGCCTTCGGGAATGGCTTCCATTTTAATTTCAGCTCTAGTTATTGAAAAGTCTTTTTTATCATTTCCTCGCTGCACTAATATTTTAACCTGAGTACCAGGATTTCCACGGATTTTATTGGCTACTTCTTCAATTGAAAGACCTTTGGTGGGGGTGCCATCTACTTCTAAAATTTCATCTTTAGGCATTAAACCAGCTTTAAAAGCAGGAGTACCTTGAATAGGAGCAATAACAATTATACGCTGAGATTTATCTAAACCAATTTGAATGCCTATACCAGGCAATTTAGCATCAATCGCTTGTAATTCATCTTTAAATTCTTCTTTGTCCAAAAAGCGAGTATAACGGTCTCCTAGACTGGCTAACATAGTTTGAATAGCTTTTTTAGAATCATCATATGTTTTTAACTTATCTTTATAACGCTTATCCAATGACCAAATTGATAAATCTTGATTATTAAAAGACGGATCTAAATAATAACGATAAACCATAGTCTGAACCACTTGATATAACTCATCAGGTTTAAGTTCTTGGGGCTTAGCTTGCACTTCTAAATGAATAGAACTAGCACAAGTTAAAATGAGTACTGAGCTAAAAGAAGCTAATTTAATAAATTTACTGAAATTCAAGGTTATTCTCTCAATATCGTTTTCAGGAACAAGGTTAAATTCATTCTACAAAAGAAATGCGGATAATTATTTATTTTTTTGAAAAGATTTTATTAAATTCTTAAAATTTCAAGCTAAAAAGTTTTTGATTCTTGACTTGAACTATGATTACAGCGATTATCACACTAAAATTCAAAATCTTATAATCTTAGAGTCTTTGAAAGACCGAAAAATACCTAATTCCAAACAAAAGGCAAATCAAAAAATTTATGGGGCAATTGCTGGCATATTCCGGATGAAGTTATGGATTTTGCGAAGGATGAAGGCTTTTTCGTACTTAAGCAATCAGTTGATAATTTGGCCATTGAGAAGGGAGAAATCAAAGCTTATTAAGTCTCTAAAGCTGAATACCCAAGATTTTTATGGCAGAGTTTATTTTCTCTGAATGATGCTTTTCAAACGTGAATCCTGCTTATCTTTTAATCCTGTAAATCCTAATTCAGATAATGGAAAAAACCAGACATAAATATCTGAGTCATCATTGTTATCTGCGTCCATCTGTGATTCAGACAATTATTAAAACTAAAATAAGAAAATTATTATTCCTCCTTTAATAAGCGTGATGATAGCTCCAGAAAGTAAATCCTTTAATTTAGTAAATGCAGATTAAAATAATATTTAAGATTTAGTTAAAAATGACTTGACGAAATAATAGTCCACCTGGCATTATAAATATTAAGAGATTAATAACTCTCTATTAAGATAAATTTAAATTTCAAATATAAAAAACGGAGTATATTAAAACTTTATTATGAAGTTACTATTCAATACTATTCAAACACGCCCAAATTCTATCTCCTCTCAATCTGTTGGATCAGAAGATGAAGAACATAAAGGAAAACATAAAACTCATTCAGCGACACAAAAAAGCGGATTAACTGCACCTAGAAGTAGTGTTCATAGTGGCAGAAAAATAATATCAGCTCACACAACAGAAACAAGTGGAGGAACTCCGACTACACCAGCCCCATCTAAGGCTATAGAGTTAAATGATTTGCTAAGTCTTCTAAACAATCCAGAGTATTCAAAGTTACACCAAGAAACTTCTCTTTTGCAAGCTAAGCACGACCTAGCTGAAGCTAGAGATGCGCGGAATAGCGAGACAGATGAAACAGCCAAAGCTGCCAAAGAAAAAGTATTTAGAGATTTAGTAACAAAACATGCTGATATTTTAAGTTTAAAGGCCGATCAAATTGCTAATTATGATG
>JAAFJH010000122.1 GCA_013298875.1 Synechococcales cyanobacterium bin2.concoct.b11b12b14.033
TGAAAAGCTACAAATTGGGGGTGAAAAGCTACAAATTGGGGGTGAAAAGCTACAAATTGGGGGTGAAAAGCTACAAAGTATTTTTGTGTTATTTTATGATTCCTGCTATAAAGTATTTTTAGGCTTTTTACTCAACATAAGATTTTTTATGATTAAAAATGTATTACTAATTTTTGTTAGTTGACCCCCAATTTGTAGCTTTTTGTATGAGAAAGAAAAACAAAGATGTCAATTCTAGTTTAATTAAGCAAAGTAATGCCTTGATTAATGCGAGTTATCAGGTTTCTTTAGCTGAAAAAAGAATCATTTTGTATATGCTTACTAAAATTCATAAGGATGACGAAGATTTTAAGCCTTATCGAATGAATATCAAAGACTTTGTTGCAGAAATCGGAACGGATACTAAAAACCTTTATGAACGAGCTAAACATGCAACTAAAGAATTATTAAATAGAGTTTTGGAGATAAATACTTCTACTGGTTTATTACAAATAACTTTTCTCTCAAGTGCTGAGTATTATGATAAAGAGGGATATGTTGAATTATCTTTTGACCCTAAATTAAAGCCTTACTTACTTCAATTAAAAGAATGTTTTACTACCTATGCTATTGAAAATATTTTATCTCTTAAAAGTATTCACTCTATGAGAATATATGAATTATTGAAACAGTTTCAATCTTTAGGAAATAGAATTTTTAGATTAAGAGAATTAAAACATATACTTGGTCTAAAAGATCAATATTATAATTATAATTTATTCAAGCAAAGAGTAATAATACAAGCCCAGAAAGAGCTAAGCCAAAGTACAGATATTAGTTTTGAATTTGAAGAAATAAAGCTTGGTCGAAAAATTGATAGTATAAAATTTATAATTAAACATAAACCACAATTAGAAAATCTAGAATTTGACATACTACAAACTGAAGAAAAACCAGAAGAAACATTAATTGAAGACACTAAACAAAATATTATCTTGAATAAATTACTTGATTTAGGAGTAGAAAATAGTAAAGCTTTAAACTTTCTTCAAATCAAGGATTTAGACACTTTAGATCAACAAATTGAATATGCTGCAAAACAATATAAAACTAAAAAAGTACATAGTAATTTAGGTGGTTATTTAGTATCGATTATTGAAAAAGATGCCAATGTAAAAAATGATTATGATAAAAAACTACAAGAAAAAGAAAAAAGAGAAAAAGAATTAGAAAAACAAAAACAAGAAAAAGAAAAATTATTAATTCAGCGATATGAAACCGAATTTCAAGAGGAAAGAAATGGCAAGCTTGCCCAACTAATGCCAAATTTCAATGAAGAGATTTTAAAAGAATATTACTTAGATAGAAACGAGAAAAGGTTTGTTTTTGATTCACAAGGTAATTTTAAATTTGAGAAGGCAGTAATATTTTTCAAAGGACAAATTGCAGCAGAAAATAATTTAGAAAATACAGATGAAGCCTTTAAAAAGTGGGTTAAACAAAATAAAAATATTGAATTAGACCAAAAAACTAGTAATGGCCAATCTCAATGGGTTATTATCGGTAAACAATTAAGTTTTTATTTTAATAGTTAGATGCTAACGAGTCAAATTGCAAGTTAAGGTTATAGGCTACTCCATCTATAGTAATTATTCCTCTTTCTTCCCCTTTCCAGTCTACATTATAACCATTCTTCATAAGTGCATCGGCTTCTCTCATATTTACAAGATTTCCTTCTTTGATTCGTCTCAAGGCTATTTTTAAATCATTTCTGGAGCTTGTATCTATTCTATTTTTTCCAGCATAGCTTCTTTGCTTTGCACTTTGCAATTGAGATAGTGATTTGAATGTAATTCTCATTTATTTGTATGATATAAAATTTGTTTTACTATTCTATAAGAGGTTGATGATTTTTTTCAAATAGACTCAACTATAATCTCAATATTTAATTTACCGTCCGTGCCATTGGTTAAAATAATGCGTTTGATTTTGCCATTAATTGGGCTTTTATAAGTTGTTTCTTGTGGTGTTTTAAGCGAAATTGAAGACTTTTTAAATTCTTTAGCTGTAAATTCTAAATCTTTCAAAATAGCTTCCTCATGCTGAATCATGGTATTTGGTAAATTATTTTCTTTGACAATTTGTCTAATTTCTTTTAAATAATCTTTTTGTTTTTGTACTTCTCGGTCATGCTTAGTTGAAATATAACCTTGTGGAGTTTCTGGATCAACCGGACGATAAGCCAAAACTTGCCCAATTTTAATTATTTGATTTTCCTTAACTTTTAAATCATTGATTGAGCGAACAGTTACCGTAATTGGCACTATTGAATTAATACTTTCTTCTTGAGTAAAATCAATTGAATAAGCTGACTGAATCAAAGAAATAATAAATAAAAAGTAAATAAATAATTTTTTCATGGTTTTAAATTAACTCCCCCAAGTTTTAACTAAAAGCCGGCTGACAGCCATGAAAACAACAAAAGCGACTCCACCAATAATATAAAGTAAAGTGTCATTAGTACCTAAACCAATAAATCTTAATATTGCAAAACCCGCAATGGCACAGATAATTACTGGAGTTAAATCAAAATATTTTCTTGCTAAATAAGGTTCTTGAATTGAATCAATTTGATTATAAGTTAGTTCTCCACCCAGCGACAAAGCCTGAGCATCTTTAATCATTTTCTCTGCAATTCCAACATTTCCACAGGCTGAATTAATAATTTTGGTGGTCAATAATTGTTTATTTCCTTCATCAGCTCTAATATTTATTAACTTGTTTTTTATAATTTCTCTTAAGTCTTTGTTTTTTAGCGGTTGTAATTCTATTTGACTAAATCTTCTGTAAATTGATTCAAGTTCTATAGTAGGTTTAAGGCGATTGGTACAGGCAAAAATGGGAATGCCAGCTGAAAGGATTTTATCGATAATTACCTGATTAGCTACTGTTAAGCCAGTCATGGAATTAATTACGCAAATATAATTTTTTCCAATTACTGAATCACTGATTATTTCCGCTAACTGCTCAAGAGTTTTATTTTTAAGGCATTTACTTTTTACTTCCTCAAGCGTTAAAGAAAGCGAATAATTATCATCATCAAGCTTTAAAGTCCTGTCTTGATGAAGCTTTGAGATAATACTTTCAATTAAAACACTACGAACCGCTTTTAAGTTTTCAATCCAAAGAACTGGTCTTGTTTGGCTATCAGTCAGGCTTTTAACTAAATAACTTTTGCCAATACCTGGTTCACCGAGTAAAAGAGTAGAAATATTATGTATTAAATTACTTTGTAATTGAGCAAACTCTTTATCTCTTCCAATCAGTGAATTATTAACAATTTCTTTTAGTGGATTTTCAATTTCTGTTACAATTCCAGTTTTAGCGGTTAATCTGTCTTGTAAGCGTATTAATTTAGTTTTTCTTTCTTTTATTTGAACTTTAAGTAATTCCGCTCTATCAGCGTTTGCAAGTAAGATTTTAGCTTCGTCTAAAGTTAGATCTCCGTCTTTCTTTTTGGTTTTGACAATATACTTTTCTTTT
>JAAFJH010000123.1 GCA_013298875.1 Synechococcales cyanobacterium bin2.concoct.b11b12b14.033
TATACATTTTTTCTTAATTCCTCCTTGCATTACTATTTCTTGTATACAAAAATTTTTTATTATTCCCTTTTCTGGATACTCATGTAATCCTAAATAATCGCTGTAAACGCTTTTCCAGTGTGTCATTTAGCTAAATCTCCTTTTAAATTCTTCCTTTACATAATTTGGTATATCTGCTTCATCATTATTTAAAATAATCGCTGTATTTAGCTTTGTATCAAGAAAGTTAATATAAATACTATCAAATAATTTTTCCTGAAGCTTTAAGTCAAGCCTTGGGAAGTCTTCAAAGAATTTAATAATCATTCTAACTAGCGATGAATGCAGTATTTTAGACATTAATTCCTCTTCGTTCATATTTAATACTCTTTTCAAATCTTCTTCTAAAATGCTTTCTCTGAGCCATTCTGGACAGTCTGAAAATTTAATACTTCTTAACATTGTATTTTTTCCTTAGTTATTTTTTTACTGATTAGTTGAGCCTTTTCAAAACTTGCTCGGGTTTTTTAGTTAGTTTTCTTCAATTTCTTCTAACCACTCAAAGATTTGAGAAACTTTTGATTTCAAAATAGCAATTGCCGTTTCTAAAGCCAAAAGTCTAGCTTCAATATCTTTTAACCTCTTTGCATCGGACATTCTTATATCCAAATAGTGCAAAATTCCCCACCAATATAACAATTTACAGGTTTAGGCTCTGGGAACTGCTCTGCCTGATAATTATTTTCTTTGCACCAGCGATAATAATCTGCACGCTTGGCAGTAAAGCCATTTTTACCCGACACATTTTTAAAGTAGTCGTTATAACTAATCAAAACTTTTATTTTAGGTTTTTTAAAGGTCTTAGCTTCCGCCTCAACCTCTGCTAGGCGTTCATGGAAAAAAGCCGTTTGATGTTTAACTGATTTTATTTCTTGTGTTATCATTAGATTTCCTTTCATTTGCGTGTTAGGTCGGGAGGTCTTACGACTTCCCTTTTTTATGCCTAAGCCTTTTACTGTCTTGCTCAGGACAAAATAATTTAAGTTTTAACTAAACTATTTTTTATAGGTTTTCGATTTTCATATTTTTTAAAATTATTAATATTTTCAATGCCGTATTTTTTGGCTAAATCTTCTAAACTCCCACGAGATGAGCGGGATTTTATTTGCTGTGGTTTAAAATACCAGCATTTTCTGGTTGAATGCCACCAACAGCCTAAAGCTTTTAATTTATCTTTATAATCTTTGCTTTCTCCAATAATCCAAAGCCATAAACCGATTAAATGAATCTCAACATCTACCATCTGAAGAGCCAATAGCTCAATCATTTTGTTTGCTAATTCTTCTTCTAATTCGTTTGAATATTTATAAATATGTTCTTTTTCATCATCGCCTTTATATTTTTGTCCGTCTCCTTTTTTTAAGGCTTCTTGATACTGGATATTTATTAACTTCATAATTTCCAAATCTCCGCCTTGAATGTCTGGATGATATTTTAGGACTAATGTTTTAAATTTCTTTTTAATTTCTTCAATAGTTGTACAGTCAATAAAATAATTGTTCATGGTTTTGTATTTGCGTGTGGGAAGGGGGTTTTAAATCAAGGGAAAGGGGGAAACTGCCCCCAAAGCTAAATAAGCGATAACTGACAAGCATTAGGAATAAAAACCCAAGCTTTAGACCACAAACCAGAAGGGCAAGCCTGAACCCAAGAACCACCTGACCAAGACGGCAAAGAAACGCCATCAGCCACAAAAACAAAAACCTGTAAGCCCTTAGAAACAGCGTAAGCTAAACTAGCCCATGTACCAGAGCCACCACCAGAAAAATGAGAGGACGGAGAAACACCAACTGGACAATCCACCGAAGCAAAGCCAACTAAAACAGAACAAGCCGAAACCATGGACATAGAACGGCGAGCTAATGCCTGAGCGGGTGTACAAACAGAACCAGCGGATGGAGAAGCAACTGAAAAGATACGAGGATTTGAAACAGTGGAACGGACAACCGCATCAACACCATCAGCACAGCCAACCAAAACAGAATGCCCAGCAAAAGCAACTGAGCGAGCAACTATTTTTATTAATTGAGTATTTGAAAATCCTTTACGACTTCCAGTAAAACCTATATTTTTTTTAATTTGATTTTGCATTTATTTTTAATTTGTTTCTTTGAATAATACAATTATCGCAATCTAGGAGCGGAAAGTAAAGCTTAAATACTTATGATATTATATAAAATTCTTATGACTACCCGCTCTAAAAGCCAAAACCCATTAGGGGACGGGGGCGGGAAGCGGTGGAGGTAGAGGAATTAATGGGGGTTTCCTTTTGTTTTTGGCGACGCAAACGCAAGGCAGATGTAGCCTGAGTATTGCTAGTCCAAAAAAGTAATAAAAAAGTGTACGCTTGCGTACTCCCTACGGCTGGCGACTGACTGGGAAGCCGTTAAACCACATGGACAAAAGGGCAAGTCCAAATCAAGAAACAACTAAAGCCCTTTTGCGATGTGGTAGGCTGAGTCAAGAGGAAGGAGACAGCGATCAAAAAATTGAAACTTATATTATTCTTCTAGCTAGCGAGCTCAACTTTTGCCAAAATGTACACCATAATAATCCGGAATTCCCTAGAATATTCACAAAATATTGGGAATTCTTCAAAATAAACACTAAATCGCCCCAACCAACTGCTCCAGTTTAGCTTTTTGTAAAGTAATTTCATCTTCGGCACTAGCTTTGTCATCTCTGAGTTTCATTTCAATTTCCCAATATTTCGTTAAACTATCCAGTTCGCCTTTTCCTCTGCGATATTCAGCTTCAATCAATAATAATCTTTTTTTTAACATATCTATTTTTGCATTGTCAGAAATTAATCGTCTTTCCGCCTGCTGTAGGGCTAAAACATATTCAAGTATTTCTATTTTTAATTTATTTTCAAGTTCATATTTTTGAAGTTTGAGTTTTGCAATTTCTAAATTACCTTGTCTAATCCTTCCTCCGCCTAGCACTTCCATTAAATCCCAATTTATATTAAATCTGAAATCACTATTTTTACTGGCAAAATTATTACCCATTCCCAAATTAGGAGCTAAACTTGTCCACTTTTTTGACTCAGCCACTTTAATCGCTTGGTCTAATAATTTTATTAATTCAGAATTTTGAATAGCTTTTTGTTGTAATTCTTCTACTGGGTACTTTATACTACTACTTTTTATTTCTTCGCCCAAAGACTTAAAAGAAAAGTTTAAAATCAAAAATATGAGAGCAATTACACATATTAGTTTTAGTTTATTAACTTTAGGATTAGTTTCAAGTATTATAAAACTACCTTTAAGTTTAGAAATTATCATCACTGCTAGCCTTAGTTCACTAATACCAGATATTGATACTACAAAATCTACAATTGGCAAAGTACTTAAACCAATTTCTTATTTTTTAGAAACAAAATTTGGACATCGTACTATTACGCATTCGCTTTTAGCTTGCATATTTCTGGCTATTATTTCTTCGCCCCTTTTA
>JAAFJH010000124.1:0-2684 GCA_013298875.1 Synechococcales cyanobacterium bin2.concoct.b11b12b14.033
TTTTACAATGAACATCTTCGGAAGCAACTTTTGGAGCATGAATATGAATTTCAATAATTTGATTATCAATAATTTTAGGATTTTTTTCGACTTCCAAAATTATATTTGCTTCGATAATATTTTGAATATGTTCGGCCAGGTAAGCTAATTTATCATTGACATAATGTTTTATCGCATCTGTTAATTCAAAATGCCTAGCAGTAAGTGAAATTTTCATAAAATTTAATATTTAGGCGGCTTTCTAAATTGTTAGCATAATTTAACCGTTAAAATAAAAAAATTTCTTAAATATCGCTAAAATAGACTTTTATTAATCTTTTGAATTTAGCAAAAATTTTTATGACTTTAAAAAAAATCAAATCTGTCATGGGCAAAGCAGTTTTCGTTAGTGGTAATGACATTGACACCGACCGTATTATTCCCGCTAGATTTATGAAATGCGTTACTTTTGAAGGTTTGGGGCAATATACTTTTTATGATGTGCGTTTTGACCAAGCTAATAAATCTTTAAATCATGTTTTGGATCAGCCTGAAAATAAAAATGCCAGTATTCTAATCAGCGGAGCAAATTTTGGTTGTGGCTCTTCGCGAGAACATGCTCCTCAAGCACTTTTTTACTTTGGGTTTAGAGCCATTATTGCCGAATCTTTTGCGGAAATATTTTTTGGTAATTGCACGACTTTAGGCATTCCATGTATATCGTTAAGTAAAGATAAAATAAATTTATTGGTAAAAACTTTAGCCGACAAAAACTCAGAAATTAAAATTGACCTAGAAAATAAATTAATTGAAATTGAAAACTTGAAAATCGACTTTCAAATGCCAGAAGAAGCTCTTAAGTCTTTAATTGAAGGTCAGTGGGATTCATTAGCAGCCTTACTTGAAAATATGCCTAAAGTAAAAGAATTAGAAAAGCAATTAGCTAAATAGATTTGAGTATTTTTTATTTTTATTATTAAATTCATTTAGATATAATTTGAAAATTAAAAACCAAATTTATTAATGTTAGATTTAAAGCTCATTCGCCAAAACCCCGAAGAAGTAAAAAACGCTTTGGGTCAGCGAAAACCAGAATATATCAAAGCTATTGATGACATATTAGTTATTGATGAGAAAAAAAGAATTATTCAACAAAAAGCTGACGCCTTAAAATCTCAAAGAAATAGTTTAAGCAAATCAATTAAATCAAAAGAAGAAGCCGCTACTATTCAAGCTCAGGTTAAAAATATTAATGCTGAAATCCAGCTTTTAGACCAAGAGCAAGCCAATTTAAATGAAAGCTTAGAAGCATTAGTTTTGTATATTCCTAATCTTCCAGGGACCGATACGCCTTTTGGGAAAAATGAAACCGAAAACCAAGAAGTGCATGCTTGGGGAAATAAACCGATATTAAATTCACCTAAACCTCATTGGGAAATAGCCGAAGCTTTAGGAATTTTAGATTTTGAAAATACATCCAGGCTTTCTGGCTCACGCTTTAGTTCTTTTATTGGTTTGGGAGCCAAATTACAAAGGGCTTTAATTCAATTTATGTTGGACGAAGCTATTGAAGCCGATTACCTTGAATTATCTCCACCAGTTATTATTCAAGGGCAAATTTTACGTGGCACTGGTCAATTACCCAAATTCGCAGAAGATCTTTATCATATAGAAAATACCGACCAATATTTGATTCCAACTGCCGAAGTGCCTTTAACTGGTTTTTATGCGAATGGACAGGCTTTAAATGAAGCAGATTTACCAAAAAAATTATGTGCTTATACTCCTTGTTTTCGCAGTGAAGCAGGTGCGGCTGGCAGAGACACACGAGGTTTAATTAGGCAACATCAATTTGACAAAATAGAACTAGTACATATTTGCAAACCCGAAGAAAGTGCCATTGAGCATGAAAAATTAGTAAAACAAGCTGAAAGTATTTTGGAAAAATTAGAATTGCCTTATCGTCGAATCTTACTTTGCACAGGAGATATGGGCTTTTCAGCTAGTAAATGTTATGACTTGGAAGTTTGGTTTCCTGCCCAGAATCAATACCGTGAAATAAGTAGTTGTTCTAACTGCACTGACTTTCAGGCTCGCAGACTAAACCTCAAGTTTAAAAGAGATAATAAAAATGAATTAGTGCATACTTTAAATGGTTCAGGTCTGGCAGTAGGACGTACTTGGGCAGCTATTGTGGAAAATTATCAATTTGAAAATAAACTTGGTTTTAAAATACCGACAGTTTTGCAAGATTATATGAAATTGAGTGAAATAAGTTAAATCTAACCCTTAATTCATTAGAATAAATATTGTACTTTTTTCATAAAATAAAACTGCTCTACTCCTCGCTAAATTTCAGAACCACTCTAGTACTTCAACATTACGGACAAATTTTATGAGTCAATATTCAGGGTGGAACCATTACTAGGAAAAAGATTTTCAGGATTAAACGAATTTTAGGATATTTTATTTATCTCTTAACTTAAATTGTCAGACATTCTCTTAATCTAATCTCAATGTTTTAATCTTTGGAGGGTGTTAACATGAAAATATAGAGTAAGGCATTTTGAAGCGTCCTACTCTATACCTTACATAATGGAGAATACTTATGAATAAACTTAATAGTATGGAAGATCTTTACAAAGAACAAATACAAGATTTATATAGTGCAGAAAGTCAAATTTTGAAGGCAATGCCTAAAATGA
>JAAFJH010000124.1:2721-3398 GCA_013298875.1 Synechococcales cyanobacterium bin2.concoct.b11b12b14.033
ATCGGTCCATACTCAAGAAACTGAGCAGCAAGTTAAGCGCTTAGAAGAAATTTTAAAAGAATTAAAAGAAAAACCTGGTGAGCATAAGTGTAAAGCTATGGAAGGTTTGCTTAAAGAAGGAGAAGATCTGATTAAGCAAGATGGTAAGGCTAACCCAGAAGTTTTGGATGCAGCTTTGATTAGTGCCGCTCAAAGAATTGAACATTATGAAATTGCCGGTTATGGTACAGCTGCCACATATGCAAAAATACTTGGTTTTGAAAATCATGTGCAACTTTTGAAGCAAACTCTCGCAGAAGAGAAAGAAACCGATCATAAATTAACAGCTCTGGCGGAAAGAAAAATCAATCAGAAAGCATTAGTTTAAAAACTTGAATTTGGATAATTTCTCCTTAGGTTTGTTGGGTGTATTACAAGGCCAATATTGTGAATACACTCCATACCTCTTCTGCTGTTTAAAAAGTGATTGAAACTTGACTGTCAATATATTAATTTGATAGGATAAAGCAAAAAGTAAATTAGCTCAATGACAGAATATAATTTAGGTTTTAAGGATTTGATATTGTAAATGAGAAATTAAGTATTTTTGTTGAGTTGAAAAACAAACACAATACAATGAATTCTTCTTCTGCTCAAAAGACCTTTATGAGAATGCAAAATATATTATTGAAAAATCC
>JAAFJH010000125.1 GCA_013298875.1 Synechococcales cyanobacterium bin2.concoct.b11b12b14.033
AGTTGGCTCTTTGGTCTTTGGGTCATCAAAACTAAAGTCTAAAATTCCAATACAAAAAACCGCTTTTAATTTATAATCCCATTCTCCTTTTTGAGCTTGCTCTCTAATTGGGAAAGTTGAATAATAAATTGTGCGGTCAATAAAGTAATTTTGCTTAGCTTTTTGCAGCTCAACGATGAATTTTTCGCCAGTTTTACTTTCACAATAAATATCATAAATGGCTTTACGGTCGGCTTCAGTTTGGCCAAGCTGTTCGGTACTTTTAAAAGACAAATTTTTAATAATATGATTTTTCGGCAAAAGAGTATTCAAAAACTCCATCAAAAGAGGTTTACTAGCTTCTTCCCCAAATATTTTTTTGAAGCCGAAATCAGTATATGGATTAACGTATTTTGCCCGCATATTTATTCAATAATTTTAATTAGCTTAATTTTAGCAAAAGTTTTACTGTAAATTTTCAACTCTTAATCAATTTATCCGCCTTTCTCAAAAGCTTGTTTAATGAAATTACTGACGGTTGAATCCTGATTTCCTTTATGTTTTTCAGCCAAATCAGTTTGTTGTTTTAAACCGGCTGAAGCTGCTTGTAATTGTTCGGAAATTCGGGTTAACTGAGCAATTATATTAGTTCTTAATTGAGCAAAAACTTTATCTTGTTGTACTCGTCCGGCGGGGGTATCTTGGCCATAAGGTGGTCTGCCAGCAATATAAGAAAAGTTAATATTTGGAGTTGTGCCTGAGGGAGCGGTATTTAATTCATTAATAATTGCAATGGTTTTTTGTAATTGAGTGTATAAACCGGCCTGGGCGTAAATTCCTGCGGCAATAGTAGCCCCAGTTTGATCGCCTAAACCTGGCACCAAACCATTTACATCAATTGGCGAAGTTGTAAGTCCGTGAGAAATATTGAGAGCCGAGAAAGTCTGTCCGGATGAACTTATACGCCTTACTTCTTGTTGAACATTTGGAGAAGCTGTTTCATTTTGTTTAGCTTGATTTAGCCCTGTGGGAGCTAATTTATCATCGACTTCAAGTTGTTTTCCATTTCTTTCAATTTGAAATTTACCCGTTTTTTCATCAAAAAGTAATTTGTCTCCCACTTGCAAAGCATTATTTGGGTTGGAGCTTTCGGTGATTGAAGTAGGAATTTCAGAATTAAGAGGAAAAAATAAATTTAAATTATCGGGATTTGAGCCGTCAATTGATTTTTTGACTGTCCCGTCGGGTGATAAAATTACAATATGTCCATTGTCTGGATTAATAGCGATTTTGTCTTCTGGGCTTACCAGTGAAGTATTGCTTCTTAATCTTTCGACAGCATTCGCTAAATTGGGCTTGAGAGATTGATTCCAGCTTATATAATCGGGATTGACAATTGAACTTTGCCAAGAATCATTCGCAGAAGGCAAAAAAGCCATATTAGTATCAATTGAATTCGGTTGAATAGAAGGATGCAAGGTAATTTGATTATTATTTAAATAAGGTAAATTAGGAGAATTAGAATTATTCAAATTTAAATTAAAATTGTTTCCAGACATAATCAAAAGCCAAAAAGTTATATATTCTTATGCCGCTTAAAAAAATTATATTCCTGGATTAAAGAGGTTCCCCCTTTTGTTTTTCGGTAATCCCTCTTTACGATAATATTTTGAAAGAGTTATGATTTAGGTTAACTTAAAAATAAAAATAATATGACAATAGCTGGATATAATTTGGGCGGAGACATGGATCAGTGCGTTGCAGAAACAGATAAAGCTAAATTTTTGGCAGCTAGTAAAAAATTAGCCCTGCAAAGAAATGTATCCGAAAGAACAATTATTTTGTGGTGTTATAATCGCTCTGATTCAGCTGAAACAATGAAAAGAATCAAAAATTGGCTTGAAGAAGAAGACGCCACTCAGAGATGGTTAATGTCTTTGCCAACTTACGAAATCGAAGAATAAAACAATAATTTCTATTTCTTGATTGGCTGTGCATATAATATTAGGAAGTTTAAGCTTTTGAAATAAAGAAGACTTTAAGCTTTATATGTTAATTAAATAATTATCTTTGAGATTTATAATTTCAATTTAGGATTAGTTCAAGATGAAAATAGCCTTACTTTGCAATCACCCTTTAGCTTTTCCAGCTATTGAAGCCTTATTTGCCCAAAATGCCTTGGTAGGCTTAGCAACTCCTCAGATTATGCACGAAACCACTTTTAAAGTTCAGGTTTTGGCTCAAACGCATAATATACCTTTTGCCATGATTAATCCCACTGATAAAGAACGATCTTTGGAAAATTGGCTTAAAAAATGTAAGCCCGATATTGTTTTTGTAATTACGTTTCCCTACCGAATACCGGAGAAAATTTTACGTATACCAAAATATGGCTTTTTCAATTGGCATACTGGCCTTTTACCATCTTACAGAGGGGCGGATCCAATATTTTGGCAAATACTCAATCAAGAAGAATTTGGTGGTATAACCGTCCACAAGATGAATGCGGAATATGATGAAGGACCAATTGTTAATATTACCAAAGAGGAAATTCCTTTTAATTCCGAAGATCCAATTGAAGCTAAAATTATGCAAGGCATTGAAACTGTTGGTGGAGCGGTAGCTTTGCGTATTAATGGTGAAGATACTTATGGACAACATATTCAAAAATTAGCCATTGCCACCAAAAAAGCAACCGATTATATGCTCAAAATTTGTTTGGATGATCCTCGTAAATTAAGATTGTTTGAGCAAGATGAAAAAAAAGCTGCCTATCAGAAAAAACCAGATTTTACCGATTTAATGGTTTATTGGGAAAAAGATTCATCTAGCAAAATAAAAGCTTTAACCAGAGCTTCCAATCCGGTTTATGGAGGAGCTATTAGTTTTTTCAGAGGAGTGCCAGTTCATTTATTGCAAGTTTCGATTGGTTCTATGCCTAATCCACCAGCCGTCAAAGCCGGTACTATTGTTACAGCCGGAGCCAAAGAAGGAATTGTGGTTTTATGTTCAGATCAAAAACTTTTAAGGCTGGATGTGGTTTATACCGAAGATGGATTTTTTACGGGTGGCAAATTAGCCAGCATTTTTGAAATTAAAGCTAATGAAGAGTTTTTACCACCGCCCGAAATGCCTTTTAATCCAGAAGATATGCCTCAGTAATTATGACTCGTAAAGCCGCTAATTCAAAAGAAAGACCTTTAGTTGATTTTTTAAATGAACATTTTTTTAATTCAACCGATAAGTCTGAGCAGGCCGTAAAACTGGCTATTGTTTATTTAAATGGGAAATTAGTTAAGCGGCCCGGCATAACTATTAA
>JAAFJH010000126.1 GCA_013298875.1 Synechococcales cyanobacterium bin2.concoct.b11b12b14.033
TATCCAGCTTATTACTGTTGCTACTCCTATTTTAAATATCCTGCTTAAGGCTCTAATTCCTATTCCTTCCAAATATGCTTGAATGACTTTCACCTTGAATTTCTCTGGGTAACCAACATATTCAACTGATTGATTATATCCACAGTTTTTACATTTATATCTTTGTCTTCCCTTTAGAAGACCATTTTTTACAAGCTTTTCTGACTTGCATTTCCTACAATTTTCCATTCTTTTATTATAACTTTTTCTTGTCTATTTTTCTAGATCACTGCCAAAATAGAGGGAAAAGAAGTAGAGAAAGTATTCATCAGGGAAGCAAAAAAGATACTTGAAATAAGTTTGTTAAACGGGAAAGTGATAAAACCGACGCCAGACCATGAATTTTATTTGAATGGGAAATGGGTAGAAGCAAAAGACTTAAAAGTATCAGATGAATTACTGAATATTAACTTAGAGAAAGTTGGGATTATATCGATAGAAGAGTTAGCTGGGGACAGGGTTTATAACTTTACAGTTGAAGATAATCATAATTACTTTGCAGAAAATATACTTGTGCATAATACGGATTATACGGAAAAGCAGACGGTTTTGAAAGGACAAATCTACTCTCTATCAAATGATTCAACAATGAATACGGAAAATAATGAACGAGAAGTGCTACTAAAAGGGCAAGTATATTCTAATGATTCAGCTAGGAATATGACAGATAATGAAATTGAATTGAATAGAATTAATCAGCTAGAAGCCATGAGCAGATCCGTTAGCGATTTAATAGAAATAACAAAAACCGATCAACAATTAATTAACCCAGTAAAGAATTTTGCTTTGCAAAGAATAGAAGAAGTTAAGAGAACAATAGATATGAGAGTAGAAGCAGAAAAGATGGAATTGATTTATAATAGACCACAAGGAGAGCAAGTCCGGAGGGAAACGAATCAAATATTAAACGCATTAATTAATTCAAATAATAATGAAATGCAAGATTTTGAGTACTTAGTAAAATTAGGTTATGGTGGAAAATATACAATGAAAGAATTAAAAAGAGATAAAGAAATATTGCAATACTTACTGGGAGGGGAATTTGCAATTCAGCGTAGTGGTAGTAACCCATTACTTTGGATGGCTTATCCTCTTACAAAGTCGGCTTCTTTTATGGTAGATATGGCGTACAAATCAGACAATACTAATTCTAAAGGAGCTCAAATGGCTGGCATTGCTGGTGGTGGTGGAGCTGCATTAGGCATTGTGGGAGCAGGAATAGCTACTGGAGCAAGTATAGGGGGCTTACCAGGTGCGGCTATCGGTTTAATAGTAGGTGCTGTAGGTGGAGGAATTGGTTCATTATCGATAATAGGAGACTTACAAAAACTTAAAGAATATCAAGTTGCTCTTAAGCAGGGTGCAAGCAGAGAAGTAAAAGATAAAATAATTAATATACCAGCCGAATTTGATTATCAAAAGCCACTTAAAGAAAAACCAAATTTTGCCGCAGGAAATGACTTAACTGACTGGTTCAAAGATATAACTGATAAGATAAATAACTCACCTGAATTGGAATATATGAAGGGTAAAAATGGTACTAAAGAACAATGGGCTTTGTACTTAGAATTATTTAGAACTCATGGAAGTTGGGACATAAAAGAATATATTTCGTCTTCTCGTGCAGAAGGAGCTTATAATACTTATGTATTTAATGGAGTAGAAATTTCTCAAGATTTATTTGGAAATGTTTTTATTGGATATACAACTCAAAGGGTAGGACTTAGTCTAAATTCAGCATTATTGGGAGCGGGGATATTTCAAATAGCAGATCATATAAATCAAAAAATACCCAATACTAATTTAAACGGAGCAGAAGTAAGTCTAATTGGTAGCAAAGAAGAATATCGAGATGATGGCCAAGATCCAATCGGTTTGAAAGCGGGTTATGAATTAGCTCAGAAATGCAGAGATAAATGTTCAATTCAAGATATTACTAATACTATTATTCAAGTAAAAACGGAATTAAGTAATAAAAAGTAAAGTACTTAATTGCCTAGAGAATGGAAAAGTGATAAAACCAACGCCAGACCATGAATTTTATTTGAATGGGAAATGGGTAGAAGCAAAAGACTTAAAAGTATATGATGAATTATTAAATATACAGTTTCAATGAAAGTGTAGTGAATACTCAAGGCCTTGATATGCTCTTCAATTAGATATTTAGAATGAAAATGTGATACGTCTTCAATGCGGTTAGCAGTGGCCATAGTTGACTGAATAAAGTGCGAAACACCTTTTTCTAGAGCAATATCAGCTATAAGTTTACCTTGCTCAATTTCTCCCTTGAACCCTATACCTTTCTCCCAGTAGTTTTGAACAGAAAATACACCATATGCACTCTCCATCGACTCAATTATTGAAGAACGATCACTGAAATCTCCCTTTATAACAGTTATGCCTAACTCTCTTAAGTGCTGAGCTTGCTCACTTTGTGGATTTCTGACAATGTACGAACGTTGTTGAAGCCTTTTTTCAATAGATGCCGAATAACTGCTCCTCCCTGTTTTCCAGTTCCACCCATAACCAAAATACTTTTATCGTTATTAGTACTCATTAATTTTCTGATACTTTTGTAATGTATACATTGTACACTTAATTGGTTTCATTGTATACTAATATGTATTATTTATTCACTTGCACAAGAAACTATGAGACAAATTGGCACCGTTCTGGGTAAAATCGCTATATTTGGGAAATATGTAGCAGAAAAAGAAACTCTTATCTTTTTACATGGTGTCTTTCTCAGCCATGAAATCTGGAGCGATTATGCGTCGGCCTTTAGCCCGGAGTATAATGTTTTAATGGTCGATTGGCCAGGTCACGGGAAAAGCGAAGCACCAAAAAGAAATTGGTCAATCTCTGACTCTGTGACTGCTCTAGATCAAATTATTGAATCACTAAATACAGGCCAGGTTACTTTAATTGGTCATTCTTGGGGGGGAATGGCTGCGGCAAGATATGCAGCTAAAAACCCAAACAAAGTAAAGGCTATAGCTCTTTTCAATACTCCCCTAGCAAGGCTGACAACTATAAATAGAACGCTTCAGATATTCCAAATGTTTGCACTTCCCTTTAAAAAGTTTTACGGTAGTCAAGCGGCAAACTTCATTTACGAAAGTTCTTCACTTGAATTTCACCCTGAATGGAAATATGAAGTGATTAAGCATTTCTATTCAAACAAGATTATAATAGATACGGTCAGATTGATAAATGCCAT
>JAAFJH010000127.1 GCA_013298875.1 Synechococcales cyanobacterium bin2.concoct.b11b12b14.033
AGTGAATTATTAACAATTTCTTTTAGCGGATTTTCAATTTCTGTTACAATTCCAGTTTTAGCAGTTAATCTGTCTTGTAAGCGTATTAATTTTGTTTTTCTTTCTTTTATTTGAACTTTAAGTAATTCCGCTCTATCAGCGTTTGCAAGTAAGATTTTAGCTTCGTCTAAAGTTAGATCTCCGTCTTTCTTTTTGGTTTTGACAATATACTTTTCTTTTCTGATTCCCTCTTCATTCCAGCGGATTACATGAAAATTTCTTATTTTTCCAGTTCTTTTATCAGTAACATTTCTTTCTAAAATAGAACCTTTAATAAATGGTAATGATTCCAAATCTGCCTCTAGTAAAGCTAATTCACTTTTTAAACTATAAGCTTCAATATGTAATTTTTGTACTTCTGGGTTTATAACTTTATTATTGCTTTTCAGTTTGCTTATTTTCGGATAAAAAAAGTTATGCCAAAGAATACGAATAAATAATTTGATAATATCTTTTAGATTCTTCTCTGGTAGACCGTTTAAAATAGTTCTATGCATTTTGCTTTTTGCAGTCTAGTATTTTTGATTTTAGCTAAGAATTTATATAATCAGAAATATTATTTATAAGGCTTTGTTCAATTTCATCTATTTTATCTGCTTTAATTAATCTAAGTAGAGAATTTAGTTTTTGAATTTCTCTTAGTAATTCTTTCTCTTCTTTGGGTATTTCTGAATTAATTTGTTCCTCTATATTCTCTAACACCTCTTGAGATTCTATTGTGATTATTCCCTTTAGTCCTAAATATTTCCCCGCATCAGTATGATAACTTGCTTGTCTGCCTGCAAAATCATAATTCTCTGCAATAGCAATATGTGTCTTTGGTGATTCAGAAAGAATCTTTGTTAAGTCTAATACTCGTTTAAAGTCATTTGCTTGGGGAAAAGGAGTTTTTGGAGGCTCATCTACAAATTTGATGTTCCTCATAATGTTTTCTATATCATCTAAATTTATTTCGTCTGATGAGGATACAAATGTATACCTCTTTATGTTCTGGATTTTAATTGAATTAATATTAGAATCGTCTTGGAACTTAAATTCAATTATTCTAAATATGTCGTTTGAAAATATAAACAGAATAGGAATAATCTGTTTTGTAGATAAGCTCTTTAATATTTTATAAGGGTAAAATAATTGTCTTATATTAAAGTCGTTGGTTTCTATGTTTTTTGCTTCCAATAAAAGAATTTTTGTATCACCTTCAAAGCAGGAATCTATCTCACATTGACTATTTTCAACTGTTAATAATTTATTTGTATTAGAATTTGAAATCTTAATCTGAAATTCGAAAGAACCTGTTCCCATACGACCTTCTAAGGTTGGATAAACTTTTTCTTCTGCAAATTGATCAAATATTCCAGATATATAAGCTGAGTTAATTGCAACAGATTCTGAAAATATGTTGTTAGGAGAAATACTAGATATATTATTGAGAAATTCTACACATATTGGTTCTTCTACATCTGGTGCGTCTGAATTCTTTAGTTGAAAAAAAAGATCGAATTTTCCTAAAGCATAAGCTCCTCTTTTTATTGGCAAGATTACTATTCCATTATCTTTAAAAATTTTTGGTCTTTGCGAAGAATAATCAAATTTCGCCATTAAACGAGATTCACGATATTTATTTATCATTTTAGAACTGATTATAAATATTCCATTCTTAGATATTTCTTCTAAAATTTTATGATCGTCAAATAGTTGCTCCCAATTTTCTTGATTTTTGCTCATTTTATATTTCTCAATAATTTTTTATTAGAACTTCACTTATTTTTCCTCGCATTGATCCATTAGAATTTATAGCTCTTGATGCTTCAACTTTGATAATTTCATAATCTTTATAAAGAGATCTAATAAATTTGCAATCAGAATTTGAAAGAAGTATCTTGCAGCTTTTTTTTGCAAGGGTATCATAAAGTTGCTTGAGCCTTTCTTGATCGTGTGTATTAAATCCATTTAATGAATATCCAGTAAAAGAAGAAGAGTCTGATATTGGGTGATAAGGTGGATCAAGGTAAACAAAAGAGTTTTTTTTGACATTTTTTTCTAATGATTCAAAATCGCATGAGTGAAAGATAATCTTTGACTTTTGAAGATAATTACTAACTGCTTTCAGAGTTGTTTCATTTATGATATTAGGGCTTTTATAACTCCCAAAAGGTACATTAAATTGTCCTTGACTATTTACTCTGAATAAACCATTGTAACAAGTCTTGTTAAGGTAGATGATTCGAGAAGCTCTTTCTACAGCGGATAAACTGTGAAAATTCGCGTTCCTGTCTGCTTCTCTTATTTTGTAAAAATATTCAGGGCTATTATTATGTCTACGCAGGTCAATAATTAAATCATCTACTTGATTCTGTATTATCTTGTAGACATTTATAAGCTCTTCATTAATATCATTGACTATTGCTTGTTTGGGCTGCAAAGAGAATAAAACAGCTCCACCACCTAAAAATAGTTCACAATAATTTTTAATCTCATTTGGTAGATAAGAATGAATATCCTTTATCAGTTGCCTTTTTCCTCCTGCCCATTTCAACACAGGTGTAACTAAAGGATTAATATTAATAGATTTTCGTTTATTATTTATCATTAGATTAGATTAGCTAAAGATAATGGATTTATGTTTTTAACCCGATCTAAAATCCGTTTAACTGTCATTTTCTTAAATTCTACTCCCTGACGGGTTTTAAAACCAAGCCTATTAAGTTCATTTGCTATCTTTTCATAACTAAAACCTTGTTTACGATAATCACTTACTAAACCAGCAATTTGAGAATAAGCCTGAATCGCTTCTGTTTTCTCAATTTTGGCTCTGTGAGTTCTATCAACATCTTGAAATCTTGGATTACCCAATTTAAAACCTTTGGCTTTTTTAGCTTCTAATGCAAGTTTAGTTCTTTTGCTAATTGTTCTAGCTTCTTCCTCATAAACAGCGGCCTTAATCTGCAAAATAAAAGCTCCATCCATCGGTGAATCAGCACAAATAAAGTTAATTCCGGTTTGCATTAAATAACTAGTTAATAATTGACTCCGTCCCAGTCTTGATAAATCAGCCGTAACTAAAACAGCTTTTT
>JAAFJH010000132.1 GCA_013298875.1 Synechococcales cyanobacterium bin2.concoct.b11b12b14.033
AGGAACAAGTTTTGGGAATTCCAATGGTTCAGTTGGTTCAAGTCAAGGTTTATTTATTGGCAATTCAGCTTTCGGGACGCTTGGGGTGAGTCATAGTACTACGCAAGGAAATAGTGTGCATGATGTGCTTAGTACTAATTTCAACGTGTTTGGATTCTCTGGAGGAGCGGCATTTCAGGAAGGTGAATATATAGGAAGTACTATTAACTTCGGGAATAAAACTTTATATAGTAGTTTAAATAATAATTTTAATTATACATGTTTTCCGAAGGGTACAAAAATCAGCTTGCCAGATGGAGGACTTAGAAATATCGAAGAAATAAAAACTGGAGATCAAGTATTAAGTTTTAATGAAAGTACTAAAAAAATAGAGGAAAAAGAAGTAGAGAAAGTATTTATCCGGGAAGCAAAAAAGATACTTGAGATTAATCTTGCAAACGGGAAAATGATAAGACCAACACCAGACCATGAATTTTATTTGAATGGGAAATGGGTAGAAGCAAAAGACTTAAAAGTATATGATGAATTATTAGATTTAGGTTTAAATAAGGTGCAAGTTCTATCTATTAATGAATTAACTGGGGGGAAGGTTTATAACTTTACGGTAGAAGATAATCATAATTACTTTGCAGAAAATATACTTGTGCATAATACGGATTATACGGAAAAGCAAGTAGTGTTGGCCGGGGAGATTAGGGAAGTATTGGAGAATAGTGATCCCGGGAACAGAGAAATGGAGAGTAATCGAGTATATTTTTTGGAGTCTATTGATCAATCTTTGACAGATTTAATTAAAATTACACAACAAGATAATAATTTACTGGACACAACTAAAGAATATGCAGTTTTAAGGCTTATCCAAAGCCAAGCTATAGTTAAGCAAAGAATAGAAATTGAAAAAAGTGAATTTACTAATAGTAGGTATAATAGTTTTCTAACTGGGGAGGAAATTAGGCAAGAAACTAATCAGATTTTAAAAAAAATCATTGGTGGAGAAAGTGGCCAGATAAGTGATTTTAATCTTTTAGTACAAACAAATTATGGCGGACAAAAAACAATGCAAGATTTATTAAATGAAAAAAGAATAATGGAATATTTATTAGCCGGAGAATATGCAAAACATCGGGCCACTGCAAATCCTTTTTTCTGGCCTACTTACCCGATCATTAAAGCTGGAATTACCGGTATCAAATTGTCTAATAATGGAGAAATTCCTTCTAACTGGGCGGTTACCAATGGTACTGTCGCTGGAATAGGAGTTCTTTTAGCTGGCATTGGTTCCTCTTCGGCCGCAGGCGGATTTATAGGAAGTAAAGCATTAGGATTAGTAACTGGAGTAGTAGGTGAAGCTGGAGGTCCTATAGGAGCTTTAATTGGTGCTGGTATTGCTGGTATTGCTGGTATTGCTGGTACAACCGGCGGCTTGGCAATTATCAGCGATTTATTGAGAATTAAAGCTTATAAAGAATTATTAGGGAAAGAAGCAAAAATTTTAAGAGAAGTAAATGAGAAATCAGCTGGGCTAAGCGAATTAGAGAGGAGTTTAATGATAGAAAAAGCTAGAAGATTGTACCGTGATAAAAAAGATAAATTGATTAAATTACCTTCCAGTTTGAATTATGATGAAATGATTTTGAGCAAACCAGACTTTGAAAGAGGAAATGACTTAACAAATTGGTTTAATAATACGCTTGAAACAATTAGAAATACTGATGAAATGGCTTACTTGCAAGCTAAGAATGGAACTAAAGAGCAATGGACTTTATATCTAGAGTTGTTTAAGACAGGTGGAAGCTGGGATTTAAAAGAATATTTATCACCATATAAAGTATCGGGAGCATATAGTACTTACTCTTATGGTGGGGTTGAGCTAAATCAAGATTTATTCGGTAATTTTTTCATAGGCTATATCACTCAAAGAAGTGGTATGAGGCTTGATTCAGCTTTATTAGGAGCGGGAATATTTCAAATAAGTGATCATTTAGAGGAGTCTATTGAGGGAACAAACGAGAAAGGGGTAAATCTTGGTTTAATTGGCCCTAGAGAGTATAATCGAGATGATAAAGTAGATCAAATTATAATGAAAGGTGGTTATGAATTAGGAAAACGATGTGGGGATAATTGCTCTCAGAGTGAAATTAAAGAAGCCTTAGAGAAATTGGAATTTGAAATTAGAGACATATTTAAAGATGACTTTTTTGGAGTCAAAGATTAGCAATTGGAAACTGGATTGCGGGAACTAATTTTGGGAATTCCAATGGTTCAGTTGGTTCAAGTCAAGGTTTATTTATTGGCAATTCAGCTTTCGGGACGCTTGGGGTGAGTCATAGTACTACGCAAGGAAATAGTGTGCATGATGTGCTTAGTACTAATTTCAACGTGTTTGGATTCTCTGGAGGAGCGGCATTTCAGGAAGGTGAATATATAGGAAGTACTATTAACTTCGGGAATAAAACTTTATATAGTAGTTTAAATAATAATTTTAATTATACATGTTTTCCGAAGGGTACAAAAATTCTCTGGAGGAGCGGCATTTCAGGAAGGTGAATATATAGGAAGTACTATTAACTTCGGGAATAAAACTTTATATAGTAGTTTAAATAATAATTTTAATTATACATGTTTTCCGAAGGGTACAAAAATAAGCTTAATGGATGGAGGAACTAGAAATATCGAAGAAATAAAAACTGGAGATCAAGTATTAAGTTTCAATGAAAGTACTAAAAAAATAGAGGCAGTGATCTAAAAAGATAGATTAGAGTTAAATTTATGAAAAAGAAGTTTGAGAGAAGCATTAATCATTTCAATAGATTTGCTCCAGCACTTTGTTTTTCGATGAAATCTTGCTAAATAATGTCTAATT
>JAAFJH010000128.1 GCA_013298875.1 Synechococcales cyanobacterium bin2.concoct.b11b12b14.033
ATTCTTCCTGGGAGGTTATTAATGATGATTAATATTTTAAATTTCCCCAGACAATAAGCTAAAATAAAGCTGTTGTGTCGGCTGCATCATCGGGTTTTATAATATCTTGTAAGCTTATGAGTGTGAAACAATTAATTGAATTAAGGAGTTAAGCTTAAATTAATGATACTCAAGTCTGTCAGCCTCAAAAATTTTAAATGTTATGAAAACTATTCACAAGATTTTGAATTAGGTATAACTTCTATTTGCGGGGAAAATGGGGCGGGCAAAAGCTCTTTGTTGGAGGCGATTTCCTGGGCTTTATTTAATTTTCTGCCATATAGCTCAAATAGCCGCATTATAAAACATGGTAAAAAAAATGCTGAAGTTGAATTAATTGTGCAATCTTCGCTGAATAGCAAACCGTATATGATTAAAAGACGCACTCAGGGCTTAACTAGTGTTTATGATATGAATTATAAGCAAATGGTGGCCGAAGGAGTGGGAAATGTACAGGATTGGATTAAGCATGAATTGGGTTTGAGGCAAAGTGATAATTTAGCGGCAATTTGTAAAAATGGAATTGCTACTCCACAGGGAAGCTTAGCTTTGGACTTTACCGAAACACCTGAAAATAGACGAAAAATTTTTGATACTTTATTAGGTTTAGATGAATATAAAACTTTAAATACTTCTTTGGCTGAAGCTTTAAAATTACTAAAAGAAGAAGTACATGAATTAAATATTCAAATGGCTCGTTTTGAGAATGTAGAGCAAGAAATTCCAAGCTTGGAAAAAGAATTAGAAATTAAACAAAGTGAATTAAATAAATTAAAACCAATACTTATTATTTTGAATGAGGAATTAAATAGTATAAAAGCTGAATTTGATTTGGCTCAAAATACAAAACAAAACTATCAAAATATTAGTAAAGAATTAAAAAATTTGGAAGCTGAAATACTTGAATTAAACAGTGAATTAAAAGATTTAGAAATCAAACAAAAAAGAAAATTTGACTTACAAGAAGAAGCTGAAAATTATACAAAATTAAAAGTACAAAAAAAATCACTCGTAGAACAAAAACAAGAATTTGATTTACAAAAAAATAAAAATCTTCAGCTAAGTCAGGCTTTGGAACTGGAAAAAGAAAATATTATTAAAACCGAAAAAGCTTTAACCGAATTAAAAGATTTTAAAAGTGAATATGAAAATTTAAAAGACAAAGCAGAAATTTATACTAAATTATTGAAAGAAGAAAAAAATATAATTCAAAGAAAAACTCAAATCCAGGCTGAATTAGCCCAAGAAGAAAAAACTAAAGCCGACATTATCAAATTAAATTTTGAAAGCCAAGAAAGCGAAAGTAATATTAACATTATTCTGGAAAGCGAAAATAATATTAAACAAATTCCTGCTTTGGAAGAAGAATTAGAGAAATTAAGATTTGAATTTAATGAAGTTAATAATCTGGAAAAACAAATTGCTCAATTAGAAAAACCTGCAAATCTAGTTTCAAATAGCCAAAATCATGATGAATTGAAAGAAAACTTCAAGCAAATACAAAAACAATTAAATGAAAAAGAAAAATATAAAAGTCAACTTCTGGCTCAATCAGAGCTTAATCAGAGCTTAATTCCTAAATTAACTGAGTCTGGAATTTGTCCTTTATTACTTGAACCTTGTTTAAATCTCAAATCTAAAGCCGAAATTGGGCAAAATTTGGTTGAAATACAAAGAAAAGAAATCGATGAAAATTTAAACCAAACTAATAATATAATTCTCGCTCTTCGAGAAGAAGTTGAAAATACAGAAAAATTAATTAATTATTTAAGTACAAGTTTGGAAATAAATGAAAGTTTGAAAAATCGAAATAGTTTATCTCTGAAAGAGGCTGGTTTGAATTCAAGAGAAAAATTAGATAAGTTAAAAATAAAGAAAAATGAATTTAATAATTTACCCAAACTGCAAGATCAACTTAAAGATATTCAGCTCAAAATTAGCCAAGCGAAAGACTTCTTGAAACAAATTGAATTATTAAAAAGCGAATTAATTTCATTAGAAGATAAAAGTACAAATTTACATACTGAAATAATCGCTCTGAAAGAACAGGCTGACCGTGCTTTAATTTTAAAATCTGAATTGGACAAAGAAAGCTTTTTTGAAAATATTTTCCAGAATCAAAAAATTAAAATTGCTGATTTGGAGCGTGAATTGATAAATATTAACCAAATTTTAAAAGACTTAGAAGAAATACCTGAAAGACTAATTGCTTTAGAGCATGAATTAGAAAGGCTAGAAAAAATTTACCTTGAATGGTCGCAGCTACAAGAAGCTTTAGAAAATTTATTGAAACTACAAAATAAAAAAACCTCTTTGGAAGAGAAAACTAAAAAACTTACAAATCAAAAATCTGAATTAGAGCTTAACTTGAAAGATGAAAATTATTTTGTACAAACCACTGAGTTAATGAAGGAAAAGCAAAATTTAAGCAATCAAAATGCCGGACAAATACATTCGCTTGAATATTTATGCCAAAACCTAATTGACCGAATCAAGGATTTGAAAGAAAAACAAAAAACTTTTGAAAAATATAAAACTGACTTGGAGCTACAAAAGAGTAAAGAAAATAAAATAAACAAAATGAGAATTTATTTTAAAGAGCTTTCAATTCGTTTGGCAAAGCAATATACAGCGAAAATAAGCCAAAGAGCCACTAATTTGTTTCGGGAAATTATGCAGGATTCAGCTTTTGAACTTACTTGGAGCGAAGATTATGAAATTATAACTTATAAAAATGGACAAAAACTAACTTATGATGTGCTTTCGGGCGGGCAGCAAGTTTCAGCCGCTATTTCAATTAGATTAAGTTTATTACAGGAATTATCAAATATTTCTTTTGCTTTTTTTGATGAACCAACTGCTCACTTGGACACCGAAAGACGAAATCAATTGGCTTTACAAA
>JAAFJH010000013.1:0-441 GCA_013298875.1 Synechococcales cyanobacterium bin2.concoct.b11b12b14.033
AATATTTTTATTTTCTTTCATAACTAGCGAATGTGTAATTTCATGATTAAAAATACTCCAGTTAAATTTATCTTCGCCAAAAAACCTAATTGTATCGCCTGAAGAGTTTGCTGCTGCGTTTATGTTTTCGAATGGATATATCTCAATAGTTTTTACCGCTTTTATCCAGTGTTCAGGCAAACCCATTGCAAGCCATAAATTTAATTTATTCAGTATTCTTTGATGATTTACAGAACTATCATTAGCTAAAATTACTTGTATTCCATTAATTTCATATTTAGTAGCTTTTACCCACTGGTTTTCAAAGGTTAATTCCTCTTCTTGGCCGATTATATTTACTTTGGCGGGTGAAATGCCTTTAAAAATGGCTATATTCATTCTTATGATTTCTTCAGCTAATACTTTATCGTTTTGATTAGTTTTATTATTTTGTACTAAAAA
>JAAFJH010000013.1:464-40010 GCA_013298875.1 Synechococcales cyanobacterium bin2.concoct.b11b12b14.033
TATTTTTGCTCTTTTGTTAAACCTGTTATTAAACCTTCTTGTCCAGTACCATAACGAACATTTATATTATTTGGTATTAAATGTAAATTATTCAAAACAAAATTTTCATCTCTCAATAAAAGCTTATTCTCTTTCAGAAAGATTTTAGAAGGTATTTCAAATATATTTTTTTTCTCATCAATAAACTTAAAAGAAATAATTTCCCCATTATCATTTTTATAGAAGCCAGCATATAAAACATCTTTATTGAATATTTTGACTGGCAGGCCAATTGGTAAGATATCTGGATTATATTTTATTAAATTTTCAGCTACTATTTTATATACTTTTTCATCACTAGTTTGTACCTCAAAAAAGCCTTGTAAATAACTTTTTATTATGCCTTTTTTTGTTCCAGAAATATAAACTTCCTGCTCTGACTTTATATTAACTTTTTGTTCATTAATTTCGCCCTGAAATTGCCCAACTTTAAATATATTCAATATTTTTTCCTGAATAGAAGAATAATTTGCACATGCAGACAACAAATTAGGAAAATCTTTTGGATTAGCTTGTTTTTCTATTGATACTAATAATTTCTTTAGTAATTTCTCATTTATATAACTATGAAAAGGTATTTGTTCTAATAAGTGTAAACTTTCTAGCAATAATTGTCCTTCGAGTTTCCTATCTGCTACAGCAATGCAACCTAAAATTGTTTCTGAAAATCTCTTATCCAAAAAACTTTTTGATTGCCCTTTAATTAAATCAAGTACTTCTTTTTCTAGTTCTCTATATACACAAGCTTCTAATACATGTTTAAAATTAACTAGATCTTTTCGCTGCTCTTTAATTAAATCAAAAACTTGTTGTGATAAACCTTTAACCACACAATTCTCTAAAGAATATGTAAACTTTGATAAATCTGCTCTATCTTTAATTAAATCAAAAACTTTGTCTTCTAAGCCTATATAGGCACAATGTTGTAATACCAAAGCGTCAAAATTAGCTAAATCTGCTCTATCTTTAATTAGATCAAAAACTTTTTGGGATAAACCTTCATCTACAAGCGTTTTTAAAGAAAGTTGAAAATTATTTAAATCAACATTTTCATGAATTAATAAAGGCCAAACTTCTTCGGGTGTTAGCTTGTGCCGCTTTATGCAACTTTTCAAAATATCATCCAAATATGAATTATTTATCTGTGAGCCATTGATAAGTTCATTTTCAATAAGCTTTAAAGCTTCTAATCGCTGATTTTGTTTAATTAATGCCTCTACATTTCCTCTAAATTCTTCCGCAGCATTTCTTGCTTCTTCCTCAAAATTTTTGCTCGTCTCTAATTTCTTAATAATATTATTTATATTAGGCAAAATTAAATTATCTGTCCTTTCTGTTTTTACAGGCTCTTTACTGCGAGCGGTGAGTTTAGAATTAGCTATAATTACTACTCGATTTGATAATGATACTAAACGCATAATATTAAATACTTTATTTTTATAATTGAAACTTTAAATTGATTTTTAATAAAGGCTTATTTTTTTATTAACTTTCATTATTTCAATTAAAATAGCATTTAGTCAAGCGGTATTTATTATTCTTCAAAATTAAGAAGTTAAAAAGCTGTCTTCTAATAATTTAATTCTTTGTAAATGTATTTTATAAATATCACTTAAAGCAATTTTTTCTCTGGCTGACAGTGCTTCTCCGTAAGATTGAATTTCTTTACGAACAATTAATAAATCCTGACGGCTTTGAGCAGATGATAATTTTTGCATTAAGCTTTCATAAATTTCGCTTTTTTCTTGCTGAGATAAGCCTTCTGAAGCACTTGAAAGAATAATTGACTTTTCTTTAATTTCTTCAAAAATTTCTTCTTCTTTTAGCTCTTCAGTTTTATTACCTAAAGATTGAATTGAATTAATTGAATAATTTATATTTTTTTGGCTTTCATTAATATTATTTTCTGTCTTGAGAGGCTGAAGATTTAATGGTGAAGAATTTTTTATATTATTTACGATATTTTGCAAAGGGTTAGAGTTTTGATTAGCTTGAGAAGTTTTTTGCACTTCCAAATTATATTTATCTACAAGCTGAAAAACTTCATGTGACCAAGCGAATAAATTTGTATTTTGTAATTTGTCGTTTTTATTAAAAGAATGATTAGAATGTAAATTATTCAATAAAATTATATTTGACTTATCACTTAAAAACTTGAATTGGAATAAAAGCTCAGCTGGAGTAGCCGAATTAAGCCCTTGAGAATTGCTAAATAAATAAAGTAAACTTTGCCAATTATTAATTACTAAAGTGGTTTTAGAAGCAAAAGTATTTTCCTGACCTCTCAAATCTAGGAATTCTTGCATTTCTAAAAAAGCCTCAATTAATTCATTCCAATTGCTGGGCTGAAAGATATAAGATTCAATTTGCTTATCTTGAAGTAAATGCTGAAATAATTTATTAGAGGAATCTCGGTTAATATCTAAGCAAAATAAATTATTAAAATTAGTTAATTTACCGGACTGAAGAGCTGCTAAAAGGGCAAAATCCGACAAGTCCTCCGTATAATTCAGGCAAATTCGCTTGAATATTTCAGAGTTTAGCCAATTTTGTGTTTTTTGAAATAACTTCACAACTCAATCAATTTAGTTTATTTTTGGAAATTAGTATTTGCAACTTACAACAACCCCAAGCTGTATTTTACATATTTACTTAGGTATTTGAAAACTATAAATGCAAATATATAAATAAATCAGACGACTTATAATTAATTTTAGTTCCACGCTTAATTTAGTTAAGTTTAAATAAAAGCCATAATTAATGAGTCAAATAAAAAAATCTTTTATATCTTTCATTAAAGTGGATTTAGAAATAAAGTTACTGAGTGTAAAATTGTAACTCCAAAATTGAACCAATATACTGGAACTTTTTTATCTTTAATAATGATTAGACTAAATGACTTATAAATGATCTGAAAGCCTAAAAGAACCCAAGCAATTAAAGGTCTTAAATCTCTTGTTAATAAGCAATAAGCACTTAAAGTAAGAATTGTTAGATACATACAAACCAGAATTTGGCGGGCGGTAGTATCTGCACCATAAATTTGTGTAAAACGATGATTCCCTTTAAGCAAAAGAAGACAAACTGGAAGAAGTATTAAAACATTTGCAATATATGACAAAATTATCAAAATATTCATTAAAGACTCTCCTATAATTAAAATTGAATCTATTTGAAATAATACATTGTATTACTTGATTTCATAGACTAGACTGGAAAACAAGCAAAAGTACTCAAAATTGCCAGCTGCCTAAATAATTAAAAAACTAATGAGTCAAATAAAAAAATTAGATTTTAGAACAATTAATCAAATTGCAGCTGGTGAAGTTATTGAAAGGCCAGCTTCTGCGATTAAAGAGTTAATTGATAATTCAATTGATGCGGGTTCCACAAATATACAAATTGAAATTTTATCCAAAGACGGCCGCTCTTTTCGGGTAATTGATAATGGTTTGGGCATTGAAGAAGATGATATTGAATTGGCATTTAGCCCGCATGCCACCAGCAAAATACAAAGTATTAATGATTTAAATGAATTAATGACGAAAGGCTTTCGGGGTGAGGCTTTGGCTAGTATTTCTTCGGTGAGCAAAATGACTTGTTTAACTAAAAACCAAAAATCTGAACATGGGCTGAAAGCCACTTTTGATGAAACAAATAATTTAAATAAGTCAGTTTCTAGTTTCTCAACCGGTACTAGCTTTGAAGTGCGTGATTTATTTTTTAATGTGCCAGTGCGTCTCAAATTTTTAAAAAGGCCGGAAACTGAATTACAGTTAATTAGTGATATGGTGCGCGAAATGGCTATTGCTCATCCGGAAATAAAATTTGAATTAATTAATGCAGGCAAAAAAATATTACAAACTAGTGGCTCGGGTGATTGGGAATTAACAGTGCGTGAATTATTTGAAGAGAAAAGTCATTTTAAATATTTAGAAATTATCCGCGAAGAAGAGCCATTACTTGAATTAAAAGGTTTAGTTGCTCCTCTTTCCGAAGCTAGGTCAGATATGCGGTCTATTATTACTATTGTCAATAAAAGGCCAATTCGGTGCGATATTATGCGTAAAGCCATTCGCAAGGTTTATCAGGGCTTTCTGCCGGCTGGAAAATACCCACGTATTATTTTGAGTTTAAGCTTAAATCCTCAGCAAATTGATATCAATGTTCATCCAACTAAGCGAGAAATTCGTTATAGTTCACCACAATCAGTTTATTTATTGGTTTTACAAGCTCTGGAAAAGCATTTACTAATTCAAAGTAATTTAAATCCAGGCGAAAATACAGTTTTACTCGAAGACCAAACAAATTATCCCGAAAAAGTACAAGTTAATTTTGAAAATTATAAAAAAGACTTATCAAAAGGTTTACCAGCTAAGAAAAGTTATTATGAGGAGCCAAACTACGAAGCCCCCGGCGAAGTTTTAGAAAATAAAAATCAAAATACAAATGAAATAATTAGCCAAAACCCGGAAGAGAAAAAAGTTTCAGCGGCTTCTTTAGCGGCTTTTGAACGTAAGCTACAGACAGAAATTATTCCGCAAGCTGAAAAAATGGAAAAAGCTGAAGCTGAATTTGAACAAGAAAAAAATACTGAATTTAGTTTTAATTTAAACTTGCAGTTAAGACAAGCCAATTTCAGCGATTTAAAAGAATTAAAGCAAGACCGGGCTAATTCAACGGATTTTACCTTGCAGCAAGGTTTTTGGTTAGCGAGCGGACAAATTACAGGCGATAAAAATTTAAGGCAAAATTACTTGCACAACTTAAACACTTGGCTAAAGTCCGTAAGTGTCCAGAATAAGCAGGAAGTAGAACAACAAGAACTTTTAGAGCATAAACCAATTTTTACTAATCAAAAACGTCCGCAATTGCCAATTACAGCTCTGGAAGAAATTTGGCAAAGAGATAATTGGGCTTGTGTTTATTGCAGTAAAAACTTATTGCATCCCAAGACTGTGAAAGTTGCTCTGCACAAAGACCCTGATTCTTGGATTAGCCGATTGGGTAATGATAATAAATTAATTAAAACTTCTATTTTCCGGGAGCATCAGGCCAGCTATGACCATTATTTACCTTATATTTATAATATGTCTCTAGCTACCCAAAAAGATAATTTATTTGCTTCTTGTCGGTCTTGCAATCAGGCTAAAAGTAATTCCCAAGATCAAAATAAATGGCAGCCAAAACCTCAAAAAGCTAAAAATACCGAAATTCAAATTGGTAATTTATTTTTTAAAGCCGGCAAGTTAATTTTATTTAATGAATTGTAAATTTTTAGTTTAAAACTAGCTTTATTTCTTGTAAGCCTGAAATATTTGTTTTATACAAAGCGGTTTTTATGGTAACTCCAGTCAGCCAATCACCCACACCAGTAATATCTGCTAGTTCTGCTCCAGTAGCTAGCTCGGTGCCAACTTCAAATGCTACTGCCACTACCACTACTTATGTTAGCTCTGTTGTACCAAGAGCCAGGCAAGTTGATTCAGCTCATATTGTTACCAATTCATCAGATGAACTTACTAATGTTAGAAATGCCTCTAGTAAAATTTTAGATGATAAATTCCGTCAAAGAGTAGATGCTGCCCAGGCCGAGCTTTTAAGACAAGCTGAAGAAAAAAAAGTTGCTGAACAAATTAAATTTCCATATTTTTCGGGTGATATTGAAAGTTTAAAAGGCATAATTAATGATTCAATAGTTTGGCTAAATAATAATAATGATGCAAGAGGGAAATTGATATTTGAATTAGCCAAAAATAATACCGAAGAGAACAAGGTGAAAATTGAGGAAGGCGATAGCAAAGAAATAAAAGATGCCAAAAAAGCTTATATACTTTTAAGAAGAACTGTTTTTGTTGCTGCTGACGGTAAATCAGAGATTCAGAGCAACGCTACAGGCGCTCAGGCTCTTGCGACCGAAATACAAAAGCGAATGGGTCAAATTCAATTATCCAGAAAAACTTCTAATAAAGTAATTTTGGACAATTTAAAGACGGTTAACTCAGGTTGGGTTTTGGGAATTGGTAGCAATGATGGAGATAAGCTATTTAAATATAATAATCGTGAATATTCAGCTTTTGGCATAATTAAAGGTTTTTTAGATGGAGAATCAAAGGCTACCCAGGATTTAACGGGTTATATGAAAGGTAAGCATAAAACAAAAATAAATATTCCTGCTTTGTCCCCAGCTAGTGTAGACGATACTACTTCCACTATAATTAGCATGATTGCAAATAATGAAAATATATTTAGTTCAGAAGGAAGAAGTGCTTTAGCTAGTGCAAATCCTGCTTTAAGCCAAGAAATTCAAAAAGTTTTTCAAGGAGATTCTATTCAAAAAGAGGTTTTAAAAGAAATACAAGATTTACGAGATTTAGGAACTGATGCCAATCCCCTAGATTTCTTAACACAGGCTAATAAGCTTAGAGATGATTTTAGGAACTTAGGAAATTCTAGTAATCCAGATTCAAGGAGTTTAATTAAATTAGCTCTTAAAATTTATTTTTTAGATTATTTCAGCAATTTAAGTGGTGACTTAGGAGTGGCTTTCAATGAGAAAGAAGAGAATTCAATTAAAACAACTTCTATTCAATTAACTCAGAAAAGTATAGATGCTTTTAACGCTGGTAAAAATTCTGATAATCAAAAACCTAATGTTGGCGGCATAAACACAACAAAGCGACTTAATGGTTTATTGCAAGCTTATAATGATGAAGCTGCTAAACAAGATAATATTATAGATAAGATCGCTGAAGATAGTGGTTATAAACGAATTCTTAGTGAATTTTTGGATGGGGTAGTGCCTGATATTGGTGGACCAATTCAATTAAATGACTGGAGTAGACAATATATAGATCAAGCAAAAGTAAATCTAGCCAAATCTTTATTCGCAGATGCAACTTTAAAAGATGCCTCAAGTATTCAAGAGAAAGCTCAGGGAAGGAGTACTACTAATAAAAGTTCTGATAAAGATGCAACCGAAAGAGCTTTGATTGGTACAATATTCGATAAAGTTGTTGAGGTAAAGATGGAATCCTTAAAAAAGAGGGGTGAAGCTGCTAAGTCAGTTATTACACAAGTAACTTCTTTAATACCTACAAATTTAGCAGCAGCTTAGTTTGATTTCTTTCAATTTTAGGATTTTAACTTTAGTGGCTAGCTTCACGCTACCAAGATAAAGTATTAATTTAAATGAGGTAAATAATCAAAGTGGCTGAATTATCAAGATTTTTTGGGATTATAATTGCCTTTATTTTCAATTCGAATTTTCGCTGACCTCACCCCCAACCCCTCTCCGACCTCAGAGAAGGGAGTTTTGCGTTACTGTGTTCCCCTTCTTTGCATGCGGGGAAGGGTTTCTCAGACTTTCCGTTCATCGAATTCACGTTAATTCAAATGAGGTCAATAATCAAAGTGGTTGAATTATCAAGATTTTTGAGGATTATAATTGTCTTTAACTCTTTTGTTTTCACCATTAATTATTAAGTAAAACTTCCTTGATTAAAATACCTAATTTATTGCCGGCCACTACTAATTCACCTTTGGCAATAACTTTTCCTTGAGCGGTTAAAAACAATTCATTTTCAGTTAATTTATCAATTGGCAAGACCGAGCCATTTTGCAAAGACAATAATTCTTTGAAAGTAATTTGAATTTCTTTAAATTCGGCTTTGATTTCAACTGGAAAATCACTTAAGGCTTCATTATTAACGGCTTTATTCATTTCTTTTTGTTTTTCGGCTTCTGACAAGTTTAGATCAAATTTAGGCCAATTAGAGTTTTGATGATTAATATTAATTGAAATAGTATAAATTTCTTGGTCGCTTCCAATCAAGCTTAAATGGCTTTTATTACTTTGCTCTAATAGTAAAAAATCATCAATTTCTAAATTTAATAAATCTCCAAAAGTAATTTTGCCGCTCCCAGCAATCAAACTAATTTTGGTTTTTATACTAGACGGAAAACTATTAAGAGAATGTATAAAAGCTCCTTCCAAAATATCTAAATTGACCGGAATTCGCTCGACTGGCAAAGATAAACATAATTTCCCAATTTGATCTTTAGCCTTCAATAACCAAATCAAATTAATTTTTGGAATTTCACCTCTTAAATCTAAATTTCTTTCATTAATTTCCAAGTTTTCTAAGGTTTCATTCAGCTTTTCAATCATTAAATCAATTAAATTTTCAATAATTTCTTTTTCAATTTCAGTCATTTGATTGCAGGAAAAATTCAAATCTTCTTCCCGTTTACCCAAAGACTTTTGCAAAAAATATAAAACAAATTGTTTATCAAAGCGAATTTGACAATCACTAGCTTCAGTTAATTCATTTTCCCAAGGATTCCAATTGCTTGATAAACCTTTCCAATTATTTAAATCTAATTCGGGGCTTATAATCAAAAGTTTAGCTTGAGTTTCTATTTCAAAAAGCTCATCACAAGCTATAAAAGGTAATAAGTTTTCTTGCAAATAAAGCCAATCAATTTCCTGAAGAAAATAATTAATTATTTCGGGTTTTAACTGCCCTGCTAAGCCATTAATCCCAGCTAATTCATTTAATTGTTTATAAATTGCAGTCATTAATTTTTATAAGGAATTTTCAAAAGACATACAAACTTATTTACTATTTACCCTAAGCTTGAGCATAAATTTATCATTTGTCAAATAAAAACAATCGAAGGGTCTTGCAACCAAAATAAGCAAGTTTTTTGCATAAAGCCCAAATCCGAAAACCTCAAATTGTAATTTAATTTACTTTGTACTTTTTGAATATCTCTGACGGGTAAATTATGCCCAATACAAGCAATTTTATCAATCAAATTATTGGGTATAAAATCCAAATTGGTTAATTCATTTTCTTTTAAAGGTTTCACCCAGACCAGACCATTAATTGGCATATATTCGAAAGCCTGATTTTTTGAGTAGATAATATGATTTCCAATTAATTCATTGTTTTTATTTAATATATTTTTTTCGGTAAAGTGAAACTTTTCAAAAGCGGAAAAAGGCTGCATTTGCCAATCAAATTTTTCTAATTTATTATTTAATTTATGGCAAAACTTTAAAATATCGCTCTCGTGTTCAGGTTCAGCTACACAATAAATTACCTGAGCTGATAAGCAACCTCTTTGCAAAAAAGCAAATAAATCTTCAGCAATTAAGCTCACCCAATAGTCTAAATTATTTTGAAAATTTTCATTAAAAGCACATAGTATAAAGCTAATTTTATGACCAAAGCCCAAAACAATTTGATTGGTATTTTTTAATTCAGCAATTTGCTTTATCGTTTGGTCTGAGCCGTGAATAATTAAGCAATTAGCCTGATTTATTTTTTCTTTAGTTACTTCCAATTCTTGACTAGGCCAATAATCAAAGCTTACTAAATCTCTTAATTCAGGTGGTATTAATTCTCTGAATTTTTCATAAAAAGGCAATAATAAAGGATCAGGAACTCGGCAAATAATCGGGGTTTGTAAAAGTAAACTATAAATAATTTCGGGAAAAAGAGTAATTAAAACAGTATTGGCCGCAATAAATAAATTAAGTTTGGAATTTAAACAAATTTTTCGCTGAATTAACAAATTTTGCTTTAAAGCTTTAATATCTTCTGGGTTAAACGATTGAGACTGCTTTTGATGATATTGAAAATAAGCTAAAAATGGAGCCGGATTCAAATTAACAGTTTGAAAAGCTTCAATTATTTGCTCAGGCGAAGAAAACCAACTTTTATACATTTGCAAAATTAAATTACATAAAGTTTCTTCATTTATGGTTTTCATGGCTTTCAGTTTTCAAGATGCAGCTTTTATATTTAAAAAACTTTCTTTACTAATTTTTAAGCTGAATAAGTATTTCTTTATCCGGATTTTGTACCAAATTAAACTCTTTAATCGCTTTTTTTATTTGCTCAGCCTTAGGATTTTTCGCCCAGTCTTTTAATTCAACCAACATTTTTTCATTTTCGCCAAAAACAGTTTTATGAGAAGTTCTTAAATCGTGTAATTGAATAAAAGCTTTGATAATTCCAAAACCATTCGCCACAAAACCTCTCCAGGCTTGCAAAGATAAAGCCACTAAAAAAATTAAAATATAAAATTCTTTAAACCAATTATGCTTTGAGTTTTTCATATTTATTTAAGATTCATAATTTAACTAAAAGTTCCCCAAAACTAAACTAAGCCTTTAATAAATTTTCACTTTGATTCAATACTTCAAGCTCTCTTTTCATTTGCACAGAAGCAAAGCGTGGCATTATTTGAGCGGCTGTTTTAAAACCACTGGCTCCATATTCTTGCTGTAAATATAAACCTGCATTCAAAAAACCTAAAACCGTGCCATTTACATTAGCAGCCATAGTCGTTTCATCGCCTAATTTAAAAATATGAGTTGATTGCTTACCCTGGTAAGTTAAACCAGTAATTTGTACTTGCGTTGAAATTGGTTTTTGAGCATTCCGAGTATCAACAATTCCGCCTACCGAAACCTTATCAGCACTACAAATACCTGCTAGTTCAAGCATTATATCGTCTGCATGCTCCATATTCACTAATTCCAAAAGGCCATTTCTTTTATCAAGCTCTAAGTCAATTTCAGCTTCGGTCATTGCATTGACTTTTGTAATATCAAAGCCAGATAAATGGGCAATATCTTCACGGATAGTCGCTCGGTAAGCTAGCCAATTATTAATACCAACTCCAAAAATAATTTTCACTGATTGAATTTCGACAAAAGATTGAGCTGCCAAAGCCGCCGCGGAAGTTAACAAACCAGGCGTTGCTCCACAACCAGTTAAATATAAAATTCCTTTGGCTTTCAAATCATCGGCTAAATTCATTAATAATTTGACGGCACTTGTTCGTTTAATAGCATCAACAATTACACCTTTAAAAGCAGTATTTTCAATAATTTGTTTGGTTAAATCTGGAATGAATTCAGTCGGTAAATTAGGCAAAGCATAAAATATACAATCAATCTCTGAGCCGTATAAACTTAATAAGGACATTATCGAATTGGGCGATTTAACTGAATTATTTATGCGAGAAACATCACCTTTAAAATTTTGATTGAGATAATCGAGATCTAAGCCATTTTCAGCATATAAATAAGCATTTTTGTCTACAATTGCCACCAAATTGGCATTTTGTCTTTTAGCTAAAAGCTTTAACATTTCTTGGCCAAGCCCCCCCGCTCCCAAAACTGCTAATTTAGGTAAATGCTTTGTTGTCATAATTAATCAATATCTCCAAATCTCAAAGACTTTGTCTTTTATTCTAAATTATTTAGCCAAAAAATAAATTGTTTGTACTAACTTGTTTATAAAGTTCAGGAAAATACTAAATAAATCATAATTTCGACTCAAATCAGCCATTAACTTTACTAATTTACCCGACTTCTAACATTAGAGAGTTTCTTCCCTGAAGCTAATTTTCAATTTATTTTTAAAATCAGACTATTAATTAATAATTAAGTTGGCAATACTAATTTGAAAGATGATTTAAAATGATGATAAACCTCAACTTTTTATTATTTTATGACATTAAGTATTCGTTCTCAAGCTGAAGCCTCTCATTTAGGATATCAAAGACCTATTAGCCAAAATCCATCCCCGGCCACTGATGATTTGGGGTATCAAAGAGCTGTTCAGACTAAAAATGAAAGTACCCATTCTTTACCCTTACCTCCGTCAGCAGAAAGCAAAGGCTGGGCGACACCTACAACAATACTACCCCCAGAAGGCTCTATTGCTCGAGGGAGACTTGATACACCTGAAGATAGACCAGTAGAAGCAGCATCAAGTGTCCCCGATCTTAAAGATTATCGACTTCCAACCCAAAGATTAAATGAATAAATATTTAACGTGAGTTCGATGGATAAAAAATAGAAAAAGTGCTTCCGGAAAAAACTTTAAAAGTTATGATAGTCTTTATTTTCAATTCAAATTTTCCCTGACCTCACCCCAAATCCCTTTCTGTCAACCGAGAGGGGAGTTTTGCGTTACTGTGTTCTCCCTTCTTTTTATGCGGGGATGGGGCTCTCTAATCTTTCAGATGTCCATTTCATCGCTTCTTTTTAACCTTTTTATCCGTCGAATTCACGTTAACTTAATTTACTTTTTGGCCAATATGTCTTTTTAATTGGATTATTAATTAAAAATAAATTGACAATACTAATTAAAAAAGATAATTTATATAATATTAAACGTTAACTTTTTATTATTTTATGACATTAAATATCCGTCCTCAAAGTCCAGCCTTTCAAGTTGTAAATTTAGAATATCAAAGACTTATTCAACGTGAAACTAGAAGCACCGCTGACTCATCGTTACCCAAGAAACCAGTAAAAAAATAATATTAGACGATGGCGGCTCTATTGCACAAAGAAGACTTAATGAAGGTGATAGACAGGATTCAACCGGTGCCTCCGATCATAAAGATTATCGATTTCCACTCAAAAGATTAGATAAATAAATATTTCAAAATAAAAAATAAAGTTTTCACAAATAAAGACTTGAAATCGAGCTGAATTGAGTTAAATGCAGTTCGATAGAAATTTTTTTCTTTTAACTTTGTTTAAGGCTTCAAAAAATTACCGTGTTCGTTTCTAAAAAGAATCTTATTAATTCAAATTATGAAAAATTTTAAGATTCTTTTTCCTGAAAATTATCATATTTTTGCTCATTAAAATCAGCTTAATAAGATGAACGTCTAAATAAGTGAGTAAGAAATTTGGTTAAAAACAAAAGAGTATTACTTTTACTTATTTTCTATTGAAACATAAATAATTTGCGCTCGGCGCGATTCGAACGCGCGACCAATCGGTTAAAAGCCGAGTGCTCTACCAACTGAGCTACAAGCGCTTGCATTTTAGCTTAAGGATATAAGCTGTCTGGTTCTTCTATTTTACTATAAGCATGCCAAATAGCATAACTTAAGGCAGAAGCTGAAGATATATTCAACTCGTCAAAGCGTAAGTCCATCGAAGAAGAAGTATTATAACTCTCCTTAATGCTTTTTGCCCACTGGATAACATCTAAAGTAAGTTCAAAGATACTAGAATCATTTGACTCGCCATGATGATCCCGTAAAATTCCGATTTGATAAGCTGTATTCTTCATAGATATAAAATAATCACAAAAAATTACTTTTATGTCAATAAATACTTTATTTAATTTATAAATTATGTCTCAAACTTACACAAAATATATTTTAATTACCGGCGCTGGAAGCCAAATTGCCCAGAATATTGCTCAAGAAATTTGTTTGGATCCAGATTTTTCAAATTGTCATTTTTTATTGCAATACCGCAAAAACAAGCCCGATTTTTTAATTAATTTTCTGGAATTACAAAATATTAAATATACGCTCATAAAAGCAGATTTAAGCCAAATTAATAATATACAAATCTTAGTTAAAGCTTATATTGAGCCACTTGAAAAATTGGATATTTTAATTAATTGCATTGGTGATTTTATGCAAAAGCCTTTAAACGACTTAAAATCCACCGAATTTAGGCAAATAATTGATTCAAACTTGAATTTGGTTTTTGATTTATATTCATTAATTTTGCCTTTTCTGCGTAAAGCTGATGGAAGTCGTATTTTAAGCCTTGGATATGCAACTGCCAATCAAATTGAAGCCAAGCCAAGTATTTTGCCTTATCATATTGCTAAAATGGGTTTGATTTTATTAACTAAATCTTTTGCCAAGGAAGAAGCCGCCAATAAAGTTTTAATCAATTGCTTATCTTTAGGAATTTGCGAAAATACTGTTCATTGGCCAAATAATAAATTACCTTTGGGTCGCCCCGCCAAACTAAAAGAAATAGCTGAAGCAGCCGTCTTTTTACTGAAAAACAATTATATAACCGGCTTGAATCTTGAAATTGATGGTGGTTGGCGAGGAAACTTGTAATACTAGTTGCTCTTATTTTAAATCTAAAAAGTTTTCTAGGCCGTAAATCAAGCCTTTTCGGTTGACAATTTCTTTAATGGCTAAAATCACCCCAGGCATAAAAGCGGTTCGATCCAATGTATCATGTCTAATAGTTAAAGTCTGGCCAATTCCACCAAAAATCACTTCCTGATGAGCAACTAAGCCTGGTAATCTCAAGCTGTGAATTCTTATTCCATCAACCAAACCTCCACGAGCAGCGGCATTTGGGCTTAATTCTTGATGCATGAATTTTTTAACTTTAGCTAATTCTTTGGCAGTTTTAATAGCTGTTCCCGATGGTGAATCGACTTTTTTATCGTGGTGTAATTCAATAATTTCGGCATTGTCAAAATATTTAGCCATTTGTTTAGCTGCATGAATCATCAGTAAAGCTCCAATCGCAAAATTAGGGGCAATTAAAACTGCTTGGCCAGTATAATTAGCTTTTTTTTCTAATTCATGCAAATCATCATCAGTTAAGCCAGTTGCTCCGATTATTGGGCTAACTCCACAATTTAAAGCTAACTGAGCATTATCAAAAACGGCATTTGGCACCGTAAAATCAACCATTACTTGGGGTTTTTCTCTTTGCAATAAATCTTTCAAATTAGCTTCTAGCTTAAGCCCAATTTTTCCTAAACCGATTGAATCACCAATATCTTTGCCAATTAAACCTGAACTTTTTCGGCCAGTAACTCCAACTAAATCTAAGCTTTTATCTTCTAAAATAGCTTTAACCGTTTCTTGACCCATTCGGCCTGCGGCACCAGCGATAATTACTTTTATTTTTGAATTTTTATTCATATTCTATTCTTGTGGATTTTGAACAGATACTCTAGGTCTCGGAAAACAATCAAGAATATATCTGACTGTTTGTTCCAGTGAAGTTAATCTTTGATCTAGCACATTTAGGCGACCTTCTATTTTGGCTTGCTCTATTTTAACTTCAGTTATTTCCCTTGATAAACCGTCAATTTTTATATTCAGTTTAGCTTCAACATCATTAATCCGAGCATTAAAGGAACTTGTAACTGCCCCAAACAAGCCTAAGGCTGTAACTATTTGAGTACCGATAGCGGCAAATAAAGCCACGCTGCTTGAAATTTCCATAAGACTTTCTTTTTTATAACTAATTAAATTATACCGATTATTAATAGGTTTAAAGACAATCCTAAAGTTTAAATGAAAGCTTGATTTAATTTATTAATTAAAGATTATGCGTGTAAATACGGTAATCCTTTAGGGATTTTCTTTTAATTCATAACTTATTGATAATTCTAAACGATGAGACATGAGTTAAAATTTTAATACAGATAAATTTAAAAATTGAGTAATTATATAGTCTCTCAATTGAGTTCACAAATCTTTGTTTTAAGCATTGATTATAAGTCTAGCCCAATTGAAGTTAGAGAAAAATTTGCTTTTTCTATGCTTTCTTCAGTCAAATTTGAAGAGGCCTTACAAATATTATCGACAGAAATTGGTTACACCGTCATTGTTAGCACTTGTAATCGGACTGAGTTTTATTTTTCAAGCAAATATTCAGCCGAAGAGGTTAAGCAAAAAGCTATTCATATTATTTCTGAGCTGAAAAAAGTTGATATAAGTTTGATTTGCGAGCATTTGAACTTTAAAATTGGAAACCAAGCTATTGAGCATTTATTTAGAGTGTCAGCCGGCCTTGAAAGCATGATTTTAGGGGAAGGACAAATTTTAAACCAGTTGAAAACGGCTTATAGTCAATGTTTTAAATATACTGACTCATTTCTAAATCAATTATTTCAAAAAGCCTTGGCCGTTGGTAAAAAGGTTAGAACTCAAACCGAAATTGCTAAAGGGGCTATGTCTGTACCGGCCGCAGCCTTACAAATTATACAGGGTTTGATTTTACCCCAAGAAATTAGCCAAAAAAATATTATGATTTTAGGTTCTGGTCAGGTAGCGGAATTATGTTTAGATCATCTTCATTCGCAAGGTGCCACTAATAATATAACCTTGGTAAGCCGTTCTGAGTCACATACTTTATTATTAACAAAATATGGCATAACCAAATCAATCAACTATACACAATTACAAAATTATTTATATGACTATGACATTATTTTGGCTTGTACCAATGCTCCTCATTACATAATTAAGCCCGAATATTTTGAAGCTGAAAAAAGTAAGGAATTTATCATTTGTGATATGACATTGCCGCGTAATATTGATCCTCAGGTTGCACAAATGGATTTTATTAAATTAATTGATTTGGACTATTTGCAAAAGACTATCAAAGAGAATACTCTTAAGCGTTCTGGGCAGATTGAAAAAGCCGAAGAATTAATTTATTTAGAAATGAAACGGCTGCAAAAGTGGCTGGAAATGAAGTTATCAGTAGTTTAAAAATAGTTTAATAGTGGTTAGCTGGTTTAACCTAAAAAGCCTGTTAAAATATAAGACATAATGATGAATATAAATGAGCAAATTGATTATTTGTTGAGTGGTGGAATTGAGATTTTACCTTTAGGCCGGCAGGCTTTAGCGGACAAATTAAAAAAAGCTGAAAGTAAAAAAGAACCTTTAAGAATAAAACTTGGCATTGACCCCACAGCGGCAGATTTACACTTAGGACATACTGTTTGCTTGCAGCTTTTAAAACGCTTTTTAGAATTAGGACATAAACCAATTTTAATTTTTGGAGGTTTTACTGCTCAGCTTGGCGACCCCACCGGACGGAATGAAGCCAGACCATCTTTAAGTGAAGAGGAAGTAGCTGAAAATACCCAAAAGTTTTTACAACAAGTAAGTAAAGTTATTGATATAAACAAAGTAGAAATTGTTAATAATGCTGATTGGTTGAAGCCTTTAACCTTAAAAGAAATTATTAAATTGGCTAGCAGCACGACCGTTAATCAAATTATTGGCAAAGAAGCTTTTGGGGAAAGACTTGAACAAGGACACCCACTTTATTTGCATGAAATTTTATATCCATTATTACAAGGTTATGACTCAGTTGCTATTAAAGCGGATATTGAAATTGGTGGGCAGGATCAGCGTTTTAATGTTTTAGCTGGCCGTGATTTACAAAAATATTTTGCCCAAGATCTTCAGATTGTGATGTTAATTCCTTTATTAATCGGTCTTGATGGCAAAAAGAAAATGTCAAAAACCGCTAATAATTTTATAGGCTTAACCGATATCCCAGAAGACATTTATGGTAAAACAATGAGCTTGCCGGACTTGCAAATGCTTAATTGGTATAGTTTAGCTACGGGTGCAAGTATTGAAGAAATTAAAGATTTTACCCAAAAATATAATAATCCTGAAATTAATCCTCGCGATTTAAAAAGAGATTTAGCTAAAAAATTAATTGAACTTTATTATTCCACTGAAGAAGCCCAAAAAGCTGAACAAAATTTTATTACTAAATTTCAGAAAAAAGAAATTCCCGACGAAAGAGTAAAAATTAAATTAAATGAAAACTGTTTAATAGATTTAATCGTGGAAGCTGATATTAGAAGCGGACTAACTAAAAGCGAAGCCAAAAGATTGATTGTGCAAGGAGGAATTAAATTAAATGGCCATAAAGTTGAGATTGAAACAGCTTTAAAAAGTAATTTCTTAAAAGTTGGAGATATTATTCAAATTGGTAAAAGAGACTTTCTAGAATTGGTTTGAACTTCAGTGAGAGGTTTTTTGAGCAAGTAATTATTTATTTTTTAATTTGGCAAAACTAATTTTCTTTTGGGCAATATTACTTTGAATTCAGTGCCTTTATTAATTTCGGAGCTAATTTTAATTTGGCCACCATGCAAATCAACAATGCTTTTAACAATAGCCAGTCCCAAACCTGTGCCCGGAATATCTTTATTAAAGCGTTTAAAACGTTCAAAGACTAAAGGTATATTTTTTTCTTCAATGCCAAAGCCCGTATCTTTAACCGAAAAACTATTAGTGGATTGCTGAGCAGAAACGATTACTTCACCATTTTCTTTATTATAACGAATGGCATTTTCAATTAAGTTTTGCAAAACATGATTAATTTTGTCTAAATCAGCAATTAAAACAAATTCTTCAGATACTAGATTAATTAAAGTAATATTTTTCTTATTAGCTTGCTCAGTCAATAATTCAAAGCTTTCATTTACCATAATTTTAAAAGCAATTTGCTGCAAATTAACGGGAATTGCCCCAGCTTGTAAACGGCTTAAATCTAATAATTCTTCGATTAACTTGCTCAATCTGGCAACTTCTGAGTGTAATTGTCCTAAAAACTTACCTCTGGCAATTGGCTCTTCAGCGGCTCCCCACAAATATAAAGTATCAACGAGGGTTTTTACATTAGCCAAAGGTCTTCTTAGCTCATGGCTAGCTTCTCCTAATTTTGTTTCAAAGGATTCTTTTAGCTCGATGATTTGCCAATTATTAAGTTTGGAATTATGTAAATTTGCTTCGAGCGGCTTACCAACTTGGCCAGTTAATTGTTTAGAATAAAAATCGTCATTAGTAATTTCAAGTAAATCTTTTAAACTATCAAAATAAGGGCTTTCAGTCAGGTTTAATTTTTGGTCTTGGGTTTTTAATAGGCTTTGAGCGGCCAAATTTATATAAATATTTTGGGAGTTTTCAAAAATCAAAATTCCCGTTTGAAGACAGTCTAATATTATTTTAAATTGGTTTAAATCTGCTTGGGGCATTTTATTTGCAAAGAGCAATCTTTATTATATTAAGGATTTTGCCACATTTATAATGTTATATTAATTTTTCTCGGTTAATTAGCTGGGTAAACATTATTTTAAAATTAAACTTGGCAAAATTTATTTATACGCTTAATATAAAACTTTGTAAAAGGTATTAAATTAATTGAAAATATTAGTTTGTAATGATGATGGAATCCATGCTGCTGGCTTAAGAGCCTTATGTTCAGTATTAATTGAATCTGGCCACGATATTTATGTCGTCGCTCCGGATAAAGAAAGAAGTGCGTCAGGTCATTCTTTAACTTTACACAGGCCACTTCGGGTTGATATTATTCCGTCGGATTATTTCTTAGGAGCTAAAAAAATCTGGACTGTAGATGGAACGCCTGCTGATTGCGTTAAGATTGCCATTAATAAAATTTTGGACTTTAAACCAGATTGGGTTATTTCGGGTATTAATCATGGACCAAATATGGGTTCCGATGTGCTGTATTCCGGAACAGTTAGTGCTGCCATTGAAGGGGCAATTTATAATATTAAAAGTATAGCTTTAAGCGTGTCAGAATATAAAACCAAAGATTTTGATGAAGAAGCTTCTTTTGTGCCAGAAATTTTAAATAAATTAAATTCTAATCAAATTAAATGGACTCCTAAAACTATATTTAATGTAAATTTACCGATTATTGAGCGTTCTCAGGTGAAAGGTTATGCTATTACCTCGCTGGGTGAAAGAATGTATAAAGATACTTATGAGCAGAGAATAGATCCACGTAGTAAATATTATTATTGGCTATCAGGCGATTTACTTAAAACCGACGAAGACCCAGAATCAGATGTCAGAAAAGTTAGTGAGAATTTCATTTCGGTTACACCAATTAGCTTTGATATGACACACTCAAAATTAGTTACTGAGTTAAAAGATAAGTTTAATAATATTTAACCTTCCTCTAAGTGAGCTAATTAAAACAGTTAGTAAATAAATATTTCAAATTCTCTCGTACTTTAGTCTGACCCTTTCTTGAACCTTAATCATTTTTTCAGGCTTGTATTGTGTAGTACATTTTTGTTAATCTTAATATTTATATTGGCTAATTAAGAGTATTGGAGGCTATGACAAAAATTGAATAAATCATCATTGGAAATAGAAAAAGTTATTAAATTAAGCGAAGAAAAATTAACAAACGATAACGATAAAGCAACCCAAAGCCTTGAAAAAACTTCAAACGAAGAAATAAAATTAAGCTTGAGCAAATTAAAATCTTTGGGTAATTCTTCCAAAAGGCAACTTTTAGATAAAGCTTTAAAGTTTTTAGGAGAAATTTATTCAGAGCCGACTAGTCCGCATTATAATCCTTATATTTTATCGCGCCGCATTAATGAATGTATTGATTTAATCGAAAGAATAGGCACTTATAGACATACTTTAATTGAAATGCAATATGGTGCCCAGTTAGCTTGGAAAAATAGTGCCAGATGTATTGGACGTAATTATTGGAGACAATTAGATGCTTTTGATTACCGTCATTTAGAGAGTGAAGAAGAAATATTTATAGCCATTAGAAATCATTTAAACCACGCAACGAATAGTGGAAAATTACGTTCTAGTGTGACCTTTTTTGCTCCGTCGGATGAATTGGGCAATTGGCAATTTAGGATTTGGAATGAACAAATTATCCGTTATGCTGGTTATAGAGGTAAAAACGATCATATTTTAGGTGATTCAAAAAATGTAATTTTCACTGAAGCTGCAATACAATTGGGCTGGAAGCCTCCCACTGAGAAAACGGCTTTTGATATTTTGCCAATTATAATTCAAAAGAAAGGGCAATTTCCTAAATTATTTGAATTAAATAAACAAGAAGTATTAGAAGTTAACTTGGAGCATCCAGAATTTACTTGGTTTAAAGATTTAAATTTGAAGTGGCATGCTGTACCGATGTTATCTTGCTTAGGAATTGAGATTGGTGGCATTAATTATACAGCTGCTCCTTTTAATGGTTGGTATTTAGGCACTGAAATCGGAGCCAGAAATTTATCGGATAAAGATCGTTATAATTTATTACCCATAATTGCTGAAAAAATGGGCTTAAACCAAAAATATGAAAGTACTTTATGGAGAGATAAAGCTTTAGTGGAATTGAATATTGCTGTTTTATATTCATTTGAAAAAGCTGGAGTACGCATTGTTGATCACCATACAGCCAGTAATAATTTTGTACATTATGAAGAAAAAGAAAAAGAATTAGGCCATAAAGTTACTGGTGAATGGAGCTGGTTAGTTCCTCCTCTTTCCGGATCAGTATGTCCAATTTTTCACCGAGATTATGAAGTTTTGGACGGACATAATTCAGAATTTTTTGTACAAGAAGACTTAGCCCACAACTTTTTAAAATTAAGCTCTGAGATTATCCATAAACTTGATCCTTCTTACTTAAAAGTTAATAATAATGCTAGTGGAAAAACTTGTCCTTTTTCGGGAGCAATTATTTGATTTGGTTAAAATTCTTTGATTTACTAGGCGTTTTTGTTTTTGCCGCTTCGGGTGCCTTAAGTGGAAGCCGTAAAAATATGGATATTTTGGGTATTTTTGTTTTAGCTACGGTTACGGCAGTGGGAGGCGGCTCTTTGCGTTCAATTTTAATTGGAGATTTACCAATTGTTTTTCTGAAAGATATTTCTTATTTAATTGTTTGTTTAAGCTCAACAGTGGCGGTTTTTATTTTGCAAAGCCATTTTGAAAGACTAGAAAAGTGGATTTTAGTTTTTGACGCTTTGGGGCTAGGAGCTTTTACAATTATTGGTATAAATATTGCTTTGAGCAAGGGTTTAAGTTTGTGGGCAAGTTTATTAATGGGTATTATTACAGCCTCTTTTGGTGGAGTTGTACGTGATATTTTAATTAATGAAATACCTTTTATTTTCCAAAAAGAAATCTATGCCACGGCCGCTTTAATCGGGGGAATTTTATATTTGATTATCAATAAATTCACCTTAATTCCGAATGAATTAAATATTTGTATTTCTGCCCTTTTAATTTGTGCTATTCGTTTATTTTCACTTAAGTTAAAACTATCTTTGCCAAAATCAAAAGCACCACCTGATATACTGAAAGAGAAGAAAGATGAATAGTATTTTTAAGCTTTAAACTATTTGGCTAAAATATTTTTCAATTCGCCCGATTCATGCATTTCTTTGGTTAAATCACAACCGCCAATTAATTCCCCTTTAACATATAATTGAGGAATAGTTGGCCATTGTGAAAATTCTTTTAAAGCTTCTTTTTTGTTTAAATCAGCCATAACATTAATTACCGAAAAATCAATATTATAAGAATTTAATATTTCAATGGTAGCCGCTGAAAAACCGCATCTGGGCTGTTCTTTGGTACCTTTTGCATAAAGTAAAACTGGATTTTCGGAAATCTCTTTTTTGATTTCGTCTAAATATTTTGTTTCAATCATAATTTGTTCTTTTTTTATTATTTACTGGCAGCCAAAAGAGTTTTTACTTTGTTCGCAGCTTGGCTTTTAATGCGGCTAGCTTTATTTGGGTGAATTACTTGCTGCGAGGCTTTATCTAATTCGGAGAATAAATTATTTAAGCAACTTTGTAAATCTTTTTCTTCTTTTAACTTAGAAAGTTTTTTGAATAAAGTTTTAATCTGAGAACGTTGAGCAATATTTCTGCTACGATTACGTGCATTTCTGAGTATGTCTTTTTTTGATGCTTTAGTATTAGCCATGAATTGAATTAATAAATTAGTACAAATAAAATTTAGAAGTAAAATTATACCGAAAAATAACTTTAATATGCAAAATTACAAAATACATAGCCTAAATTGTGATTATTTAGATCAAGCCTACGAAATTGAGCAGCAAATCAATGGTAATCATGCTTGGTCAAGGCAAATGTTTTTAGGTGAATTAAATAATCCTCTGGCATATTATTGGGTTGTAGCACGGGAAGAGAATATAATTGGTTTTATTGGCTTACACGATTTAAATCCGGAAGGTTATATTACTAATTTTGGGATTAAGAAAGAATATCAGGGTCAAAAGCTAGGCCAATATCTACTATCTTTTTTAATTGAAAAGTGTTGCCAATGGCATTTAAAAGCGGTTAGTTTGGAAGTAAATGAAAACAATTTAAGAGCAATTAATCTTTATAAAAAATTTGGTTTTAAAGTGGAAGGATTTATAAAAGAATATTATCGAAATTCAGAAACTGGCAAACTGGAAAATGCTTTAATTATGTGGCTTCATCCAGTTATAAAACCTGAAATTACTTTCACAAATTAGTTTTGAATTTTGGCAATGATCTAAGAAGATAGATTAGAATTAAATTTATAGAAAAGAAGTTTGAGAGAAGCATTAACCATTTCAAGAGACTTACTCCAGCACTTTGTCTTTCGATAAAATCTTGCTAAATAACGTGAGTTCGATGAATAAAAATATCTGGAAACGTCTCTGGAGGGAAATATATAAGTTTTTTGCTTTAAGTCAATTTCTAAGTTTTTGAAACACTGTGCACTTTGTCTTTCAATTAAATTTTACGCATTGAAAGCTTAAAACCCTCTTCCAAAGCTTGAAAGTCCCCTAACCCCCTAAAGGGGGAATTTTCTTTTCCTCATTTAGAGAGCCTTAATCTATAGGAAAGCAATTATCAAAAATAAAAAGCTTTAAATTCCCCTCCAAACAAGTTTTTGTATTTTTTATTTACAAATTTACTTTGAATATGGCTCAAGTTCCCGCGGAAGGGGCGGAGGGGGCTTTTCAAGTGAAATTCTTAAAAAAAAAGACTCTCTCAATTGATTACTCCAGCACTTTGCATTTATATTTTTATCTTCCCTTTAGAAGACCGTTTTTTACAAGCTTTTCTGACTTGCATTTCCTACAATTTTTCATTCCTTTATTATAACTTTTTATTATCTATTTCATTTGATCACTGGCGAGAATTTAAATGGGAGAATTAGACATTATTTAGCAAGATTTCATCGAAAGACAAAGTGCTGGAGTAAGTCTCTTAAAATGGTTAATGCTTCTCTCAAACTTCTTCTCCATAAATTTAATTCTCATCTATCTTCTTAGATCACTGCCGAGAATTTCTTCTGGTGAACCACCTCATTATACAAATTCAAGTTTTTTAGCTTTGGAGTCGCTGATTAATTCTTGTACATATTGTTTGGCTAAGGTTTTATCTTTCTGTCCAGACATCAAATCAACCAGAGCGGCAATTTGTTCATTTTCATTTGTCAAAAGTTTAAATTGTAATTTGGTGTCGGATTCAGCGTGTATTTTGTTAACAGTATAATGAAAATCGGCAAAAGCTGCTACCAAAGGCTGATGAGTTACACATAAAACTTGTTGTTTAAGAGCTAATTTGGCTAATTTTTCCCCAATTAAACGGCTGACTTTTCCGCTAGTTCCGGTGTCAATTTCATCAAAAATAATTATATTGTCAGTGCTTAAAATTACTTTAAGTAAAAGCATTATGCGAGATAATTCTCCGCCAGACATAGCTTTGTTTAAAGGTCTTAAAACATCACCCTGATTAGCTCTGAATAAAAAGTCAACTTTGTCTAAACCATCAGAATTCAATTGACTATCAGCTGATTTTTGGCAATCTACTTTAAATTCGGACGCTTTTAAGCTTAAACTTTCTAATTCTAAATTGATTTTGTCAGTTAATTTTTTGGCTTTAATTAAGCGATTTGCCGATAATTTTTCCGCCAAGTCAAGTAATTCTTTTTTTTGTAAATTTAATTTCTTTTGCTTGATTTCAAGGTTGACTGACAAATTTTGTAAATTATTAATTTTTTTCTCTAATTCATTTTGAAGTACGATCAATTCAGCTAAAGTTTGCAAACCATGCTTACGTCTAATTTTTTGAATTGAATTCGACCTTTGATTGAGTGAATTTAAATCTTCAATTTCATTGTCAAAGTTTTGCACATAATCTTCTAGTTCTCCCATTATATCAGTCATTTGTTCTTGTAAAACGGATACTTGCTTAGCATAATTTGCAAAAGTATCATCATACCGAGAGCATTCTTGTAAGTGTCGATAAATTTTGCCAAATTGAGCAGAAGTATTTTCCTCGGCTTCATTGAATACAAAAGTAATTTGACTAATTAAATCTTTGATTTGCTCAGCTTTTGATAATTTTTCAATTTTCTTCTTTAAATTAATTTCTTCGTTTTCATCGTCAAGTTCAAGCATTTTAATTTCGTCAAGCTGAAAATTCAAATAATCTAATTCTTTTTCACGCTCTCTCAATAAAGAATAATCTTTTTCAATTTCATTTTTTAAAGAAAGCCATGCATTATATTTATTTTTATAGCTTTTTCTTAACTGAACCTGGGGGGTGCCGCAAAATTCATCCAGAAAATAAAGTTGATTTTTGTTTTTAAGCAAATTCTGCTCAGAGCTTTGTCCATGCACTTCCAGTAATAAATCACCTAATTCAGGCATTTGTTTGGCGGATACTAAAATTCCATTAATCCGAACTCGACTATTACCTTTTAGAGAAATTTCACGACTAATAATAATATTTTCATCAATTTCACTTTCTAAAACCTCATTTAATTCTTGTTCCAATAACCATTCTCTGACAGCTGAGTTAAGCAAAAAAGTTCCTTCCAAATAAGCCTTTTCGCTCCCTGGGCGTATTAAGTCAATGTTTAGGCGCGTGCAAAATAAACCTTCAATTGCTTCCAAAATAATAGACTTCCCAGACCCAGTCTCACCAGTTAAGATATTCAGACCATTCTGTAAATTTATATTTAAATCATCAATAATTAGATAATTTTTAATTCTTAATTCTAAAAGCATGAAGAAAATTATAAAGGCTTAACCGAAAAAAAGATTTTTAGTATAAGATATTAATTTGCCTTATTATTGCCCAAATAGCTCAGCGGTAGAGCACACCCTTGGTAAGGGTGAGGCCACGGGTTCAAGTCCCGTTTTGGGCTTAGTTTCAATATGCTTTTTGTTATATGCCTTTTGAAATAATACAATTAAGTTCTTTATCACCTACCAACAAAAAAAGAGCTTTAGCTTTAGGCATGTTTGATGGAATTCATAAGGGACATCAGTTTTTACTTAAACAAGTAATTCATAAAGCTGCCCAAAACAACTTAATTCCTTGTGCAATGACTTTCCGGGAGTCTCCTCTAAAATGGACTAATCCGAAAAGTGAAACCCAATTAATTACTTCCCTGGACGAAAGATTATTATTATTTAAAAGCTTTGATTTGGCTGAAATTATTGTTTTTGATTTTCCGGCTTTAAATCAATTAGAACCTGAGGCTTATTTAAAAGATATTTTGATTGATAAATTAAATTGTGCTTATTTAACTTGTGGATTAAACCATAAATTTGGCAAAGAAAAAAAAGGAAATATTAATTTGCTCAAACATTTTTCGGAGCAGACCAAAAATCAATTAGAATTTGAGGTTTGTGAGCCAATTTATAGTGAAGATCAGCAAATTATTTCCAGCAGTCAAATTCGAGAATTATTGCAAAATGGAAATATTCAAAAAGCTAATCAACTTTTAGGACATTGTTTTTTTATTTATGGCTGCTTGCAAACTGGCAAACAAATGGGTACAAAACTAGGCTTTCCAACTTTAAACTTCGAGTATAATCCAGAAAAAGTAAAAATTCCAATTGGAGTTTATGCGGCCTATACGGAAATTAATTCAAAAAATTATTTAAGTGCTGTTAATATTGGCTTTGCCCCAACCTTAAATCAAAATTTGACTTTACCGCCAATAGTTGAATCTCATTTGCTTGAGCTACCGCCAGACTTAAATATAAAAATTGGCGAAAAGCTTAAAATCGAATTAATTGAATTTATTAGACCCGAAAAAAAATTTGACTCACTAGAAAGTTTAAAAAAACAAATCCAATTGGATTGTCAAAATATTTTAAAATAATCTCCATTAATTCTGGTTAAAAGTGACATTTAACAGCATCTTTCATTTGTTCAATTAATTCTTCTTTGGTTTCTGCAATCGTAAAAACAGAATATCCTCTCCCAAAGTTCAAAAGCCCCTTAACCCCCGAAAGTGGGAATTTTATTTACCTGACCGGAAGAGCCTCAAGGTAAATAAAAGTATTTATCAAAAATCAAAAGCTCTAAATCCATTTCAGCGGAAGTTTTCGTATTTTTTTTATTTACTAAGCCCACTTAAAAAACAGCTTAATATTGCTCAAGTTCCCACTTCAGGGGGCGGAAGGGGCTTTTGAAGTGAAATTCTTTAGAACGATAACTCTTTCTCTGTTGATTATTTCAAACTTTGATTTTTATCGAACTCACGTTAATTTAATAAAAACTAATTAATTCTTTTTTATACACCCTGACATAAAATTATCTTGATTGTCTCTATCTTTACTTCGTATATAAATACCAAGACAGGTTACTCCAAAGCCAACTAAGGTAAGAGCTAATGCGGGAAGAGTGCCAATTCCACTGAAGCCAAGCAAAGGTAAAAGTTTACTTCCTATGCTAATTGCGGTAAGAGTGAGACCAAGGCCAGTCACTCCATCAGAGGATAATCTAATATCATTTCTTGTCGTCTCATATTTTTTTTCGCAAAATTCTTGCTTCTTTATTTGCTTAATTTGTTCTTCTACAAGCTCTCTACAAGCCTCAATTCAGCCTGACTCTAGAATTGGCTCATTTTGAATTTTATTGAAAAGCTGATTTACTTTTTTTATTTGACCTTTATTATATTGACTCTGAAATCCGTCAATTTTAGCTACAGCTTCAGTCGCTCTGTTTGGATTATTTGCTTTTGTTTTTTCAAATGGCTCTTTATAAAATTTAGAAGCAGTTTTTACTTTCAAATCCTCGATTTCTTCTTTACTCTTATAACCATTTGAATTATTTATAATATGTCTTATATTTTAATGACAAGATATTTTCCATTTTTGATAATTGCTTTACCATTATTATTTATATCGCCCAAAATAATAGTTTCTTTGGCTGTTTGCTTTCCAGTTTGGCTGTCTGTCTCAATAAATTTAGTCAAATTCTGATAATTACCTGCACCAAGATTAATTTCCCCGGTTTGCACATTTATTGGTAGTGTTTTAGTAATTAAATCTTTCCAACTATGATCACACAAAGAGCGGGCAAACGATTTACATCTAAGCTAAAGTTTTTTGACATAATTTAATAAATTAATCTCTATAATAAAATTGTAAATTTTTCAGATTAAGTTTTAATAAAAACACAATTTATTTTTGATTAAAGCGAATTCAGTTTTACTTCTATACCTGCTAATTTAATAAAAAATAATTTCTAAACAATGTCTATTTCAGTCAAATTCTTTTTCGATCAAGTAAAGCTTTATGCCAAAGAAATATCTTGGGGTACTTTTCTTTTAATTTTAACTAATGGATTGGGAGTTTATATACCTCTTTTGATCAAGTCAATCATTGATAATTTAATCAAAAATAATTTAAAAGTTGACCCAAATATTGTATTTAATTTGACGCTGGTTATTGTTTTAGCTCTTTTAATGGCTGGAATCCGCACCGCTTCTCGATTGGTATTATTTGGTATTGGCAGGCGGGTTGAATCGGAGCAGAAACAAAGCTTTTATGAACATTTACTAAAACTTGATATTTCTTATTTTAATACTCAAAGAATTGGAGATTTAATTTCGCGTGCCACGAATGATATTTTAGCTATTCGCCAGATGATGGGCTTTGGTTTATTAAATATTGTCAATATTGTTTGGGTTTATCTTTTGACTTTGCCAATTATGTTTAAACTAAATGCTCCACTGACTTTTTTCATTTTACTGGGCTATTTGCCAATATTTTTGTTGGTTAGGCATTTGAGCTTACAACTTAAAACTAAACAAACCGAAGCTCAAGAACAATTAGGCTCATTAAGCTCATTCATTGAGGAAGATTTAAATGGTATACAAGTAATAAAATCTTATAGCCAAGAAAAACGAGAAATTCAAAGATTTGAAAAAGTTAATAATCAATATTTGAATACTTCCACTGAATTAGCCCGTTGGAGAGGAATTATTTGGCCAATTATGGAACTTGCCCGGGGTATTAGTTTTTTTATATTGCTTTTTTATGTCAGCAAAGGTCTTTTGTCGCCCGGTACTATTGCGGCCTTTTTAATTTATCTCGAAAGACTTTTATTTCCAACAGCCATTATGGGTTGGCTAATTACCATTTTTCAGCGAGGGGGGGTCAGTGTTCAGCGAATTCAAGAAGTTTTTGACGAAAAGCCACATATTGTTGATACTTCTGCAAATGCAGACTCTATTTCAGTCAAAGAAGCCAATATTAAAATTAATAATTTAGACTTTCAGTTTCCAGCAACCGAACAGAAAGCTTTAGACAATTTAAGCTTAGAAATTAAAGGCGGTCAATTTGTAGGCATTGTCGGTTTAATTGGCTCGGGGAAAAGTACTTTGGCAGATGCTTTAATGCGCTTAATTAATATAAAACCTAATTCAATTTTTATTGATGGGCAAGATACACACAATTATTCATTAAGCTCACTCAGAGACTCAGTTGCTTTAGTACCACAAGAAACCTTTTTATTCAATAAAAGTATCAAAGATAATATTTTATTAGGTTCTGGAGCTTCAGAAGAGGAAGTGATCAAAGCTGCCCAAATCGCCCAAATACACCCCGAAATTATACAAATGCCAAAAGCTTATGACACATTAGTTGGCGAAAAAGGAGTTTCTTTGTCTGGTGGGCAAGCTCAACGTATTGCTTTAGCCAGAGCCATTATAAAAAAACCTCGTATTTTAATTTTGGATGATGCTCTGTCTAGCATTGATAATGAAATTGGTTTGAAAATTTTAAATGAATTACAAGAACATTTGAAAGAGCAAAAGCACACTCTAATTTTAATTACACATCGTATTTCTTCCTTGAGACAAGCTGAACAAATTTATATTATAGACAAAGGAGCTTGTATTGAGTCTGGAAGTAGTGATTATTTATTAGAAAATAGCAAAATTTATCAAAAGCTTTGGAAAAAACAATTAACTGTAAATGCTTAAGCAAACCGCATCAGATTATAGTCTTGCAAGCTTATTCCCAAGGTTGTGAATTTTGTCCAAAAATCTTTTCTCGCCATTTTGTTTTTTTGTCAATTAATCTATATTTATCAGGATTACCAATTGAATTTTTATAAATGGCCTGCTGGCCTTGTCTTTCCTTAAAGATTAAAAAATGCTCAAGCCCAGGAAAGTCGACCTCAAAAGCAATTTGGCCTTTTAAAGTTTGTCCGGGTGCAATTTTATTTAAACCAATTCTTTCATAAGGCTTAGTTAAAGAAAGGGTTGAAAAACCTCCTTGATAAATCATCCGGTTATATGGGCCAAACAAAACTAAATCATTAGTAAATAAATTTAAATTAGTCTGATTAGAAATATTAAGATTCAAAATTAAAATATCTTTTCCCAAATCGTCTTTAATTAATTGAGCTTTTTCCAATTCTAAACTTAAGCCATTAATACCAAAATTCGGATTTACTCTTTCTTCGGGATGCTCAGCTACTGGCAATAATAAAGACTGCTGCAGATTAATTTGAATTTCATCACCGGGCATTAAATAACCAGGTTTTCCTTTTTTGACAATTGAAGCCACTACCCCCACTAAAAGACCAATTGCAGCTCCTCCCGTCAAAATATATTCTGGCCTCAAAGCGGTTAAAACAAGACCAGCTGTTTGAGTTGCTATTAAAGCCCCAGCCGCAGCACCGCCCACCGAATAAGCTCCTATCCGAGCTGCTCCTCTTAAAATTTCTTGTCTTTTACTAATGTGAGCCTGATTATTATGGGTGGCTTCGCTAAATTGTAAATATTTTCCTTTGGGCGTTTGTAATCCATCAAAAGAGACTTCTAATTGTCCGTTTTTCCCAAAATATTTAGGAGGAATTATCTTAGAAACCTTACCTAAAAACTGAGTGCCTTTCGGTAAAATCAAATCTTTTTCAATATAAATATCTTTATTCAATTCTGCTTTAATAGGTGAACCAATAGCTGGAATATTAAATTTTTCTTCTAAGTCCCAATTTTCCAAATAACTTCCCTGAGCCATGGGCAGAGATATTACTTTTAATTCAATTGGTGTTCCAGTGGGAATTGTCCTGGAAACTCCTCCTTTTAAAATTAAGGTTTCGGGTGGAGCAGTGTCGTCTGCAAAGGATGGAACTAAACAATTACCCAATAATAATGAGCAAATCAGTAAAATTAACTGGCATTTGTGTAAAAAAGGGTTAACAGTGATTTTCATAAATATTTTATACACCGCTTTTATAAGTTTTTAGCGTTTATTTAAAACCGAAAGTACAAAACTTGAAAATAAAAATCAAAGATTAAAAAAATTTCAGATTCTATTATATTTTTGAGAATAAACAACTTAACTATTACAGGAAGGCAAGTGCAAAGATTGAAAGCCTTTCTGATCAGATTGAAATATTTGAATTACCCAAAATATTAAACACATCAAAACCCTCCTTTATAGAAGAGAAAGCCTAACCCCCAGGATTTTCTCTTCTTTTTTTATTTTGAATATTTAATTTGCAGCACTCCAATCTATGAAAAAGAAACCTTTTATAATTGAAGCCATAATACTCAAACAAACAGCTAATATGCAAAATATTGCCCAGCAAAATAATTTATTATTGTCTTGAAATTTGTAATTTAAACATTTAAATTGAGTAATAAAATAGCCTCCCAGAAAGCCTCCTAAATGCCCACAATTATCAATATTAGGGGTTAGTAAACCAAAAACAAATCCAAATAATGAATACTGCCAAGCCATTTGCTTTATGCTATTGTCTCCCGACTCCTGACCATAGGAAACTAAAGCTCCGAGTAAACCAAAAATTGAAGCAGAAGCTCCCGCTCCGATAGTTGCTCCGTTGAAAATTGAAGGCAAAGAAATATAAGTAGAAATGATCGAGACAATTGAAGTTAGTAAAAATCCACAAATTCCAGTAAATGTATAAATAATAATTAATTTATTAAAACCGTAAAATTTAAATATAGGAAAAGCTAAATTGTTTACGCCAATCATATTAAATATTAAGTGAAATATACCGCAGTGTAAGTACTGAGCGGAAATTAGTGTCCACCAAGATGCCAGTGAAATTAAAGGATAAGAACCCGAACTTCCCATTATAATCAGACTCTTAGTACTGGGTTCAAAAAAATCGGAAAATCCATTATTAGTTAGAGAGAAATTATAAGGATCAGTCAATAATGTAATTACAAATAGAATAGAACAGCTGTAAATAATCATTTGCGTGAAAAAACTAGCATCTAAAGACTTTACATAAAGATTTGCCATAGCCAGAAATTAGTAATTTTTATAATTTAAATTATTTATTCCAAATGACCCTTAACTACTTGTTTAGTCTAGGGGTTTCATATATATTTAACTTTTAAATTCCTTACTCTTCTTTTATTTTTAATATTTGATTTGCAAAACTCTATTATAATTTAGGCAAAGTCCTAATAATTTTTATATTTTTAATAAGATGAGCCAAGCCACTTTAACCAAAAAAGACTTTGCAAGCAGCCAAGATGTTCGTTGGTGCCCTGGTTGTGGAGACTATTCAATTTTATCTTCCATTCAAACGGTTATGCCAGAAATTGGAGTTCCTAAAGAAAAAATTGTTTTTATTTCTGGAATTGGCTGTAGTTCCCGTTTCCCTCATTATATGAGTACTTATGGCTTTCATACTATACATGGACGTGCTCCTGCTTTAGCAACTGGTTTAAAACTTACTAATCCGGAATTATCCGTTTGGGTAGTTACGGGCGATGGAGATGGCTTATCGATTGGCGGAAATCATTTAATTCACTGTATTAGACGCAATGTAAATTTAAAAATTCTTTTATTTAATAATAAAATTTATGGCTTAACCAAAGGTCAATATTCCCCAACTTCCGAAATCGGCACTAAAGCTAAATCTACGCCATATGGTTCACTAGATCGGTCTTTCAACCCTATTTCAGTGGCACTTGGAGCCAGAGCAACTTTTGTAGCCCGCACTATAGACAATGATCCCAAGCATATGCAAGAAACCTTTAAAAGAGCTTCTGAACATAAAGGAACCGCTTTTGTGGAGATTTTACAAAATTGTGTGATCTTTAATGATAAAATCCATGCTCCAGTTACCGCTTTGGAAAACCGAGATGATAATCAATTACGTTTGATTCACGGCAAACCTTTACTATTTGGCAAAGAAAATGCAAAAGGAATTCATTTTAATCCTCACACTTTAAGCTTAGAAGTGGTAGAAATTGGTGTAAATGGCATAACTGAAAAAGATATTTTAATTCATAATGAGCAAAACCCAAATCCATCTTTACATTTTTTAATCAGCGAATTAAATTTACCGGCAGCTTTAGGCGTAATTAGATCAGTGGAAGAACCAACTTATGAAGCTGATGTACATGCACAAATTAAATCAGTACAAGTTAAAAAAGGTAAAGGCGACTTGAATAAGCTTTTGGTCGGCAATGATACTTGGACTATTAGTTAATTTGTTTTTTAAGTCTTTGTTTAGTAGTACTTGCATTCTTTAATATTCCCAGACGCTTCCGAATAATTTAAAGCTTTTACTAATTGTGCAGTTGGCTATTATAATTACTTTTAATTCATGATCTCAGGTTACTTAATTGTCGGGGATTAAGCAAAATTCTTGGATTCCCATTTTAGGCCTAATATTAATTGGTGCTTATATTTTATTGTCACAAATACGGCTAGGCGTCCAGCCCAAGCAAGCTGAAGTGAAAACTAATAATTTACAAGTATCAAATTCAGGCAAAAAAAATAATATTAAAAATTCAGAGCTGCCAACTTTATTAGAGCCAGGCTTGTTTCAAATTCAAATGCCTGAACAATTTACTTATCCACCTTATAAAGTATTGCAAGAAATCCCTGACCCAGAGTCTGGTCAATCTTTAAGTATGCCCTATTATCGTTATCAATCGGCGGATAATATAAGTACTTATGAAATTGGCTATATTCGCTTGCCCGACGATAGGTTTCAGTCTAAATCGCATGAACAAATCTTAAATGATTTAACTCAAGGAGAATTATCCCGAGTTCAAGGACTTTTACGCAAAGAAATTACCACTAATCAAAATGCCCAAATGTCTAGCCGAGAAATTCATATTGAATCAGTAACTAATGGCCTATACGCAAGAGAAATGTTAATTATTAATCGCCCTTATATTTATATAATTTGTTTTACTTCTAAAAATAAAAATAATTTATTCAGTCCCACCACTGAGAAGTATTTTTCATCATTTAGTTTATTTAAGCAAAATAATATAATGCCCAAAGCAATTATCATAAATTCCGAAACTCCCAATAATAATTAAACATTGTCATAAAGCTGTCTTGATGATATATTTGGCATAAGTTGAAAGTTTTTAATTTTATTTATGGTTAATTCTGAATTGCATTTAAAAAAAGCACGTGAAATAGCTGACTTGGTAAATAATGGCCAAATAAAAGCCGTTGAAGTAGCTAAGTATTTCCTCGAAAGAGCGAAAAAACTGGATGAAAAGATTAATGCTTTCAATTCCTTCACCTCAGAATTATGTTTAAAACAAGCGGCAGAAGTAGACCAAAAAATTCTAAATGGCGAGAAACTCCCTTTAGCTGGCGTGCCAATTGCAATTAAAGATAATATTTGTGTCCAAAATACTAAAACTACTTGCTCTTCCAAAATGCTGGAAAACTTTGTCGCTCCCTATGAATCAACAGTTACTAATAGATTATGGGCAGCAGGAGCTTTATGTATCGGCAAAACCAATTTAGATGAATTTGCCATGGGAAGCTCAACCGAACATTCAGCTTTTGGACCAACGCGTAATCCATGGGATTTAAATCGGGTGCCAGGTGGTTCTTCAGGTGGTTCAGCAGCGGCAGTTGCTTCCCGGATGGTTCCTTTGTCCTTAGGCTCCGATACGGGCGGCTCCATTCGTCAACCAGCCGGTTTGTGCGGCGTTGTAGGTTTAAAACCAAGTTATGGATTTGTCTCTCGATTTGGTTTAATTGCTTTTGCCTCATCTCTCGACCAAATTGGCCCTTTTGCAGCGGATATTGAAGATGCTCAATTACTTTTATCGGTTATTGCTGGCTCTGACGAGAGAGACAGTACTTCTTTAAAAAATATTCCGAGTTTTCAAGCCCAACTTGAGCGTAAATTAAATTTAAAAGATTTGAAGGTTGGTTTAATCAAAGAATTAATGCTAAATGATCGAAATGCTCCCGCAGATTTAGTTCTTAAATTTAATGAATCAGTTCAATCCTTAAAAGAGGCTGGAGCCGAAATTAAAGAAATATCTTTGCCAATTAGTACTGCTCACGCTTTGGACGTTTATTATATTATTGCTCCCGCTGAGGCAAGTTCTAATTTAGCTCGTTATGATGGTGTACGTTATGGTTACCGTTATGAAACAGCCACTGGCTTAAATTCGATGTATGGCCAAACTCGGGCTAAAGGCTTTGGTAAAGAGGTGATTCGTCGTATTATGATTGGGACTTATGCTTTGTCTGCAGGTTATTATGATGCCTATTATAAAAAAGCCTTACAAGTTAGACGCTTAATTTCTGAGGAGTTTGAAAAAGTTTTTGCAGACTTTGATATTTTAATCAGCCCAACTTCCCCGATGACGGCTTTTCCTTTTGGTGATAAATTAAATGATCCTTTAGCAATGTATTTATGTGATATTGCTACTATTCCGGCTAATTTAGCGGGTTTACCAGCCATTTCAATTAATTGTGGTTTTGATCAACAGAATTTACCGATTGGTTTCCAGCTAATGGCGGCTCACGGCCAAGATCAAAAACTAATGGATGCCTCTTTTGCCTTTGAAAGTATTTTTAAAACTCAAACTAATACCGAAAGTCAAATTCCAGCTATTGCTCTTTAATAAAATAATTCAACTATTTTAAATATTATTTTTTCTTCAATATGGAATTAATTCAGAAATTGAGTAATTACTAATTTACTTAAAAGGAGCTGGCATTGTATTATGGGCTTAGAGTCTAATTAAATTTAACGAAAGATGAGCAAAAAACTGAGTTTGAAAAGTTCAATTTTTCTGATAGCTTGTGTAGTTGGCCTAAGTGGTTGTATAGCTAGCAATCAAGAAATTAACACCTCTCAAAATGCTGATATTTCGGCCAAAATTAAGTTTAAAAATAAAAACAAAAAGAAAGAAAAGAAAATGAGCGATTTACAAATTACCGATGATGTCAGTGGATCTGGTGCTTTAGCTGAAAAAGGTAAAAAAATATCGGTGCATTATACGGGTACTTTATATCCATCAGGTGAAAAATTTGATAGTTCTGTCGACCGTGGACAACCTTTTGAATTTACTTTAGGAGTCGGCCAGGTTATTAAAGGTTGGGATGAAGGTTTTGCAGGCATGAAAGTTGGCGGAAAAAGAACATTAATTATTCCTCCAGATATGGCATATGGTTCAAGTGGGGCTGGTGGTGCGATTCCTCCTAATGCAACTTTAAAATTTGAAGTCGAACTTTTAGGCGTAAAATAAAATGTCTGGAGAAAAGCCAAGCCTCCCATCTAATGATAAAAAGCCCATTTTAATTATTTTAGTAATTACTTTTTTGCTAAGTGGGCTTGGCTTTACGCTTAATAAATTTAAAAATACTGGTGTTAGCAAGTCAATTAAAGGTACTGAGTCTATTAGCTTAGATTTGTGGCTAGATGAAGTTCCAACTACTAATAGTAAATTGTTTAAAAATAATGACTATACTAATTTAATTATTCGTAATCGCCCGCATGGAAAGCTAAAAATTACTAGTTCTAACTGTATTCCCTTAACAACCAAACGTTTTTATTTAAGACGGGTGAGTGTTCCAACTGATGAAGAACCAATGACTGAGCCTTTTGCAGAACCTTTCTTGTGGCAATGTCGGTTAACTTTACTTGATAATCAAGCTCTTTCAACCGAAAATGGATATTTATCGCATGGTAATCAGCTTAAAATGGGAACTCGTATTTCTTTGGAAGGTGCAAATTACCGAGTAGACGGTTTTATTGTTAATATTCAGTCAACTAAAAATATTAAAAAGGAAGAGCAAGTTAAGTAAAATAACTTAAAAAATCAAAATTGTAATTGCTATAATAATTTGACTAATTTGAGCAAATACTAACTTCATGAAAAAACAATCGTTTGTAATTATATTATTGAGCTTATTATTGATAGGAAAATATGCTGTTTGGGCTGATGAGAAGCCAAATAAAGCTGAAACAATTGAGCAAAATAATGATGAAGATAGTACTTCTACTGATAATTTTACAAAAGAGTTTCGAGAAAAAAATAAACCTTTGTTTAATGATGAAAACCTAGAAGTTTATTTATTAAAGTCTAAAATGAATTTGAATTTTATTAACGGTAAATACACACCCTATAAAATATATTTCTTAAACCGCTCCAATAGCCGATTAGAAACCAAATTTGTCATTTATAATTTAATACCATAAGCCGAAGCTATTCACCAAGCAACTCAGGTAGCAGCCTATCAAGCCCAAAAAAGTGTCAGGCAATCTAATGCTTGGTCTGCTAATGGTGGCTTAATAGGTGTTGGCCTCTCTATGGCAGCTGAAAGTAAAGCTAAATCCATTATTAATAGCCAAGATAAAACAGTAAATTTTTTAAATACCAAATTATTAGATGATAAACAAAATTACTTAAGCTTCGATCTAGATGGAAAAGATGAAGAAAAAAGCTATTTATTTTTAATGCCAAAAAAATTAAGTACTAATAATACTTCTTCTACTAAAAAAGCCTCAAGTAAAGTCTCAGTGGAAGAGAATAATGAAGAGATTCAATTAACTATTTGCTATAAGTCTTCTTCAACTGAGGAAAAATGCTTTAATAATAATATAGAAAGTACTATTACCGAAAATATTTTTAAAACTGACAAAGCTTGGACAAATGCTTATAAAGACAATAAAATAGACGATAATTTAGGAGCTGGTGTTTACGTCGATTTAGAACCCATTACTGCTAAAAAAATAAGAGAAAAAGAAGAGAAAGTATCCCAAAATAGTAAAACTACTAAATTAGTTGAATTCTTGGCAAATAGCTCATCTGATAATTTAATTAATCCTAAAAATAATACTTTATATATTCTACAAAATATTAAAAATTTACCTAATGTAAACTCATTAGAATTTGTAAGATTAACCGCTGATCAAAAACAAAATTACCGTAAAATTACTAATACAAGAATTCCAGTTAAAACTAAAATCGATGATAAAAAACAAATTTATATTAGTAATTTAAATATTTTACAAGCTGGTGGAGAGTATTTAATTTTAGATAAAAATACAGATTTAGTTTATGACTTTACAATTGAGAAACCCGCAGTAGTAAAGCCTAAAACCAATAAAACTAAATAAACAATCAATTTAATATAAAAAATTGTGAATTGGTGGAAAAATATATTTAAAGTTGGCTTATTAATGGGCTTAAGCAAGGTGATTGGCTTTGCACGAGATTTATTAATTGCTGCTTTTTTTGGTACCTCTAAATTAGCAGATGCTTTTAATTTTGCTTATTTATTTACGGGTAATATTTTTATTTTATTGGGCGGCGTTAATGGACCTTTTCATTCATCCTTAATTGCCAGCTTGCCAACTGAAAATAATAAAGAAAAGCAAAATCAAGTTTTTACGCAAAGTATTTTAATTAGTTTTTTGGCTTTTTTGATTTTAAGTTTATTTTTTACTTGGGGCTCAGCGTGGTATTTACCTTTAATTCTGGGCGACCAAAAAAGCTTAATTTTAGAAACGACTAAGCAAATTCAATTAATGTGGCCAGTTTTTATTTTGTCGGGTCCAATTGGTATTTTATTCGGAGCCAGTGCTTCTAAACAGGATTATTTTTGGCCAAGTATTAGTCCTTTAATTAATAGCTTTTGTTTAATATTTATTTTATTAGTTTTTTATAAACAATTAGGGGTTTTAAGCTTAGGCTTAGGTTATTCATTGGGAGCAGTGGCTCAATTCTTTATACAATTTTATCATTGCCAAAAAGTCGGTTTTAAATTGATTAAGGTTAAATTTAGCGAAAATTGGCTTGAAATCAGGAAGTTTATTTTTATATTATTGCCCGCTTTGCTTAGTAGTAGCATTGGAAGCCTAAATGTTTATATTGATAGTTTTTTCTGTGCCAATTTGCCGGAAGGAAGCTGGACAGCAATTTTAATGGCTAATCGTTTAATTCAATTACCTTTTGGTATTTTAGTTGGGTCCGCCTTACTTTCCTTTTTGCCCAGAGCGAGGAGTTTGAAAGATAATATAAATGACTTCACGCAAAATTTAAGCCAAGAAATTATTAATTTATTACGTTTATTAATTCCAGCTAGTATTTTAACTTTAGTTTTAGCTAAGCCTTTAATTCAAATTCTCTTTCAGAGAGGAAGTTTTGACTCTAATTCGACTAATTTGGTTAATTTGGCTTTAATTGGTTTAAGTGTTAGTTTAATTAGTGCTTTGCCACGTGAAATTTATACTAGGGCTTTTTATGCATTGGGAGATAGTAAGTGGCCATTTTATATTAGTTTATTATCTTTAATTTGGAATGCTTTATTTGATTATTTATTAGTACAAAATTTTCAGGTTTTAGGTATTGCTTTTAGTACCTCAATTACAGCTTTAATCAATTCAATTTTATTAGCAATTTGTTTGTATAAGCAATTTAAAATTAATATTTTTGTCGGTAGTTTTATACTTAAAATATTATGGCTTTGCTTGATTGGAAGCTTAAGTTATTTAGTTTGTAATTTTGTTTTTAATTATCTTGAAAATGTAACCTTATTAAATAATTTACCGAAAATTAATT
>JAAFJH010000129.1 GCA_013298875.1 Synechococcales cyanobacterium bin2.concoct.b11b12b14.033
GGGATTGGTCAAATTTTTATCAGTTTCGGCTGATTTGACATTTAAAGACGAAAAAGAATTAGTAAATAATAAACTAATAAAAAATAGATTAAAGACTGAAACTTTGCGGAATTGGTTTTTCATATTATTAATAAATAGGTTTTTCCCTAATTTTGATTCTTTATTTCAAGCAAATTGAATTTATATTAGCAAATTTATTTATTTACCACCAAGTAGAATTATTGGAGTATTTACAAAATCCACTTATCCGCTAAATTAGGACTCTCACTATGAGGTTTTGGAGTTGGTAATGTTATTTGCACTTTCAAAGGAACATTGCTTGTAGTTCCCATAATTAAAGTTTCACCTGATTTTAGAATAGAAACTTGATCTAATATTTCACGGCTTCCAGAGGGCAAAATCTTTTTGAAATGGTCAATATCATCTGGGTTTTGCAAACGATGAACTATAAAATTTGCACATTGGCTTAAAATTGTGTCGCTAATCTCAGAAGGTCTTTGGCTTGCCACAACTAAAGATAAACCAAATTTTCTGCCTTCTTTGGCTATTCTCTCAAAAACTTGTCTGCAAAGTCTAAGCTCTGACCCCTCACCTTCTCGATAAGGACGAACATAATTATGTGCTTCTTCTAAAACTAAACACCAAGGCTGATCTTCTCTTTGTAATTCATTAAGCTTCTCTTTAGATTTTTCAATTGGTCGGTTTTCCCTTTCGCTCAATAAAATTCTGCCGATAACCGCACAGAAAAAAGGCAAAACTTCTTTATTTAACATTGAACAATCTATTACAGTAATTGCTTCATCTGGAGAGATTATTTTCCTTACTAATTCATCATAAGTTTTAATTTCAATATCTCTAAAAACCTGATAGCGCTGCTCATCTAAAAATTTTCTAATTCTTAATCGCAAACCGATAGTATTTTCGTGTACTTTACTACTTTCAAAAGAATCGTCTTCATCTTGATTACTTTTAAAAACTCTTTTCCAGTTTTCATGATTCTTAAGTTCTTCCATATTAAAGTATGTAGGTTTAATTGCTCGTTCTTCATTATTCTTAGTACTTTTCATTAAATCAGCTTTCTTCTTTTTCTCTTTTAATACTTGAATTTCTTTTTCTATTTCTTTAAACAAAGAAGATGGATCTTTTAACTGCCATCTTACTAAATCAAAAAGCATTTCATAACTAGAATTTTTATTACTCTTAATTTGTTCTTCTAAGTTTTTTAAATCTTTTACTCTTAATAATTTGTCTACTTCTTCACAAATTTGTTTTATTTCTGAATTAGAATACTTCTTCAGCTTCTCTATTCTACTCTTGATAGATTTTATATAATCAGCTGCAGCTAATCCGACAGATCTTCCTCCATTTTTAATTTTTGCTTTTGAATATAAACCTTCTAAATAACCCTGCAAGCTCTCTAAACCCCAAATATCTGGACTTAAAGAAAAATCTTTAGGTCTCTCTTTGCTTCTCAAATTATCTATAAGTTTTTCTAAAGTTGGAGTTTGCACTTGGGAAGAGGCTCTAAAGAATTTACAGATTTCATCATTTTCAAAAGCCCACAGTGGGAGTTTAAAATCTTTACCATTCAAATAAGCATGATTAATTTCTCTTCCTTTTTCTGGTTCTTTCTTTTTAAAAGCATTTGAATACTCACCATTAATATCTAAAATTATAAATTTGGGTTTTGCTTGTTTATTTTGATCTTTAGCTTCTGTCTCTAAACTTTTAATAGCTGATTGAATTAATGAAGCAACTGTAAAAGATTTACCAGAGCCAGTATTTCCGATAATACCTAAACAAAAAGCAAATAAATTCTGCAAAGATAAATTAATTTCAGTACCAGTATAAATTGGTGATTCACCGACAAGAACAGATAAATCTTTACCTTCTTCTATCGGATAATTTAAAATTGCTTTAATTTGTTCACCACTTGGAATTAAAGCTTCAGAGCCTAATGCTGGATAAACAGAAATACCTTTTTTAAAACAAAACTTTTTATTATTACTAACTAAAGTACCAAGTAAATTAGTTCTTAAAGTTCTTTTTGATTCAGATAAATGCAAGGTAAAACTATCATCATCTTTTCTTTTAAAGTTTGGTTCTTCTTTTTCATAGGCACTAGCCAAAATTCCGACAATATATTCACCAACACCGCAAGGAAATAAAAGATAACCTCCAACTTGTGAAATTAAAGTTAAACTACCCGTATCAGCATACAAACTACTTTTCAAATCATTGTTTAGTAATATACTTGCATTAGCACTATCAACATAAACTATACTTCCAATTGTTCTCTGAGAGCTTATTATTGTCATTAGAAAGGTATCTCCTCATCGTCTTCTGTATTGATTTCCTTGACAACATTATTAAGTATTGGCTTAGAAACTTGGTTAGTCTGTGTTTTATTTTCACTTAAATCATCATTACTTTTATTTTCATTATTGCCTTTGTTACTTTTATCTACTTCTTTTAAATCTTTAAGCATTTTTTGTATTTGTATTTCTGTCTTTATTTCATCGAGGTCTGGCATTAAATCTTTTACAAAAGTTTCAAATTCACCAAATTTACCGCCAAACCAAAACACTCTTTCTAATTCTTCTGTTTTTAGTATGTTTTTTATTTTTTCACTCAGGCTAGGAGAAATAATTACTAAATTAAACGAAGGGTTTGCCATAGCATCATAAATTAAATTATTAATATGCGTGTCTCCAAAACTATAACCAATTACAAAACAAACGGTTTGAGGTTCTTTGAGAGCATTAGCAAAATATCTAAACAAATGAGAATAAGGCATATTCAAAGTTTCAGAATACTTAATACTTGTTGGTTGAATACCTAGCCATTTATTAGAATTAGTACTAGGAAACAAATCTTTATGAACTAAATTAATCATTTCAAAAAGCAATGGGTTTATAGGTTTTTGCTT
>JAAFJH010000130.1 GCA_013298875.1 Synechococcales cyanobacterium bin2.concoct.b11b12b14.033
TATCTGATAATTTAATTAAAGAACTAAAAACAAGGAACTTTATTGAAGATATATCGTATACTAATTCACAAGAACTAAAAGAAGTAATATCTAAAGGTAGAGTTACGGTAGATGGACTATTTGCCACAGTAACTTGATGTAACGATATAATTAATTAAGATAGATAAGGGGATTTTTATATGAGGTTTGTATATTTAATATTATCACTCACTCTAGTATTAACAGGAACTTGTCTGCCTGATCTTGCTGATAGTGGATTTACTAGATTATCAGATATAACCACTTCTGCCAATACTAGTAATTTGAATGTACAATTGAATTATGAAAGTCCTACCGATAAATCAAACTGGATAGATAAACTCAGTCAAAAAACAATCGTGCTAGGAAACCAAGAATTGGTAAAAGAATTAGCGGTACCTCAAATTTGTGTCCAGACCGTACAAGAAATAGATCCAAAGACTGGAAAGGTTGCTAGAATAATCCAATCTCCAGTTTCGGACTGTTTAAGGGAATTAAATAATGCCAAAATTCTTAGTAAAACTATTGATGGGTATACTAAATTGATCGATAATGATAGGAAAGGTGCCCGTATAGTTCAAGGTATTACTTCCGTACTGTTAGCTCCTTTAGCTTATACTTTGAAAAAATAGTATTTAGATTAAATCTAATTAATATGACTTAGTTTGTTATATAGAAAGAAAAAAGGGTAATACACAAACAATAAAGAAATAATAATGGCAACCTATATATTGATATTCACAATTTGGACTTCCCATTCAGGTATAGCAACCAGCACAGCGGAATTTAACAGTGCTGCAACATGTACTATTGCTTCCCAAAAAATATTAGATAAATATGATCCTAAAGGTATTAGTTCACTTTCAATTTGGTCACTTTGCGTGAAGAAGTAAAAGGATATTAATGAAAGATAAACTAACAGTACATACAAGTAGTAAAAGTAATGAATGGGAAACACCCAGAGACTTTTTTCAAAAATACAATGATATATTTAATTTTGAAATAGATGTAGCGGCTACACATGAAAATCATTTAGTCGACAAATACTTCACCATTGAAGACAATGCTTTAATAAAAGATTGGGGAAAGAAAACATGTTGGATGAATCCCCCCTATGGTAGGGAAATAGGTAAATTTGTTAAAAAAGCTTATGAAGAAAGTTTAAAAGGGGCTACTGTGGTTTGTCTACTACCAAGTAGAACAGATACTTCGTGGTGGCATTCTTATGTAATGAAAGGTGAGATAGAATTTATTAAAGGACGATTGAAATTTATAAATCGAACTTTCCCTAGTTGGAGAGAGGACGGGAATTTTAAGATTTCCCCAGCTCCCTTTCCGTGCAGTATTGTTATCTTTAGATCTTTGTTCAATAACTATTAAAAAAAATAATACAAAAGAAACATATCACGATATACTTAAATAATGAACTATAAAAAATTAAAAGCTAATCTATTGCTCAAACAAAAACTATATGAATCTAGTATTAGAGAATTGCAATTTGAGAAATTAAAAAATAGTTGTCTGTATAATATTTTGGATGAAGTAGAAGAATTATCGGAGAAAAGAGTTAATCAAGAACTAATAAGACAAGTGATTGAGAATGCAAAACAAAGGCATTTTCTTGATCAAATGATACATGCAGAGTTGATCTTTAAACCTTAGTACTTAATCATGGAGATCAATAAAATTATTCATGGTGATTGTGTTGAAAAACTACAAGATATTGAAGCTAACAAAGTTGATTTAATTTATTTTGATCCTCCTTTTTTTACTCAAAGAAAACATACCCTTAAAACTAAAGACAATTCTAAAACTTTTGAGTTTAATGATAAATACAATTCTATTCAAGAATATTTAGAGCTTATTGAAAGGTCTTTAATAGAATCAAAAAGAGTTTTAAAAAATACAGGCAGTGTATTTTTGCATTGCGATAAGACAGCTTCACATAATATTAGATTAATTCTGGACAAAGTTTTTAGTAGAGATAATTTTCAAAGTGAAATTATTTGGGCTTATAAACGCTGGTCAAATGCAAAAAAAGGTCTTCTGAATTCTCATCAAGTTATTTTCTTTTATTCAAAGACACAAGATTTTAAGTTTAATACCATTTATACTGACTACTCAGCAACCACAAACCTTGATCAGATTTTACAAGATAGAGAAAGAGATGAAAATGGGAAAGCTACTTACAAAAAAGACAAGAACGGAAATGTCATTTTAGGTAAAGAAAAGAAAGGTGTGCCACTTTCTGATGTTTGGGAAATTCCATACTTGAACCCTAAAGCAAAAGAAAGAACAGGCTACCCGACCCAAAAACCAGTTTTATTACTTAATCAAATTTAAAATATCGTAACAGACGAAGGAGATTTGGTTGTAGATCCTTTTTGTGGGAGTGGAACTACTTGTGTTTCTGTAAAGTTTTTAAAACGGAATTATATTGGAATTGACATCTCACAAGACGCTGTTGAACTTGCTAATTCCCGATTAAAAGAAATGATAATTTCGGAATCTAATTTATTAAATAAAGGAGTCAGTGAATATCAAGACAAAACAGAGAAAGAACTTGCTATATTGCAAAACATTGATGCTTTTCCAGTTCAGCGAAATAGGGGAATTGATGGGTTTTTAAAAGAACATTTTAAGGGAATGCCTGTACCTGTAAAAATTCAAGGGCAATATGAGATAATTGAAGACTCAATCAAGGAATTAGAAAAAGCTTGTTATGGTAAAGATTATAAAATAAAAATTCTAATTCAAACAAAAGAAACTGAAATAAGTAAGTTTCCTCTAATTGACACTCCTGATTTAATAATAGTAAAATCCCTTGAATTGCAGATAAAAGACTTACTCAAAGAAAATAACTGAAGATTAATAAAAATTTTGTATTTAAATATTGTGCTTTTCAAGA
>JAAFJH010000131.1 GCA_013298875.1 Synechococcales cyanobacterium bin2.concoct.b11b12b14.033
AAATCACGGGCAGTTACTAAACCTTGTCCTTCAGCATTGGCTGGGCGAGTTTCTAATCTAACAACGTGGTCAATATAACTATGTATTCTTAATTCAGCTGAGTCTTCGATGGTAATTACTCTTTCTTCATTATCAATAAAAGCCGATAAAGAATTTAAAAGTGTTGTTTTTCCTGAACCAGTACCGCCAGCTACTAATAAATTCATTTTACCTTTAACGCACAAAGATAAAAATTTAGCCATTTTCGGAGTTAAAGCACCAAATCCGACCAAGTCATCCATTAAAAGAGCTTTTTTCGGGAATTTACGAATGGTTACAACGCTTCCATCCAGGGCCAAGGGAGCAATAATGGCGTTTACACGGGAACCATCTGGCAACCTTGCATCTACCATTGGGCTGGCATGGTCGACACGTCTTCCGATACGTAATGTAATACGACGAATAACATGCAATAAATGCACTTCGTCTTCAAATATAACTTCTTTGAGTTTGCTCATGCGGCCACTTTGCTCAATGAATATGGTTTTATAATTATTAATCATGATTTCCGAAATAGAATCATCTCTCAATAAAGGTTCAAGTGGCCCAAAACCAAGCACTTCATCGGTTAATTCCCCAATCAGCATTGATTTTTGCTCAGGAGAAAGCGGAATACCTTGACGAGCCGCTAAAGCATGGACAATTTGACTAATTTGCTGTTTGATTTCATGCTGATTTATATCGCCACTTAAGTCTTCTGGGGAAATTTCGTTTAATAATTGGCTATGTAATTCTTTTCTTAACTGATAATAAGCGGGGGTTTTTAAATTTGCACTGCCAGCACTTAATTTGTTTTGGTCTCTCTCAGACTGAATACGAGCCATTATAGAATCAGACATAATTTTTTAATTCCTTAATACTTTCTATTTCTAATACATAAAATTCCCCAAACTTTCATTTGCAATTGCTAGGCTTACCCTAAACAAATTATATTCATTTTGTAATACTTATTGTGCGTTTGAAATTGAGCTAATAAATACGGTTTTGGTTTATGATATTTTTAGTTTTACTTGTTTGTAAGAGCAAATGTTTAAAAGTTATGAATTTTGGAGCTTAGGTTTTGCTTTTTTAATAGGTCTAATTGGTTTTGGAATTTTCTGCTTAAAAATCTTTTTGCCTAAAAAAAATCTTTCATTCAGCTCAATTAGCCAAATTATAATTTTTTCTTTAATTAGTTTGGGTTTACTCATCAGCTTAAGTATAAGGGGCATTAATTTAGGCCGTTTTCCTTGTTCGAATTTATATGAATCTTTGCTGATATTTTCGCTGACCATTAGCTTGATTAGTTTGTTTTTTATAGTCAAATACAAATGGTATTTTTTAGATTGGCCCAGTTCTTTAATGATAATTGCGGTTTTGGCTTATGCCTTGTGGCTTCCATCTTCCCAAAAAGAAGCTATTCCATTAATTCCGGCCTTAAATAGTTATTGGCGTTCAATTCATGTTCCAGCTTTATTAATTTCATATGGCTTTTTTACGGTGGCTGGCTTTATCGCAGCTTTATATTTATTTAAACCAATTGAATTTTACCCAGAAGCAATTTATAAATGCATTGCCTTCGGATTTCCACTTTTAACTTTTGGTATTGTAACGGGGGCTTTGTGGGCTAATCATTCGTGGGGAAATTTGTGGCAATGGGATCCGAAAGAAAATTTGGCTTTAATTACTTGGTTTTGTTATGCAGCCTATTTACATTTTAAAGTTAGCGGAAAAGCCTCCGAAAAAACTTTGGCTTGGCTGGCTTTAATTGGGATTGTGGCAATTTATATGACTTATTTAGGTATTAATCAATTTGATTTGGGTGGCCTACATACCTATGGCCGTATTTAAACAAAGCGACTAATGGCTATAATTCACAATTTAATAAGTCTTCATAAAAGCCACCAAACTTATTCTTTTCATCAATAAAATGAATTTCCAAAATCCAATATCTTGGCTGGTTAAACTTGTCTAGGTTACTCATTAATTCATGATTTTCAGGATGAATATATTGCTCAGGATTATCACCTAAAATTTGTTCGTGTGGAAAATTACCAATTAAATGCCCTGCATAAGGTGAGCCGTATTTCCAACCATATTTAATGGCCAAATTATAAATATATTCATAAAACTCAGCTCCCGTTAAATTAATATTTTTTTGATAAAAGTTTTTCGCCTCGGTAAAAGCTAATTCCAAGTCTTTTTTCAGTTTAAGCTTTAATTCATCATTTCCAAAAACAATAGTCCGGCCTAAATCTGCTTCGCAATTATCTTCAAAAACAGGGCCAAAATCCAAAAATATAATATCATCCTCTTTCAATGCTAAATTAGTCGGATTGTCTTTATATGGACAGAGTGTATTTTCTCCAATTCGGGCAATTTTTTTGTGCCAATGTTTTTGTATTCCATACAATTTTCCTCCTTCTGCATAAATTAAATCAGTAATTTGTTTTTCAGTCATTCCAAGCTTAATTTGGGGTTTTATAATTTCGAATAAATTAATGGCTTTATTACGTGCCTTAATTAGATTCTGCTTTAAATCAGCCATCATTATTAATTCAAATATTATTTTTTCAGGGCTTTTGATTATTTTAAACACAATAACTCAAAGTTTGGCCTTGGCGATTGTCTGTTGGAGTTTGAGAATTACCTAAACCGCCTGCTAAATAATTTGATTGTGCCGGCATTCCATTAGAATTTGCAGTTTGATAAGCCATTTGTGGTTGCCCTTGGCCTGGATTTGCGTCCCAGTCTTTGAAAATTGAATATAAAAATCCTGGTAAAAGAGAGCCTATTGTAAATTGGGCAGCCACGTTAGCAGCCGCTCCTTTAATAGGAAGAAAATTAATAGCCAAACCAGCACTATCAG
>JAAFJH010000133.1 GCA_013298875.1 Synechococcales cyanobacterium bin2.concoct.b11b12b14.033
GCTAAAGTACTTTTAAATTTTGTATATTACTTCTCGTTATCCTATCGAATTAGGTTTATTACCAGACGGAAAACCTTCATTGGAAGAAGCAAAAGAGTTTTATGATTTTGCACAGAAAATTTATGAGCAAGTAAAAAATATACTTGAAAGAAATGATAATATTTAAACTATGAAAATAATTGAAGGCAAAAAAAATGCTTAAAAGCAAAAAGTTAATAATAATAGGTTCGGGCGAAACAGGCCTTATAGCATATGAGTATTTTCAATTTGATTCATCCTATGAAGTTGTAGCATTTAGTGTAAATCAAGATTATATTACAGAAACCACTATTAATAATCTAGCAATTATTCCATTTGAATTATTAGAACAAAGTTATTCGCCAACCGAATATGAAGTATATATTGCTATTAGCTCTGGAAAATTAAATCGCAATAGAACAAATCTATATAAGGAAGCAAAAGCTAAAGGTTATAAATGTGCAAGTTATATAAGCTCAAAAGCTTTTGTATGGAGAAATGTCGAAATTGGTGAAAATTGTTTTGTTTTTGAAAATAATACTTTGCAGCCATTTGTAAAAATTGGAAATAATGTAACCTTATGGAGCGGTAATCATATTGGACATAATACTATTATAAAAGATAATTGCTTTATCTCATCACATTGTGTTATCTCTGGCTTTTGCGAAATTGGTGAAAATAGTTTTTTGGGTGTAAACTGTACAATTGAAAATAATGTAAAAATTGCCAAAGATAATTTTATTGGTGCGGGAGCTTTAATACAAAAAAATACTGAAGAAAAAAGCTTCTATCAATTAAAACAAACTGAATTGTCTAAAGTAGATACTCATAAATTGTTCAAAATAAAGGAAGATTATTAAATGAAATGGGAAAAGAAGGGCTTAATTTATACTCCACCCTTTGATGGTAGCTGGAAAGATAATTCAGCTTTAACACCTACTCCCTTTTTATTAAATGAAAATACTATTCGAGTTTATGCCAGTTTTCGAGATAAACAAGGTATTGGCAGAATTGGGTATGTCGATGTCGATTCAAACAATCCATTAAAAATTATTAAAATCTCAGAAAAGCCAGTTCTTGATATCGGGATGGATGGCATGTTTGATGATAATGGAGTAATACTTGGAGATATTTTAAGATTAGATAATAAAATTAGTATGTATTATGTGGGATTTCAGCTTGTAAGCAAAGCAAAGTTTTTAGCATATACGGGGCTAGCCATAAGCAAAGATAGTGGAGAGACTTTTCAAAGGGCTTATCATACACCAGTTTTAGATAGAGCAGACGAAGCATTATATATTAGAGCTATTCATTCAGTTATATACGAAGATAATAGATTTAAATTTTGGTATGCAGTAGGGAATAACTGGGAAAATATAAATAATCAAAATTTTCCTAAATACGATATTAATTATATTGAGTCATGTGATGGTATAAGTTTTTCTAGCGTAGGAGTAAAATGTATTGAAAATAATAAAACGAATTTAGAATATAGAATTGGTCGACCCAGGGTTTACAAATATGATGGAAGCTATATTATGAATTTTACTTACGGAACTATTGATGGGCGTTATATTGCGGGACAGGCCATTTCATTCGATGGAATTATTTGGGAAAGAAAAGATAAAGAAATAGGAATAGATTTATCTCCAAAAGGCTGGGATTCAATTCATTTAAGCTATCCTGCCATTATAAAATCTCACAACAAAACATATATGTTCTATAATGGTAACAAAATGGGTTTGGATGGGTTTGGTTATGCAGAGCTAATAGAAGAATAAATGAAAGTTTTAAAATATGAAAATAGTAATAAAAATGATTGGAATAACTTTGTTTTAGAAGCAAAGAATAGACATTTTTTCTTTTATCGTGATTACATGGACTATCATGCTGATAGATTTCAGGACTATTCATTATTGGTTTATGATGAAAAAGATAAGCTAATAGCTCTTTTGCCAGCCAATTTAAAAGATAGTACTTTATACTCTCATCAAGGTTTAACTTTTGGGGGAGTTTTGGTAGATACTAAAATAAAGGCTGAAAAAATGTTAGAGATCTTTGATTTGTTTAAAGAGTTCTTATTGAAAGAAAATATAAGAAAAATAGTATATAAATGCATTCCTTATATATATCACTTGCAGCCGTCAGAAGAAGATAAATATGCGTTATTTAGAAATGAAGCTAAATTAATTAGAAGAGATATAAGTTCAACAATATATCTAGATAGTAAAGGAAAATATTCGAAAGGTAGAAAATGGTCAGTTAATGTTGCAAAAAAAGCTAAAATCTCTGTTACCTTAAGCCTAGAATATGAAAATTATTGGAATTTATTAACTAAAACATTGGCTTCTCAACATGATACAAAGCCAGTACATTCATTAGAAGAAATTACTAAATTGGCTAACTTATTTCCCGAGAATATTAAGCTGTATATAGCAAAGAAGGAAGAAAAAGTATTAGGTGGAACTGTGATATTTGAAAACGATAAAGTAGCTCATACTCAATATTTAGTTAATGGGCAAGAAGGGCGAGAAGTTGGTGCCTTAGATTTAGTAATTGATTATTTAATTAATGAAGTTTATGAAGATAAAAAGTATTTTGACTTTGGTATGTCTAATGAAAATAATGGATTATACTTAAACACGGGTCTTATTGCCCAGAAAGAAGGTTTTGGTGCCTCAGCCATAGCTCATGATACTTATGAATTAAATATATGAGTTGAACCTTGTTAGATAGTTTTTCAGTAAGTATTAATACTAAAATCTTCTGCGGATTGAACCAAATTAGGATTATAGCAAGTATCATTTTTTATAATATGTTCC
>JAAFJH010000134.1 GCA_013298875.1 Synechococcales cyanobacterium bin2.concoct.b11b12b14.033
ACGAAATTAATAATAAAGTATTTTGGGAGAGTATGAAATTAGATGGAATAGACTGGCTAACTTCATTGAATAAAGGAATTAAGGAATGGAAATTAGTCAATGATATTGAAAAAGGTTTAGAACAAAAAGTAAATAAAATAGTACAAAAAGCACAAAATGAGTATATCAAAGAACAAATAACAGGCCTAGAAAAACAAAAGGAAAAATTATTACAACTAGGTTATAAAGAATTTTATAGTGTGCATAATATTCCTAAAAGACGTGGTGGAGTCCAAACTAAATTACACTTCACTTATGGAGATCCAAATAATGATCCTCCAATTGCTTTAATAAATGAAACTATTGAAAATTTAAAAAGTATATTTCAAGAAAAGCCCCTCACTAATAAAGAACGTATTGAAAAAGAGTATAATAGTTATCTTAATAGATATAATTCTTTAGGAAACAATAAAGAAGAAATTCTGAATTATTGGAATGACGTAACTAGAGAGATGGAAAACTCTTTTACCAAGGGTAGGAAATGGGATCATTTAATAAGAGATGAAGAATTTAATGGTAGGTATAAATTACCAACACAATATGTAAAACCGCCAGAACCTTACTACACTCAAGAATTTAATAAATATATAAAGCCTTATCGAAAAGAAATGGAGAAAGTAGTAGACTATCACAAGCAAAGAGCAAAAGCTTTATTAAAACTACGTACGCAATTTGATATGAAAAAGTACAAAGACTCTTTAAAAGATGAAGAAACGGGATTATATGCCTATGCTGGAATGCCAAGTCCAATTAGCTTTGATGATAACAGTAATATAATACATGCTGCTCATGAAGGTAGTAGGTATTTAGGTAGTGAGGGATCAGAATATTATTATCGACTGCATGCGGGGCAAGATATAGGGAGTACTTTAGGAGCCGGGAATATAAAAGACACACCAGTAAGAAGCGTAATAAACGGAACTTATTTGAAAGGAGATGAATTTGTAGTAGAACAAGGAGACGGTTATGCGGTAAGGTATCGTCATATGCCATTAAGTAGTTATAGTCAATTTAAAACCGGAAATAAAATAAGTACTAATCAGGTAGTAGGTGAAGTTGGCAATTATAAAACAATTCCATATCATCTTCATTATGAAATATTGAAAAAAAGTATAGACCCAGAAACAGGAAAGAAAGGTTACTTTACAGTTCTAGACCCATCAAAAGTAGAGATTAGAGAAGGAAAAATACATGAAAAATAGAAATAATATATTAATTTTGCTATTTCTATTATTGGGTAATAGTTGTATGCCTAAAGAAAAAAATTTTAGTTATTTAAAAATACAGACAGTACTATCCCCCGAAAATACAAAGTACTACGAAAGAGTACACGATGAAATTAGTGAAATAGGAAAACATTTCTTTATAGGAGATTTTGATTTGCGGGAAACAAATTGTCTTAGATTAGGTGTAATGATTAAAGAAATATCTGCAAAACCATATTCTAGAGAGAGAGAGAGAGAGAGAGAGAGAGAGAGAGACTTAATTTCTCGGGAGTGTGGAAAATTTTATCCAGGTGGATTAGCAAAGCATTTCCCTGATCCATCTTGTGAAGAAGTTAAATATTTAAATAAAAAAATACCTAATTCAGCCGTACTGATTACTCTACTAAAAAACTGTTTAATTAATGACACGCAATACTTAAAGAATAAAAAGCTTTATCTCGAAGATGTTAATTATTACAAAATTCTTGCCCGCTCAGTCGATCCCATAGACTTAAGTCCTTTTATATATGAAACTGATTCACAACAAGAATATTGTAAGAAAGCGGTAGAACAAAGGCAATGGGATCATATTTCACATTTACTTCGGCTAGATACTGGTGTTCATTCTCTTATAAGATGTCTTGATCGAAACAATCCAGATCACAAAGAATGTAACTGTCCGGAAGTGGTAGAGCTTTTTGTCAAAATGACTCCTAAAAAATACCTGCTTGATCGTACAGCTTTAGATCCAAGTGATGTAGAACTTGACATTGCTGTTTCTGCGAATGAGCTAATTAAAGTCATCAAAAAAAACACAGGGAGAGACCTTTCGAAAGAACCAAAAGTATATTACTAAGAAGGCGATCCAGGCAGATGATGTACTTATTTGAAAAGCAAAGGGTGTAAAAATTAGTCTTTCAGAGGGGAAAGTAAAAAATATTGAAGAAATAAAGATTGGAGACAAGGTACTTAGTTTTAATGAAAATACTAAAGAAATAGAAGAGAAAGAAGTAGAGAAAGTATTTATCCGACAAGCAAAAAAAATACTTGAAATAAGTCTCGCAAACGGAAAAGTGATAAAGCCAACACCGGATCATGAATTTTATTTAAACGGAAAATGGGTAGAAGCGAAAGACTTGAAAGTATCAGATGAATTATTAGATTTAAATTTAAATAAGGTGCAAGTTCTATCTATTAATGAATTAACTGGGGGGAAGGTTTATAACTTTACGGTAGAAGATAATCATAATTACTTTGCCGAAAATATACTTGTCGTTGGATTAGTGGAGCTGGATTTGATGGATACTATGGAAATGCAAAACCGAGATATTATAGGGTTATTAAAAATTAAAGTGAAAATTATGTACACTAAAATCAAAATTATTCTTTCCATACTATCTATTTTTCAAATACCCTCTTTGCTTATTTGCAGTAATGATATAAATTTCAAAAAAAGTGAATATGAACTAATAAAACACATTCTTTTAAAAGATGACTTGAGAAGAGGTTCTCATCCCACAAAAATATTTCAACCTTACATTTCTTCCAACTATGCTTTAGTTACTATTCTCCATGGTGAAATGACT
>JAAFJH010000135.1 GCA_013298875.1 Synechococcales cyanobacterium bin2.concoct.b11b12b14.033
TCAAATAAAGCATCAAATACTGGTTTTGTGATGATGTGCTGAGATAACATTTCAATAGCATCATTCTGTGAAATACTTGGATTTATATTTGTATGTAAACCTTCTAAAAAATTATTAAATTCTTTTTGATGTTTAGAATTTTCGGTAATAATTTTAGTAATGCGTTCCGTTTGTCTGGTAGCGATTTCAGCAACTGATTTAGCCCATTGTTCCCAATATCTTTTATCTCCAACTTTATTAACCATTCTTGCAAAAACTACATTCTGTAATTGTTGAAATTGCAGTGATATTTGTTCAGAAATATTTTTAGACGATGGAATATTACCAGTATCTGGATAAACTGGATTACCGTCTTTATCAAAAGACATTTCAGGACGACCAACTAAAATTTGTTCAGGTTTATTTTTATTGAGTTCAATTTTATTTACAGTGGCATTAAAACGGTCATCATGCGCTCTAAGTGCATTTAATACTGTCCAAATAACTTTATATCTTTCATTATCATCTAAAGCTTTATCTGGTTCAATGGTGGAAGGAATAAGCACGGGAATAATAATATAACCATATTTTTTATTAGGGGCTTTTCGCATAACCCGACCAACAGATTGAACTACATCAACTTGAGAATTTCTGGCTGATAAAAATAAAACCGCATCTAAAGAAGGTACATCAACTCCTTCACTTAAACAACGAACATTAGTTAATATCCTACATTCTTTTTCTTTAGGTTCTTCTTTCAGCCAAGATAATAATTCATTTCTTTGAGTAGAATTCATAGTACCGTCAATATGTTGAGATGATACTAACTGCATTTTATTTTGTTTTTCTTCTGGCAATTCAGAAATATAACTATCAGTGGCGGTATTAAAAGTATTTGTTATTTTTTTTGAAACTGCAATACTTTGACAAAAAGCAACGGCTCTTTTCATTGGCTCTGGGTCTGTTTCTTTTATAATTCCTTCATCTCCTAAAATTTGTTTTGAAAGTGCATTAATACAACCAATTAATTTAGAAGCGTCATCAGTATTAATTTCATTTTCTTTGTCCATTATCATTTTCTGGACGGCTGGCGGTACATCATTTTCATTCAGTGTAAGAATCAGAACTTTATAATCAGCTAATAAACCTTTTTCTACTGCTTCACCAAAGCCAATTCTATAAATTTCTTCACCATATAATTTGGTGTCGTCCATTGAACATAAAACAGCTTCCATTTGAGCGGCTTTACTTTTTGTTTCACTATCATATAATCGTGGTGTAGCTGTCATATAAAGGCGTTTTTTTGCTTTTATAAAATCATTATTATGAACTTTAGTAAATGCACTTTCATCTTCATCCACCAAGGAAACTCCAGTAGTTCTATGTGCTTCATCACAAATAATTAAATCAAATTGAGCATATTCTGGATTGGCTTTTTCTAATTCTTTTTGTGCTTTGGAAATAACCTCAATAGACTGATAAGTAGAAAAAACAACAGTTAAACCAGTTTTAGTTTTTAAGTTTTTAAATTGGCGTAAAATACTTTCAACATTTGTAGAAGCTGGATAAGCTAAATCAACGACTGAAGAAGTATCAATGTCTTCTAATTTGCTTCTTTTTTTAGTTATTTCAGGATCAGAACAAATACAAATTGCATTAATTGGTTCTTTTGCGTCAATAGACCATTCATTAAGAGTTTGTCCTAATAAGGCAATTGAAGGAACTAAAAATAGAATTAATCCATTTGCATTAGTTTCATTTTCAGCAATACGAAGAGAAGTAAAGGTTTTACCTGTGCCACAAGCCATAATAAGCTTGCCTCTGTCATTAGCTTTAAAATATTCATTTGTTTTATTCAGAGCTTCTATTTGATGATCTCTAATTTCTTTTTTACTTGTTCTTGCTATTTCTCCAGTAATGCCATTGTCTAATTTTTCCCAGTCTAAAGGTGCATTTACAAGGTCATCTAAATTAATTCTTGATACTGGAGGGTTTTGATTTTTGATTGCATCTTGTGCATTAGGTCCCCATTTATTGGTTGTAGAAATCCAAAGCCTATGTGCAAAAGATGTTGTTTTAAAATCTTCCCCTTTAAATTGCCTACTAGAAGTGGCTAAAAAACTATCAACTGCTGGTTTATCAATGGTTGAACTTTCTTGATAACACTTGCATTGAATTGCCCAGTAATCACCTTCATTTGTTAAAGCTACTAAATCAATACCAGTATCAGTATCTCCCAAATCATGTTTTTGTGGAAACTCTTCCCATAACCAAACTGTTTTAAATTTAAAAGCATATTTAGGGTCAGTAAGCAAATAAGCTTTCATTAACCGTTCAAATCTCGCTCCTTTATCCTTTTCTGAGAAAGAAATTTTGCGGTATTTTTCTAAAACTTTATTAAAACTCATTTCCAAACAAAAAATTACTAAAGCTAATTTAAACATAAAACATAAACAAACTGAGAAAAAGCCCACAATCAATACTAGCGACTGGAGAGGAGCGGGTATCGCCGAGCGAAATGAGGGAACGAGTGAGCCTAGTAATCTTTTGGGCTTTTTCTCTTAGCCGAATTCCGCTTCTTTCGGGCTACCAATAAACTTATGCTTTAAAGAGGAATGCAAATTATTCAAAGAAACAAAACCCCTTTAAAGCAAGTTTATTTTACATTAAATTACACTAAAATTCTATTTCTTCAATTACCTCTTCTTTTACCTTTGACGGCTCATTTGCCCCTTTAAACCTAAGTACCTCTTTATTTTTATTAAAAAATTTCATTTCAATAGGTTTA
>JAAFJH010000136.1 GCA_013298875.1 Synechococcales cyanobacterium bin2.concoct.b11b12b14.033
TTTACTTGGTCTAAATTTAAATTAGCTTTTTTTAATCTTTCTTCGGTTAAACAAAAACCTTTTTTATAGGCTTCTAAGTCTAAGTTAAATTCTAGTTTTAGTCTCTCTTTTTGTATTCTTAAAACAATTATAAAGTCAGCATCTTTCAAACCATTAACTAAATCATAATCTAACTCTGCACCCATTTCCAAAAACTCAGCTGAAAGCATGGCTTGAGGTCCAACACATTTCACTTTAGCTCCCATGGCTTTTAATAAATAAATATTTGATCTTGCTACTCGACTATGCAAGCAATCTCCAATAATTACAATTTGCTTATCCTTTACTGATAAGTCCGGGCAATTAGAAAGAATTGTGTAAAAATCTAAAAGAGCTTGAGTCGGATGCTCGGAAACACCATCGCCAGCATTAATAACCGAAATATTATTTTCCTGATTATATGGCTTTAAGCAATCAACTAATTTCTGAGCAGCTCCGTCTTCATGGTGCCGAATAATAATGGCATCAATTTCTAGCTGAGCTAACGTATAAGCTGTATCTTGAAAGGATTCCCCTTTTTCAAGCGATGATAAACTAGGATTAAAATTAACAAAATTAGCCCCCAAAAGTTTAGACGCAATTTCAAAGCTTAGGCGGGTTCGGGTACTAGCTTCATAAAACAAATTGAGAATAATTTTACCCTTTAAAAGAGCTAAATCGGGCAATTGCTTTTTATTTTGTTTAAGCCAATTAGCTTTGTTTAATAACTCATCAACTATCTGAGAATTGAGGTTTTTGGTGCTGAGAAAATTCTTAAGCATAAACATATTTTTAAGTTTTTTGAAAATATCCTAATTTGTTTTCTGAATGTTTATAAATATCTTAATAAAACTTTAGCTTAAATATGGGTATAAATTATTGTTAGAAATTTTATGAATTTATTAGACTTTAATTTTCTGCCTTTAGAACAAACTCCCTTTGGGCTTGATGCATTAGGCAAGCCAATTGATGAGGTGAGTGGTTTATGGGTTTCAGCCATAGTTAGATTATTAAAAGATAAAGGTATTATCTCTAACCCAAATACAGGGAAGACATTACCAGCCATTGAAGCTTTAATTAATCAGCTGCAAAGTATTTTATCTCCGGCCTTTGGAGCAGTTATTGATGAAGATTTTTTATTAAACCCCAATTATTCTTATTCGGCGGAATTTGGTTTTGCAATTGGTTCTTTGTGCGTATTATTAAGCGGGGAAATTGATTTTATTAAACAGGCCACAGCCAAGCTAAGATTAAATGCACCTGTCGAAATATTACCGGTCGATTTACTGGATACTTTAGGCAGTTTGGTGATTAAGCCTGGATTATTAGGTGGTCGGATTTTATTTAAAAGTTTAGCTGAAAATGGCACTGAATTAGACATTATTTACCCAAGCATTGTTAAAAGAATTCCTAATTGGAAAGATATTGCTTATGCTCAACAGGAAGTGCATTTGGTAAATTGCTTAAGTGCTTTTTGGGGAGTAAAAAATATAAATGTAAAACCTTTAGGCCGATATGAAGCTAATTCGAATGGTGAATATGGTTTTGAATATTTAATTAATTGGTCGGGTGGCGAAAGATGTCCTGGACAAAGTTTTTTTGCAGGTAAAAGCCCAGCTTATGATTATTTACGCAAAAAGTTTAGAGTTTGGTGCGATTATACCAGCCAAACCCAAGTAGAAGACAAAAGGCAAATACAAGGCATTTTAAAAGAAGCCATGGGGATAAAGGCCAAAGCCATTGAAGAATTTAATAGCATAAAAAGTGTTTTGCATGAGCAGCGATCGACAATTAATATGCTTCAAATGACTAATCAAGAGCTGGAAGGCATTGTGAAATTCATGAGTACGGAAGAAGAAGCCTTAAAACATGAAAGTTCAAGTTGGAAAGCCGGTAAAGTCGCCAGCGATCAATTAAAAAGACAAGCTGAAGAGATGACTCAAATGAAATCTCGCTTAACGAGCATGATAAGCCATGAATTAAGAACACCTTTAAGCAGTTTATTAGGTTTTACCGAATTATTATTAACCGGAGACTTTGAACCTGAGCAGATTAAAGAATTTTTAAATACTATTTATTCTGAGTCAAATCGAATGAAAGACCTTTTAGATGAGTTTTTGGATATGCAAAGATTAGAATCCGGCCGTGTAGAGCTGAAAATACAAGCCATTGATTTTAATGAAGTTTTAAAATATATAATCATGACTTTTAAAGGTTATGCTTCCGGGGTTAATATTTTGGTAAATGCACCACCTAATATCCCCTTTATAAGCGGAGACAAAAGTAAAATTGAGCAGATAATGAAAAACTTTGTTTCTAATGCTATTAAATATTCACCGAGTGGCGGGGACGTAAAAATATTTGTAGCACATGATAATAGTGAAATTACCATTTGTATTGCTGATGAAGGCTTAGGCATACCCGAAGAAAGCTTACCCAAGTTATTTCAGGAATTTTACCGAGTGGAAAGAGAAACGCATATTAATATCAAAGGTACCGGTTTAGGCTTATCAATTACTAAGCATTTAATTGAAGCTCATGGTGGCAAAATTTGGGTAGAAAGCAAATTAGGAGCGGGTAGTAAATTCTTTTTCACTTTACCAATTTGGAAAAATCAGTAAGAAAGTATCTAATAAGTGACGGATAAAAACATTAAAGCAACCATCTAATACTGCTTCGGACACTGAATCATTTT
>JAAFJH010000137.1 GCA_013298875.1 Synechococcales cyanobacterium bin2.concoct.b11b12b14.033
CATTATTACCCAAATTAATATTGGCCTCATTACCCGCCGTTAAAGCAATTCCACTTGGAGCATTTAAAGAACCCGCTACATTAATAGTTCCACCCGAATTTACGGCTAGAGAGCCATTTCCTAAATTAGAAGGCAAAATATTTAAACCATTTAACTCATTAATTGTAAAAACACCACTATTAGAAGTAGCTGTTAAATTACCAATATTATTATTTAAGCTTGGCAAAGAAGCATTACCCGTATTTGTTTGTAAAAGTAAATTATTAGCATTCACAACTCCACCCGTCTGCACAATTGCATCATTAGTTTGGGCAATTAAATTTACATTTGCTCCATTAATCAGACCATTTAGCACAATATCATTCTCAGAGCCAAAAGGATCACCATTTAAATTAACTGAATTATTACCTTTTGAAGAAATAATATTTAAAGTTCCATTGCCCACCTTAAAGTCTGAAACAGTTAAACCATCCGTATCAATATAATTTGCATTCCCACCATTTGTATTTCCACCAATAATCGCAAAGTCAGTATTTCCATTAATACCCAAATTGGCCGTGCCGCCCTGAGTATTTAAATTTAAATTTCCACCTGTAAAATTACCCGAGACCTGACTGATATTGTCAGTGCCATCAGCATTTAAACTAACTGTCTGGCCGGTAATATTTCCGTTTAAAGTTATGTTTGTTTCAGCATTATTATTATCAGAAGCCAAACCAGTTACCGAGCTATTAACCGTTAAAGTGCCAGTTCCGACATTTGAATCATCGACATTTATGCCGTCTGCATCTGAATAAGTAGCATTTCCATTATTTGTATTAGCTGTTAAATTTGTAAAGTCAGCATCATTAATATCTGCATTTCGGCCTTGGGTAGCTAAGTTTAAGTTTGTACCTTGGACTGTGCCGCTTGGCTGAGTGATATTGTCAGTGCCATTAGCATTTAAATTAACTGTTTGGCCGGTAATATCTCCAATTAAATTCAAGTCTGTTTCAGCATTTAAATTATCAGAAACCAATCCAGCTACCAAACTATTAACCGTTAAAATCCCAGCTCCTACATTTGAATCATTAACATTTATTCCGTCTAAATCTGAATAAGTAGCATTTCCATCATTTGTATTGGCTGTTAAATTGCTAAAGTCAGCATTAGTTATAGTTGCATCTCCGCCTTGAGTACTTAAATTTAAATTGGTACCTTGTACTGTTCCGCCACTTTGATTTATATTTCCGGCTTGAGCGGTTAAATCAACTGTACCAGCTGTTACTATGACAGGTGAAGCACCAGTAAATACCTGCATTCCTCCATTAATATCAAGGCCACCAAAAGAAATATCTGTTGCAGTTGGGCTATTAATGTTTATACCTACAATGTCATCTTGTCCGTTCGGATTAGGGGAATTGCCAGCTGTAACTGAAAAAATATTTGTAGTAGTGCTTCCATTGCCCGCAAAATTATTACCAACCAAATTAATGCCGTCTGCATCAGTATAAGAAGCGTCCTGAGCAGCTTGCATATTTAAAATATTAAAATCATTTGGATTAGTATTTAAAATTATGTTTCCTTGGGTCGCTCCTAAAACCAAATTATTACCCGTTAAAGCACCACTTTGGGTTATATTACCGGGGCCAAATGAACCAATAATTAAATTGCCTGTTCCAACATTTGAAGCTAAAAGGTTTATATCATTGGCATCAGCATAACCAACTGAACCACTAGTTGAAGTGGCTTGAAAATCATTAACATCATTAGTGGGTATACCTAAAAGCACATCTCCTGTATCAGTAGTAGTTGTTAAAGTATTTCCTGTAATGCTGGTACCCAGAGCTTGTTGTATAATTCCTGTGCCATCAGCATCTAAATTAATAGTTTGTCCAGTAATATCTGAGAGTATATTAATATTTCCGTTTGAACCAGTGTTAGTAGTAATATTTATAGTTCCAGTACCTGAATCAAATGGCAAAGTTCCTCCAAAAATCGGAGAAGTAGCAGTAGTTAAATTAATATTTCCATTATTAGTATAATTAATATTTCCGCCATTACCGAGCAGATCAGAACTAACTCCCGTAAAATCATTAAATAAATTATTAGTATTAGTTAAATTAATGTCTCCATTAGAAGCTGTCTGTGCAACTAAGCTATTACCTGATATCGCCCCTGACTGATTAATATTACCAAATTCAGATCTAATATATAAATTACCAGCTCCCACATTAGAGGTTAATAGATTTATATCATTATCGTCTACATATGCCACCGTTCCACTATTAGAATTAGTCTGAAAATTCACCAAATCATTAAACTGACCAGCTAATGGATCCCCGAGTAAAGTAATATTGCCAGTATTAGTGTTAGCACTTAGGTCTTGCCCGGTCATTATGCCAGCCACTTGATTAATATCATTGCTTAATGCATTCAAAGTAATTGTTTGGGCATTAATATTTCCATTTAAGTCTAAATCGTCTTCGGAGCCAAATGGGTTTCCATTAGTATTAGCACCCGTTGTTTGGGTTATAACATTTAAGCTGCCACTATTACCCAAGTCAGAATCAAGAACTTGCAATCCATCAGTATCTGAAATACTTACATTAATATTTGCACCATTGGCAGCTACCGTGGCAAAGTCAACATTCGTAAAATTAGCATTTCCATTCAAAATCAAATCACCA
>JAAFJH010000138.1 GCA_013298875.1 Synechococcales cyanobacterium bin2.concoct.b11b12b14.033
TACTCATTCACTCCTTACTATTTAGCTTTCTCTTCTCTGGCGGGTAGAAGATATACAATCTTGCCATCTCCAAAACCTAGCAGTACTTTAATGAGAGTATTGGATCCTTTGCCGAAACAACCTGATGATTGTACTAAAAGACGTAAAGTTAAATTACTATACTACCCCATCATACCCGCTATAGATGAGTTTCCTGAGGAATTCGTACATGTCGTGATACTTGAAACACTTATCAGTATGGCACCTCATATGAAACTTCAATCAGGTCAATCCTATATTGAAAGTCTAAAACAAGAATCCAGATATGAAAAATTCAAATTAAAAAATCATGCTTCAAGAGTTGAGACGGGTTTCACTCAACAACAACATAATGATATCACGCAAGCTTTTTTGAACGGTTATACTAGTGATATGAGTCTATTTGGCAGGAACTAAATCTTTATCCCTCTTTGATTTGTATTAACAATAAGTTCATCACTAGCTTCTAATCCCCACGCAGTTACTATTAAATAATGTTTTTGGTTATTGAAAATAATAGGTTTTAATACAATAGGGTCAGGCACTGAAATTTGGAACTCTAGCACTTCTGGCCTTGTATTAAAGTCCTTCAAAGGAGCTACAATTTCCAAAGGACATTTAATATTCGTAACCATGTAAAGGTAATAAGGAGAAGAATCATCCCCCCTAGCCCCATTACGTTTACGGTTGTAATTTGAATCAGGATCTACAAATTGATCTTCAATGTCTTTAAAATGTTCAACTGTTTTATATCCTTTTGACTTACTTATAGGATCTTGACTCTTACTTGAGTAATAAAATTCCTCGTAAAAAAAACATTCATCATATTCATGCACCTTAAAATCTTCTATGTGCTTTAAGTTTTCATCCGGTACAGTTCCAATGTATTGGTTAATTTCTCCATAAACTAAGTTGTATTTTTTACAGATTTTTTTAACACTTTCTTCTGTAATAAATTTATAGTTCGGATACTTAAAAGAGAAATAATTTATTGCTTCAATTAATGTTTTCTTTGCTTCATTATCTATCCTCAATTTTTTAAGTCTTTCAACTTCGTTTTCAGCTTCCTTCACTTCTCTTGTATTAGTAAACCCAAGAGTTTTTAATCTTTCAGCCTTGTAAATCAAATTCTGATTAGTATCTAAAGGAGTCTCAATTTTTGCTAACTCTAATAACCTATCAACTTCGGTGTAAAAGGTTTCGTGAATCTCCTCAATAACTTCATTAATAGTTTTAGTACTTAATTCTTTATTTTGATCTTTTATTTGATCTTTTATTTGATCTTTTGAAATTCTTTCTAATAATTTAAACATTGTTTTCTTTTTAAATAATAAAAATATCTTAGCAGATTTCTATTATTTTATTACAAAATTTTCGTAAATCATTCAAGTCAAAAGTTACTAAGAAACCTAGTTCATTACTAGTTTTATGCAACATACAGGTACTTTTTGCCAGTTCTATTAATTCATCATCAGATGGCAATGATTGCGTGACATTTAATGCTTCAAATTCTTCTTTAGTGTATATTTTATCCCCATCTGACTGCAATAGTTTAAATCTTTCCCCCACATATTTCATAGCATTGTTATAAAAAGCCATCGCTGCTTTAGGATCTTTTTCTGTTGGTTTGCATATATCTGATAAGGTATCAATACTGTCTAGTAAAGACCATAACTGTTTTGCAATTTCTCTTATAGATAGGTTTTCACTGATTATTTTTTTTGACATTGTATATAATTTACTAGGCTTTTAAATCAATTATATTCACTAATCCTCAATAAAATCACTAATATCAAATTCCCACTCTTCAATTATCCCGTTTTCATCTATATTCATAATAATATAATCACCAAACCCATTTTCAGAAGGGCTTAATGTTGGAGGTACATAACCATCTTCTGCACTGAGTAATATATTCCCCTCTTTATCTACTAATTCCCAACCACAACAATCTGCAATTTTGTAATGTATTTTAGCAGTGGTACCTTGTGTCCAATTTGTTATACTCCCACTATCAATATCAATAATAGGTTTCCAGAATTTCCCATCTCGGCAAGGTATTTTATTACCTTCTGTATCGTCTGTACCATCCACCTCAGCATTTCCCCAATTTCTTACTTTGGCACGAACAACCAATGTTCTTATGTCTACTTCTCTTTCGATTTTAAGCTTTGTCTTCATTTTTATATTTTTTTATTAACTGTTAGATGTTTTGTCTATACATTTTTTACTTTTGAATGAAGAGCCTTTACTCACATAGGGTAGCTCTTCTGACAGGGTTTTCTAAATTACAGGAATGCACCACACCTGAACCTCTGTTCACGGAATAACTACAATCCTAACAGATTTTCCCGTCACTAGTAGTCATCAAGGAAACGCTAAATTAATAATAACATAAAAATATTATTTTATTTTTTTAATTTACTTAAAGCTAAATACCAACTTTTATTATCCATATCGTATTGAAAACCCAACTCACTTAATGAATCAACTTCCTTATCTGAAAAACTACTAAAATCTAATAAAGGGTAAT
>JAAFJH010000139.1 GCA_013298875.1 Synechococcales cyanobacterium bin2.concoct.b11b12b14.033
TAAATCAAGTATTTTTTCGATTTTTAATTTCAGTAAAACTTTTTCAACATCTAAAACCTGCCCTTTTCTAATTTGTTGAAGGTTTTCCAGAATAGAATTACCGTTTATTTCAATACATTCTTCATGTAATTTGATTTTATATTTTGGAACATATCTAATACCATGCACAACCAACTTTTCATGAACAGCCATTGCATTTGAAATTGTTGGTTTTGTATCTAAATCATCAAACTTAATACCTTTAACCATTTCAAGAAGACTTACAGATTCTTCCAAACCATTTATAACAGGAGTAGCACTCATTCCTAAAACAGAAAGTTATATATTTTGTTCTTGAGCTTTTGATAATAAACCATTTATAACTTGTCTTCTTCTCGACTCTTCTACTCCATTTCTGGATTTTGTAGAGTGAATTTCATCAAGAATAATCATATCCACCTTAAAATTATCAATTAAATATTTGACATAGCTAGAAGAATCAGGCATTTGAAAAGTTTCATAATTCAAAAGTAAGTAATTATATTCGCCTTGATTAATAAATTCATAGCGGTTTTTTATATGAATGTGACTATTAGGAAATTTATGTAATATTTCATCTCTCCAGCCTTCTAGTGTATTATTCAAAGTAATAATCAATGTAATTTTAGAATTAATAACTCTACTTGAAAGAATAGCTCCCATTGTTTTACCAGCACCAGTTCCAGACCAATTACCAACTCGTTTTTCTGTTAAAACCCTATAAGCAATTAATCGTTGCATAAGATTAGGTTCTATTATTTCTTCATTTATCTTGAATGAATAACCATTTGGAATTTCTAAAGCTTTAGCTCCTTTGTACTGAGACAAAAATCTTTTTTTTACTTCTGTTGAATACTCACCATCTTGATACTTTGCTATTTCTTCTAAATCTTGTAATTCTTCATTATTTAATATTTTTTTCCACAATTTACCAACAGGTTTAGATATTAAAAATTCAACAGTTTCTTCATCTGGATTAGCAATAAGATTTTTTAAAGAATCAATTGTTTTTAAAATATTTTTTGGACTAAGCGTTGGTAATTCTTCTTGTTCAATAATTTCTTCTTTGCTTGGTAATTTGTTTTCTTTCAATTCATCGTCAGATTCAAAATTTTCTTTTATATCATCTACTACATTTAGTTCTAACTTATTACATATATTTTCAATTGCTTTTTCTTTCTTCTCTTCAGGAATATAAGTCAATTTAATAATATCGTTTAGCAAATCTTTATTCTTAGATAAGCGTTTTGATGCTGAAATTAAGCCATTTTGCCTGAGAATGCTATATAACTCTGCTGGCTCTAATGAAGACAATACTGGAGTTAAACTTTTGACAAAAGCAAGTATTGTTTTATGATTCCAGCCGATATTACATTTTGAACAACCCGATCTATTTATGCCCCAAGAAGCTCTTGCTATTGAACTAATTCCAGCTTGCCATTCAAAGCCATCAATTGGGCATTTAAACCATGCTTTTTTAGCTGAACCATTAGATACTTTATCTGGAAACAAATCCAATCTATTATTTTTTTCATAATTCCAATACTCTTTTACATATTCAGGAAACTTCGCTAATAAAGAATTTGTATCATTTGCTTCAATTCCTCTACAGACAGGACAACCGCTATTTCCTCTTTTCCAACTTAATTGAATAGAACTAATTCCAGCTTGCCATTCAAAGCCATCAATTGGGCATTTAAACCATGCTTTTTTAGCTGAACCGCTAGATATTTTATCAGGGAATAAATTCAATTCATTATTTTTTTCATAATCCCAATATTTCTTAATCATTTCTGGGTGGTCTTCTATAAATAATTTTGCTTTGCCCCAGCCTGTATATTTTCTATTTACAGTTCCGTTGCAGACTTTACATCCAGTGTTCCCTTTAGACCATTGTTGTTTGATTGTCGCTGCAATATTTGCTTCCCATTCAAAACCATCAACAGAGCACTTAAACCATGCTTTTCGATTACTTCCACAAGTAATAATTTGCGGGTCTAAATTCTCTTTTGAATTTTTATCAAAGTCCCAATATTTACCTACAAATTCAGAATAAGTTTCTGAGAGGGTAGGTTGAGCCTCTAAGTCTTTAATTTTACCCGCACACATTCTACAACCTGAACGCCCATGTTGCCAAGAGTCTCTCGTAATTTCACAAGCTTTTTTACTCCATCTATAATCATCATTAGGACATCTTAAATATACAGTTTGATTGCTTCCTTTTCCTACTTTATACGGATCTATATCTTCAGATTTATTCTTCTCCCAATCCCAATATTGATTAACTTGTTCTTCAAAAGCATAGTAAATACTATTTTCAATAGCTCTATCAGTTTGCTTTTCTCTCTTTAATCTTTCTTCTTCTAAATGTTGTTGCCTTTGTTGTTCTTTCCATTTCTCATAATCTGGGTGCTGATTTAAACATCTTGAAATCTGCATTTGAGAAACTTTAAACTTGTCAGCAATTTCTTTCATTGAAAGACCTTGTTT
>JAAFJH010000014.1 GCA_013298875.1 Synechococcales cyanobacterium bin2.concoct.b11b12b14.033
AAGAAGTTTTGGGAATTCAAGCGGCAAACTTCATTTACGAAAGTTCTTCACTTGAATTTCACCCTGAATGGAAATATGAAGTGATTAAGCATTTCTATTCAAACAAGATTATAATAGATACGGTCAGATTGATAAATGCCATCTTACTAAGGACAGAGAACAGTTTTGATTTAGTCGATAATAGTAAAGTTCCAATGCTAATTGTTGTAGGAAAAGATAATTCCATTTTTGAAAGCTATAAAAAATCTGCACCTCAAAGTTTTATAGACAAAGTCCATGTAATTGCCGGGGGACATACTGCTGCCAGAGAAAGTTCCGTAGATGGAATACAATTACTTTCTGATTTTCTAAAAGACATTTCAAAATTAAGGTTGAGTAATGAAAGTTTCTGACGATAGTACACGCTCCATTTTGATAAAACATGCTCTACTTTTGATATCTCAGCTGGGTGCACATGCTGTGAGCTTGCGTGAAATTGCTCGTTCAGTGGGTATTAGTCATATGGCTCCGTATAAGCATTTTGTAAATAAAGAGGCTCTCTTTGCTACCATTGTAGAAGATGGATTTACCTCTTTAAATGACCGTTTCAAAGTTGTTGAGCAAAGTGTACATGATCCAGAAAAAAGATATCAAAAGATGTGTGAAGTCTATGTCCGCTTTGCCATGGAAAATCCAGAACAATATAAGTTAATGTTTTCGGGTTTTCTGGGAAGAGATCGGAATCATCAGGGTATTAAGGTAAAAAGCGAAGATTGCTTTTCTTATCTGGTGAGGCTAATGGAATATTGTCAATTTCATAAGTTTATTAAAGCCGGGAACATTTCCGAGATTTCTTTATTTATATGGTCTCAAATTCATGGATTCTCAAATCTCTGGATAGAAGGGTGTTTTTTGAAAATTGATGCGGAAATGTCTCCCTCGGAGCTTGATAAGTTGATTCAGCATCAGATTAAGATGACTCTTACTGGTGTAAGCAATTTGAATTAATCTTACGCACATATAATAATGGTTGGTTTTGGTTAAGTTTTAAATTTATTAAACTCACATTATTAATTACATTTTTTCAGGTGCATCAATAATTAATACTTCTAAACCTTTTTGCATAATGCGTTGAAAAGTTTTTATTAAACTCAAGCGAGCCAAACTCAAATTTTTATTATCTGGATTTATAACTTTGCAACTACCATAAAAACTATGGAATTTATTAGCAATATCAATTAAATAATGAGCTAAAGCACTCGGATTTAATGTTTCAGCCGCTCTGTGTACTTCATGATTAAAAAATGATAATTTCAAAATTAAATCTTTAGTACTTTGTTTTTCTCGGTCAGATAAGCTTTCAGTCATAATTAAATCTAAAATTTCGCTTTTAATATCTTTTAAGTCTTGTTCTTTAAATAAATCTTGGCAAGCATTTCGCAAAATACTACAAGCCCGAGCATGAGCATATTGAACATAAAAAACTGGATTTTGATCATCAGCTTTTTTGGCCAAATCTATATCAAAGGCCAATTTATTATTAATATTGCTTAGTAAAAGCATAAATCTAAAAGCATCAGCACCTACTTCTTCCAAAACTTCTTCTACCGTAATTACTGAGCCATTTCGTTTAGACATTTTTACTTCAGTGCCATTTCGCAAAAGACTGACAAATTGAATGAATAAAATTTGAAATTTGCTTTCATCGTAACCCAAGGCTTTTAGCGTAACTTTCAAACTAAGCTCTTGGCCTTGATGATCAGCTCCAAAAATGTCTAGTAAATTAGTAGCTCGTTCAAATTTATTAATATGATAAGCAATATCTCCCGCTAAATAAGTTGGGTTTTTACCTTCTGATTTAATTAAAACCCTATCTCTTTCATCTCCTAATTCGCTTGATTTAAGCCAAAGTGCATTATCTTTTTGATAAGTTAAATTTTTACTCTCTAATGTTTTTAAGGTTTTTTCCAGGCAATTATTTTCATGTAATTCCTTCTTTTCGCTGAACCAAAGGTCAAAGTTAACTCGAATGTTTTTTAATACTTCTTTTTGTTTATTTAAAATGCGTTCTTTTACAATATTGGTTAATTCTTCTAGTTTTAAATCGGGTTTTAAATCAGATAAATATGGTTGTATTAATTCAGCGGGATACTGATCAGCACCTTCAAAAGCTTGATCTGGTTTATATAAATTCCAGGCTGAAAGTCCTAGTTTATTAATTTGTTCGCCAGCATCATTAATATAAAATTCAGTTATTATATTTTGTCCAATTGTCTTTAATAAATTTGCTAAAGCACTTCCAATTACCGCTCCTCGTCCATGTCCTAAATGTAAGTCTCCAGTCGGATTAGCCGAAACAAATTCAATTAAAAGCTTTTGATTATCATTTTGGTTTTTTGTTTGAGTAATTAGGCTTTGAGTATTATCAAAATGCTGTAATATTTCTCCGTAAGCCGAAGGCTTGAGCTTAAAGTTAATAAAACCCGGCTTAATAACTTCAATTTCCGCAAAGTCTTTTAATTTCTCATCCAAAACTTTTTTAATTTCTTCAGCCAAAACATAAGGAGCTTTTTTAAGAACTTTACTTAAAGCTAACGGTGCAGTACTAGAAATATCGCCATAATTCTGATTTTGTGGGATTTCAACTTTATTTTGTAAATTTAAATTATTGTTTTCGGCCAAATAAGTGCCTAAGTAATCCTGAATATATTGCGAAATTAAGTCTTGAATTAACATAGAAAATTATTAAATTAAAAATAAAAACATTAAAGCAAAGAATATCAAAAAAAGATTTAATTCATTATTTTGTATTGAGACTCTATTGTCTAATATAATTTTAAATTAAGGCATATTTTTACTAAACTTTAAAATGAAAAAGCTATTTATTTACTTATTAACAATTTTTTCTATTCAATTATTCTTCACTCATTCAGCAGTTTGGGCAAATATAACTGATCTTGAGCAAGAAACTATTATGCCCGGTCTCATTCATCACCGCTTTATTAAAAACTTAAATCGAGGCTCAGTAATAATTAATATCCTCGAAATTGATACCAGGCAAGGATTTATGGTAAAGCCAGCTTTGGCTCAGCCGAATACAATTTGGGCGAAAGCAACTTTACCGGAAATAGTCGCTCGTGAAGGTGCAATTGCTGGTATTAATGCTAATTATTTTACTAATCGTGGTATGCCAATTGGCTCTTTAGCGATAGACCGTGAGTGGATTACTGGGCCATATTCCCGTAGAGCTTCGGTTAGCATAGACAAAGAAGGTAAATTACACTTTGCACGTCCTTCAATTAGCGGCAGCTTAACAGTTTATAAGAGTGAACTGGGTAATAGTAATGCTTTAAGTGCTTATTTTCCGGCCGGTAAAAAAAATGCTGACTTCAATTTGAAAGTAGATAATATAAATCAATCTGAAAAGCTTAATTCAAATGGTATTAGTTTTTTTAATCATTGGTGGCAAGAGCAAGTTAATTGTGGAAATGGCCGTGCTTGCCTATTAGTTGATGGAGGAGGTATTGTCCGAACCCGAGTAAATACTTATGATAGTGCTAATCCTATTCAGCCTACTCGTACTGATTATGTTTTATCCGCTTCTTCAGATGATAAGCTGGGCAATATTTTTCGGGGAGACAAATTAACTTTAACTTGGTATAGCGATCCCGATTGGTCCAATACTGTACACGTTGTAGGAGGTGGACCTTATTTAATTAGCCGGGGCGAAATTGTTTTAAATGAAAAAATTGAAGGTTTTACCTCAAGGTCTGGTATTGGTGGGGTTGCTCCCAGAACTGCTGTTGGTATGACAGCTCCAGGACGTTTCATTTGGCTAACAGCCGATGGCAGACAAAAAGATTCGGTGGGTTTAACCTTATGGGAGTTATCCGCTTTACTAAAAGAAATTGGAGTTATTGAAGCTATTAACTTAGACGGAGGAGGCTCCACTACTTTAGTTTTAAATAATCAAATTATTAATAGCCCTTCAGATAGCGGTGGAGCCCGTAAAGTAAGTACCGCTTTAGTTTTATACAAAAGGAAATCTTTTGGCATGGGAGGGCCTTAAATTTGACCCAAGGTTATTCCTCCTATTCATCAGAAGAAGCAAAATTACCCAATTGTTATTATATTTTAGGATGGGAACAACCTAATTTCAAGGTGGCAATCTTGTGTCGTGGAGACTCTGGACCTGCTTTATGTCGTACTTGGAAAGAAAGCTTAAAACTACGTACCAGCTTATTAAATGATCCTCGAGCTAATAAAAACCCAAATGCCCAAATTATAATTAGATCTTTGCGTATTTATCGTTTGCCGAAGGGGGAAGCTTTATTATGGAGACCCGGAGATTTATGGGTGTATGTCGATCGTCGAGCAGTAGAAGCTTTGGAAGCTTAAATAATATCTTTACCTGCGAAAATTATACTTTTGCTTTGAACATTCATTCCTGTAAGTTAATTCAAATACTAAGCGTTTTTTTAATATTTACTTAAATAAAATTAAGTAAATATTAAAATATACAATAATAGAATTATATATATTAATATGTACTGATCCAATATAATCTCTTGATAAAATTCTCCTAAAGCATGCATATCAGTTCTAGTAAAAAATTAATTCCATTTAATTCAAATACAGGTGTTAAAACTGGAAGGCCAATACAATCCCAAAAAATTGTAGCTGCTTCTTCTGAAGCCAAACATGGTTTACCAGGAACACCTTCCGAGTTTTCTAATGAAGCAGCTTCACAAATACTTGAAACTCAAAGAAAAATGGCTGAAGAATTTGCCAAAGAATCCGGAATTCCCTTAAAACAAGCAGCAAATCAGATTGAAAATTCAAATACAAAAATGAGTTTATTTTCAACGCCATTTCCCAAAGCGGGTCAAGACTTAAGTGGATTGGATCTAAGAGAGCATGATTTAAGAGGAGCTGATCTTAGGGGATGCAAGTTTAAAGGCGGAAGGGAATTATTTGGTCTTTTAGAAAAAGGTTTTCCTAGGCTGCCTACTGATTTATCCGGTGTTAACTTTGCAGGTTGCGATTTAACAGGTGCAAACTTATCAGCTCATAATTTAACAGGAGCTAATCTGAGTGGTTGTAATGTGGAAAATACTAGGTTTCCAAGTAGATTGGAGGATGTTAATTTAAGCGGCTGTATTAATCTGCAAAAAGGTCAGTTGCCCCGTGAATTAGCTGGAGTTAATTTGAGTGAATGTAATTTAGCAGGTTGGCATATGATGGATTTTAATTTGCGAGATGCCAATTTAACAAATGCTAATTTAACTGAAACCTCCTTCCGGAACGCTAATCTGTCTGGAGCTAACTTAACTAATGCTAATTTGAGAGAAGTAAGTTTTAGATTTGCTAACTTAACAAATGCAAATCTTACTAATTCTTCCTTGGAACTTGCTCATTTGGAGGGAGCCAATTTAACAAGGGCTAACTTGACAGATGTTGATTTAAATGGTGTAGATTTATCGAACGCTAATTTAACTGAGGCGGTTTTACCTCAGCCTCAAGCCGCCACATCAGAACAAACGCCTGTTGACTTAAGAGAGCAAGATTTAAGAGGGGGTTCAAAATTACAGGACGACTTAAAAAATGCTAATTTATCTGGTGCTAATTTATCTGGCAGGCAGGATTTGAGAGGCCTTGATTTATCGGGAGCCAATTTATCGGGAGCTAATTTAACAAGTGCTAATTTGTCTGGTGCTGATTTATCATCAAAAGCGAACTTAACAAAAGCAAACTTAACAGAAGCGAACTTAACAGAAGCTTCTCTAGAGAGTAGCTATTTATATGAAACAAAGTTACCTGGAGCCAATTTAACAAGTGCGAACTTAAGAAGAGCCTCTGTGGCAAATACTGATTTAAGCGGAGCTAACTTAACCGGAGCAAATTTAACAACCTCTGATTTTAGCTCAGTAAATTTATCCGGAGCCAATTTATCTGGTGCAATTTTTAGTGGAGCATTTCTAGCTCATTGTAATTTAATGGGAGCTAACTTAACCGGTGCTAATTTCACAGATACAAGAAAGTTAAGTAATTGTAATTTAAGTGGAGCTAACTTAGCCGGAGCTGATTTAAGTGGAGCTGATTTAACCAGGTCTAATTTAAGTGGAGCCAATTTAACCGATGCCAATTTAACCGGTGCCAATTTAGGTAGGGCTGATTTAAGTGGAGCTGATTTTACAAATGTAATCGGCTTATCAACTGCAAATTTTAACGAAGCAGTAGTATCCCAAGAAGCATTACAGCAAATAAGAGCAGAAAGACAACTCAATAATCCACCTAGACCTTTAAGCTTTGTAGAATATGCAGGTGCCGCCCAAGAAGCATTTCCTTCCTTAGAGCAGTATCCTGAATTGAAAGTAACCACTAATGGCATCATTTTAGACGAAAGAAGTGGAATATTATTAGCTGTAACTGAAGTTCCCGCTGGGGAAGAATTTAATCTTGTATATAAGTTAACCTGCCCAGCTGATAAAGTTGGGTTACCCGAAAATAGTAGATTAACAGTTAGCGATCTTAGCTACCCTGAGGGGAATAGTCTTACAGTACAAGCTCAAAATGATGATAGAGACATTCAATTAAGATTCAGCGGTGAGCCAAAAGAGTTGTATTCGATCACGATTGAAGTTCCGGGAGAGGATGGCGGTGAGCCACGTATAATTAATTTGAGTCAGGAAACTGGCAAAGTATTTCCATTTTTGCAAAGTTTATTTCAGTCCCGGGAAAGACCACCTTTAAACTCAGCTGACCTAGCTTTAATTAATGAAATTACTGGTAAATCCCCACCAGCTGAATATGCCGCAGACTTAATTTCGAGCCGGCCAGAAGATTGGTGGAAAGTATTGGCTCCTAATGTTTCCTTGGAAGAGTTAGAAAATACGTTAAAGCCCGGTGGAGCTTCTAGCCGTGGTTTTCTTGGCTCAGACGGTTCCCTAGAAGAAATAATGACAAGAGATAATCAAGTGGTCAAGAATCTTTATGGTTTAACTCATGCTGATTTGGCTTTACCTTTACTGAAAGCCGTGAAAGCTGCACAAAACAGTGTAACTGGTACATTTGAGCATAATGGAGAGCAATATCAAGTGGAATCTTTTGGGTGGGTTGGCTCTCAAGTATCCCCTTTTGATGGACTAATATATCCTGGTGCCAATAAAGATCTTACTGTTACTAGGCTAAGCGATTCAACAAATTTTCAATTTCCAGGTTTAGAAGCTACTTTAGCTTTAGAAGGTTTTTATCAAGACACACAAAGCAGAACTCCTCCCGAGGCCATAGCTGAGTTTTTTGGGCTTAATGAAATTTCTGAAGATCAGCCAAATCAATCGGTTCAATCTAATGAAAGGCAAAAAGAGAGAGAGAGGCAAGCAAGATCATCACTTAACGAACAACAAATAATGCAAGCCCGTCGTTTAGGGTTGCCAGATACTGCAAGCGAACAACAAATAATTCCACAGCCAGATTCAGGTGGTGGTATTGGAACAGAAGCAATAATAGAAGAACCAAGAGGAGAAGCTAATCCCAAAGATCAAGTAACTGAGGCTGAACATCTAGGTAGGACAGATTCAGTCAGAGAAGATAACAACTCTAATGCGTCTATAACTGAAAGTGTAAACTCAGAAATTAATCAAGCAGAAGGCTTACCAGTTGATTCTGCTAACAAATCTAGAAATTTTTTGCCAGAACTAGAACTGCTTGCTAAAAGAAATTATAATTTAGTATCTCAACTACCGTTTAAAGACGAAACAGTTATACCACCCACAGATTCACGTGTTTCTACCGGTGATAAAAAAGTAGTAACAGATAGTACTCCCGACGATGGTATCTCAGACGGTGTGAGCCAGCCAGTAGTACAAATTCCAGTACAAATTTCATCAAAACAAGTAGAAAAAGTTTTGGTTCAATAATCTTGGCTAGATTTAAAAAGAAGAATAAACTATTTTTTTTGAGGCTGAATAGAATAAGCTTTTTGAGTAATTTCCCCCGTCTCAATGTCGACTAAGACAGCTTTAATTTTTAATTCTTGATCAGTTTGGCTTTCACTAATAATTTTTAAAACCTGCTTAGCCGAAGAGATTTTTTGTCCATTTATTTCGGTTATTAAAGAGCCAACTAGCATGCCAGCTTTATTAGCAGCTCCATCAGGAGAAAGCTTGGCAATTAAAGCACCTTCTTTATAACCTTTATCGAGTAAATAAGCAGTTAAAGGATTAGCGATTTCATTCAAATCAATTACTGAAACTCCTAATTGCATTCTTTCAACATGTCCTTTTTGTTTTAATTCAGTGGTAATTTTGAGGGCTAATTTGGATGGTACTGCAAAACAAATACCCTGATAGCCGCCCGACCGGGAAAAAATGGCTGTATTAATGCCAATTAAATTACCATCTGCATCAATTAAAGCTCCCCCCGAATTACCAGGATTAATGGCTGCATCCGTCTGAATAAAATCTTCTTGGTCGAGAATACCCAAATTATTTCTTTTGATAGCACTGACAATGCCCATGGTTACAGTTTGCCCAATGCCAAATGGATTACCTACTGCTAAGGCTATATCGCCAACTTGCAAATTATCCGATTCCGAAAATGGCAAATAAGGCAAGTCTTTTCCTTCAATTTTAAGTAAAGCCAAATCAGTTTTCGGATCCGCACCAATTAGCTTAGCTTCCGCTTGTTTGTTTTTATTTTCTTGTCCGTCTTCTGCTTCAAAGGAAATATAAATTTTATCGGCTCCTTTAATAACATGGCTATTAGTTACAATATAACCATCAGCAGAGATTATGACGCCCGAACCTAAACTTTTTTCGTGACGATTTTGTGGCCCTAATAAAAATTCCTCTTCTCCTAAAAGTAAATCCCAAAACGAAGAAGAACGATGAATATTTTTTTCTGAAAAGACATTAACTACCGCTGATCTGGCTCTTTTGACGGCATGAGCATAACTTTGAGAATGATTAGTATTTTTTGAATAAATAGATTTATCTCTTTTTTCATCATTGGCATCAAAGGAATTATTGGATGGGTTAATAATATTTTTAATTTGTGGCAGTTGCCCGAATAATAAGCCTAAACCTAGCCCAAGCCCCAAAGCTAAAAAGACGGTAAACCAAAAATTAAGCGGTTTAACTGGTTTATGACTTGGATTATTTTGCATTTTATTCTTTTGGATTAGTTTAGTAATATTAAGAGAAGAAGTTTTTATAGTTTTTAATTCAGCTTTATAAATTATAAGTTTGAATTGGTAATTTAGGTTTTTCTGAAATTTTTAAATTAAAATAAAGTAGATTTGCAAATAATAAAAATAATTAAATAAAAAATAATGAGCCAAGATGAAAGAGCTGATTCGTATAAATTAAGAGAAGAACGCTTACATAAAAAAGAGTTTTTAATCCAGAATTTTCAAATTAACCCTTATCTTTTACATTTAGAAGCGGATTTTGAATCGAATAATCTTAAGTCTCAGTCTGAAAAATACTGGACAGAATTTAAAGAAAAGCGTTTATTAAGCCAAGAATTTAAAGAGCGTTTTGAAAATTTGGCAGCTGGCGAAAAAATAGAAGATTTGATTTGGGTGGCTGGGCGAATTCATAGTGATCGAAATAATGGAATGTTTTTGGATATTTACGATGAAAATGGCAAAATTCAAATTGTTACCGAAAAGTCAGAATTGGAAAATCCAGGTTCCTATGAGCAATTGGATAAACATTTTCTTGAATTAATTGATAAAGGTGACATTGTTGCGGTGCAAGGGAATCCGTATCGAACTCAGAGAGGGGAATTAAGCCTTAAAAGCAAAAATATCTGGTTACTTTCTAAAGCTATTCAGCCACCACCCGAAATTATTGAAAATAAAAGAAGACGCCTTGGCTTAACTGATGTAGAGACTAAATATAGGCAAAGATATTTAGATTTAATGGTTAATCCGCACAGCCGTGAAGTTTTTAAAAAAAGAGCCAAAATTATTGCAGAAATCCGTCATTATTTAAATGAAAAAAACTTTTTAGAATTTGAAACTCCCGTCTTGCAAACCGAAGCGGGTGGAGCTGCCGCCAAGCCTTTTACTACTCATCATAATGCATTGAATTTGGGGCTTTATTTGCGCATCGCTACTGAATTACATTTAAAACGTTTATTGGTAGGTGGCTTTGAGCGAGTTTATGAAATTGGGCGTATTTTCCGTAATGAAGGAATCTCTACGAGGCATAATCCAGAATTTACGTCTATTGAAATTTACCAAGCTTTTGCCGATTATACCGATATGATGAGCTTAACTGAAAATTTAATTGTTGATTTAGCGGAAAAGGTTTTAGAACATTCAGTAATTAATTATCAAAATCATCAAATTGACTTAAAACCGGCTGGTGGTTGGCGTAGAGTAAAAATGACTGATTTAGTGCATGAAATGACAGGCAAATTAATTGACCCAGAAAAAACAACTTTAAATGAAGCAATTAATTTTGCCAAAGAAGCGAAAGTTGAAATTAAAGCTGGAATGACGGTCGGAGAGATATTAATTGAATTTTTTGAACAAAAATGTGAAAGCAAATTAATTCAGCCAACTTTTGTAACTCATTATCCACGTGATAATTCTCCTTTAGCTTTTTGTTCAGCTCATTCAGTCGAGGCAGGTCAAGTTAATATAAACAATAATCCACAAACTTTAGAGCGTTTTGAATTATTTGCCGTCGGTCGAGAATTAGCTAATGGTTTTACCGAATTAAACGATGCACAAATACAAAAGCAAGTTTTCGAAATGCAACAAAAGCAGAAATTAGCTGGTAATGATGAAGCTCATCCTTTAGATCAAGATTTTGTTGAAGCCTTGGAATATGGCATGCCGCCGGCTGGTGGAGTAGGAATTGGAATTGACCGTTTAATTATGTTACTGGTAAATGCTGATTCAATCCGGGATGTAATTTTATTCCCAACTATGAAACCCATGCATTAAAACACTATGATACCATCAGAAGAAGATAAACCTAAAATCTGATCTTCTAGGTTTCGCATAATATCATTTTATGACTAAGTTCCTAATCTAACCAAAATAAAAAAATAGATGAATAATAATAAATCCTTGGGCAATTTCATTTTAATTTTTAGCAGCCAAATATTAATTTCCGTACTTTTAATTTTTATTTATCACAAATATATAATTGAAAAACCACATATTTTGGAAACTGGCAATAATTCTTTTACTTCAGAAATAAGCAGGCCAAACTTAGATACTAAAACTGATTATATACATCCAACTGCTTCAATTATAGGGAAAGTATTTATTGGTCATCAAGTCTTTGTTGCTCCTCAAGCTTCTATTCGGGGAGATGAAGGCGTACCTATTTATATTGGTGATAAGGCTAATATTCAAGATGGAGTGGTAATTCATGCTTTGGAAACCGAAGAACATGGGGAAGAAATTAAAAATCATTTACTAGAAGAGCATAAACTTCATAAAAAATTTGCTGTTTATATTGGCAATAAAGTTTCTCTAGCTCATCAAAGCCAAGTTCATGGCCCAGCCATTATTGAAGATAATACTTTCATTGGTATGCAAGCCTTTGTTTTTAATTCAGTTATTGAAGAAAATTGTGTCATAGAGCCAGCATCTGTTATCATCGGTGTCCATATTCCGAAAAATCACTATGTAAAAGCGGGTAGTATAATTACTTCGCAAGCTTTAGCAGACGCATTACCTATAATTAGTGAAGATTATCAATATAAGAACATCAATAAAGCCGTTACGGGTGTAAACTCTCAGCTGGCAATTACTTATAACAAAAAATACGGTTATTAAATTCTAGCAGTTTTTATACTATGTGCTTAAAAGCTTATATTTTTTACTTAATTATAAAATCGTCATCACCGTTCTGTGGCCGCCAACCCGGAAAGACCGACAGCATAAAGAATAATAGGCTTTGCTGAAATCTTCCAAACAAGGGATTATTAACGGTTTTAGACGATAATTTTTTAGGGATTAGATCGAGAGAAATATATTTGCAAAGAGCAGTACGCCCAAACCAAGATAATAAATAAGTTATACCACCAGATAAATTTTTAATATGTGCACGAGGAATATGAGCCAAAGCAATAACCGGAATTTTGCCTTCCTGAACTTTTTGTAAATTGCTCATCCCAGCCTTCTTATCGAACTTATGACCAAAAAACCATTTACCAACAAAAAATAGAGGAAGCATTTTTAATGATATATTTAATGCATTTTTTAAAGAAACATCTTTCGCTAATTGTTGTACTTCATGAATAGACTCAATTACTTCACTTGGTACAAAAAATGTATAATCAATAGCCGTAAAAATAGTTGCAAAAATATCTAATGTTTTAATTATTAAATTCAAAGAGCCGCCTGAAAACACTCCTAATAAGCTTCCTAGCAAGCCGGCTGCTGCAAGACCTAAGCCTAGGACGCTACGCTCTTTACTAAAATAATTTTTGATATTTTGATAAGCTTCTTGGATTTTATTTATTAAAGATTCAGAGTCATTGCTTGAATTAATGCTTTGAGAATTAACTTGGCTGGAATTAATACCCGAAATTAAAAAACTTGATTTGTTTGTATTTACTAATAAAGGAGGAGAAGAAGGACCTATATAATTATTATTCTTGACAGAGCCTAACTGCTTGCTGTAAGTAAGACCTAAGGGTGAATTAAAGGAATTAACAACTCTCATAATTAATAAAATTTAGATTCGAAAATAAAAAATATTAACAAAAAACCTTATATCTAAAGTGTAAATTAAATATGTAAAGTTAATTCTTAATAAATAATGAATTTTTAAGTTTACTACTATTACAGCTTTTAATAGTATCTAGCAAGATATTTCACAAAAAATAAAGTGTTAGAGTAAGTCTAGAGAAATGATTAATACTACTTTCCCTGAAACTACTCTTCCCCACTGCTTGTTTTTAAATTTTAATTTGGAACATTAACCTGAGTGCTTCTGTTGAACTTTAGAAACAACTTATCACCTGAATTAACTTCCACATCACGGCCTTTACTTATACCAGCTCCTGCTAATCCAATGCCGGCTCCAATTGCACTACCTAATGCGACAGAGCTTCCAGTACTGCGAGTTCTACTTCCAATCCGAGAACCGATTAAGCCTCCTAAAGCACCAATACCAGCACCAGCAGCAGTTTTTCCGGCGGCGGCAGCTACTCTTTTACCTTTAGTATTTCCGGATAAAATAGTGGATGAATTATCCTCAACAATATAAGCTTCACCAGTCAAATTAGCTGAGCTTCCATTCGGGTAAATTACTCTAATGGCTTTTAACTGCAATTCGCCCGGATTATCAAAACCTCTTTTAGCAGGGCTTACTTTAGAAACTGTAAATTCAACTCTTGATCCAACTGGAATACCATTGCTAGCTTGATTTAAAGTTAAAAACCCTCTTTCCCCTACTCTGGTGGAATTAGAAGATAAACCACGATCGATTGTACCAGCAACACTTGTCCCGGCTGCAATTGACACAACTCGTCCCGATAAAACTGTTTGATTTGAATAAGTGTCTGCGGAAGAAGAGTTATTATAAGTGTCAGTGTTTGAAGAATAAGGATTAGACTCTAAATCTTGGGAAGCATAACCAGCGGCATATACGCTACCCGATGAAATAAGAGCTAATAAAATAAGTGAGTATAATTCTTTATGCATGATTAAAATTCCTGGTTTGGAAATGGAAACTTATAAATTTAATTTATCAGACTTTTTGATTCTAAGTTATATATAAATTAATAAATAAGACTTTTGATTAATAACAAGATTAGTATTTTCAATAATTTTTTAGATAAATTCTTAGTTTGTATGCTCGATTTACTCATTCTGCAAGTTAATAAGAGCTTTATTAATATTTAGTCATTATAAATAATAAGCTTGAAGCCAAAAAGTAGAATTAAAGCACCTAAACTAGCAATAATCAAAAAATAATTATAAGGAATTTGATTCAGCTGAAACCCTGCGAAAGAAGCTATTAAGATAATTGTGCCTAAAAACATAAAAGCAATTCCTTTTGTAATATTTTCAATGCGCGTAATTTTCCTTTCTAGCGGCTGCAAATCAATTGGTACTTGCAAATTTCCATTATTAATTTTGTCAACTAATTCTAAGGCCTTAATGGGTAATCCAAGTAAACTTATAAGTTCAGTATTTTCGGTTAAAGCTTTTCCACCAATTTTGAATATCATTTTTTCGAGTATATTAATTTTACGTGAAGAATTCAGCCATTTTTGACTGTACGGTTTTAAAGCTTGAATGAAATCAAAATTAGGATTAAATCCACGGCACAAACCTTCTATCAAACCAATTGTCCTAAAAAAATAAGCTAAGCTGGGTGGCATATGAATTGGATTATTAGCAATTATTTTATTTATATCTTCTTTTATATTGTTTAAATTTATCTCCCTGAGAGTTCCTCCACCATAATATTTATAAGTTATCTTTTGAATTAATTTCATTAAAAGCTCTAAATCAGCACCAGGACGAAGTAATCCCATTGAATTTAAAGATGCAATTAATTTATCGGTATTTTGACTAACTAAAGCTAAAATTGCCTCCTGAAAGTTATCACGGACTTTTTGGTCAATTTTATAAGTCATACCAAAATCATAAAGAATTAATTTTCCTTCATCATTAATCGCAATATTCCCCGGATGAGGATCAGCGTGGAAAAAGCCATGTTTAAAAAACTGATCGTAAAAAATATCTAAAAGCTTTTTGCAAATCCAGTCTGCATTGTGACCAACAAATACTAAAGCTCTCGGGTCATTAATTTTATAGCCTGGTACATATTCCAAAGCCAAAGTATTTTTACTGACAAAGTCCCAAGAAACTTGCGGAATAATTAAATCTGGGTGGTCATCACCTAAATTCAATTTCATTCTCTCAGCATTTAAAGCTTCTTGTTTAAAGTCAATTTCTTCAAAAAGTACTTTTCCAAATTCATCACAAATTTCTGGCCAATGTTTATTTTTGGCCCAGGCAATATGTCTTTCAAAAAAGACGGAAAAAGCTCGTGCAATGCTTATATCTTGTAAAAAAATTTCTTCTAAATCAGGTCTTTGTACTTTTAATACAATTTCTTGGCCACTTAAAGTAATAGCTTTGTGAACTTGCCCAATACTAGCTGAGGCTAAAGGTTTTTGTTCAATACTTCTAAATAATTCGCCAACTGGAGCTTCCAGTGCTTTTTCAATAATATTATTAATAGTTTCAATTGACAGAGGATTTGTATAATCTTGCAGAGAAGCTAATTTATCTACATATTCAGCCGGAACAATATCTTCTCGAACTGATAAAAACTGACCAACCTTAATGAAAGCGGCTCCCAAAGAAGTTAAACTATCATGAATTATTGCAGCATTCTTTATTCTTAAATTTTTAATTTGTTTCTGAATAATAAAATTTTTCTTATTATTTTCGAATTCAACTTCTTGGCAAGCCGCCAACCATAAAGTAAAAGCCAATTTGCTGGCTTTACGAAAACGCTGATTGCTTATAGCGTAAAAAGACAAGATAATTAAATCAAAAGCAAAATTAAAAAAACTAAAAATAGGCCAATTCGGCAATAAAGGCTTTTCGGGAATTGAAAATTTAGCTTTTGCCAAAGCCGGATAATATTTCATTCTTTCAGTTCCTTCCCTCCCCTAAAGTGGGAGCTAATTTTATTTATTCTTTAATTCTTGCATTTCATCTTGTATTTGCTTAACTTGATGGGATAATTCTTTGATACTAAGGGTTAAATCTTCTAAAACTCGGTGAGAATTATTATTTTTTGAATCTGATTCTTCTTCATCACTTGAGTCTTTAATTTCAGTTTGTAATTTATCGCAAAAACTATTTACTTTTTTAATTAAATTTTCTCTTTTGTTTTCAATTAATTGATTTAAAGATTCACCATTTTTGTCAAATTTATTTGTAAATCCAAATTCATCCACTAATTCTGCTAAATTATCTTCTAAATCTTTACGAAATACTTTTAAGCTCGCCATGGCTAGTTTACCAATCTTTGACATTAATTTGACCTCTCTATTTTTTAGCTTAATAAATCTTACGCTAATGTCTTTTATACCACTTAATCAAAGTTTTGAACTGACAAATCATATTTTTTAGTTTTTACTTAATTTAAATTACTCTCCCAAATAAATTTGGATAATGCCGCTGATTTTCCGGGAATTACATCTGTACAAACCCTAATTAACTCATTAGAAGCCTATTAAAACTATATCTTTAATCTAAATTTAAAAAATGGCTTTTTAAATGAATTATATAAATTAACCGAAGAGTAAGCTGTTTATGAGTATTAATTTTGGTAGAGAAAATCCATTTTTAGGGCCAAAAAGTAATTTGGATGAAATTTTAGGTAAAGTTTTAAACCATACTAATAAAGCCAAAACTGCCCCAACGAATCAAGATAATAAGCTAGAGCCAGGAAAAGCTGATTCTTTTAAAATGACCAATAATAATATTGACCTTAACTCCATCAAGAGCTTTGGCATACAAAATGGTTTTAAACCTTCAAATAATTAAAAAATTTAAACTGCAATAACTTCTATTTCTGGGTCAATTTCTTCTCTCAGTCGCTTTTCAATACCGTATTTAATGGTCATTTGGCTAGACGGACAATTTATACAAGCTCCTTTTAAACTTAATTTAACAATTTTTCCTTCCACTGAATGTAATTCTAAGTAGCCACCGTCGGCATTAATTCCTTTTTCAACTTCAGCCAAAACATTATTAATTTTCAGCATAAAGCCAATTGAACCAAAATTTGATAAATTTGTATTTTCTTTAAACATTTTTATTTAGTATCTCCAATTTCAGTTAAGCCAGTATTCTCAAAAATAGCTTCTGGGTGAGCATAAAATTTAAATTCAAGCAAATTAAAAAATGGATCTTGCAAAAAGAAAGTTTTATGTTCAATAATTTTACCAATAAAGCGAGTTTTTTCCGTTTCAAAAAATATTAAGTTTTTAGTTTTAGCTCTCCCCAAAAGCTCTCCCCAATCACTTTCTTGGGTAAAAATCAAACCAAAATGTTGCGGATAAATACTTTTTGGCAAAGTCAATTCTTGTTTAGTAATATGCCCCACTAATTGATGACCATATAAATTCAAAATTATAGACGAGGCATTCTCTCGGCCAGTTATACAGCCTAAACCTTCAATGTAAAATTCTTTAGTTTGTTCAATATTTTTAATCGGAAAAGCAGTGTGAAAAATAAATTTGGAATTTAAGCTTGAGTCGGTCATTTAAGATTTCCTATATTTATAAATAATTTTTAGTTTCTAGTTTTAAAGCCTTAAGAGATAAACTAATATCTAGCAAAAAGCCAATTAAAGAGGAAATTAAAGAAACTAAACAAGAAATAAAACAAATTTCAATTAATACTTGTAAATCTACTTTTAATACTTGCCCAGCGAACAAACTCAAAATAGTGATCGCGATGGCAAAAATACTAAAAGAAGCCAAGGAAATAACTAATCTTATCAATTTAGCTCTTTCATATAGTATTTTCATTTGAATTTTTAATTGGCTTGCTTCAAATTCTTCTTTAGAAGCTTTTATTTCTTTAACTAAAATTCTTATTCTGTCAATAGCTCGCCCAAAGCGATTAGTCATTGATAATAATAATAAACCAACCCCTGATATTAAAATTACTGGCCCCAAAGAAACTTGTAAGATTGGAAATAAATTAGTTTGATTATCTAACATTGCTCTTAAACTTCTTTAATAAGTTCATCCAAAAGCTTATTGACCAAAGGCGGAGAGGCTTTTCCTTTAAACTTTTTCATGGCTTGCCCAACAAAGAAAGATCTCATTTTATCTTTACCTTCTTTTAATTCCTTGAATTGTCCAGCAAATTCTTCCGTTAAAGCTTTTATTTCGCTTAATATGGCACCTTCATCCGAAATTTGTTTTAAGCCTTTTTGTTCACAAATCTCGCTAGGACTTAAATCTGAAATGAATAATTCGGATAATAAATCTTTTTTGGCACTACTTTCACTAATCAAACCAGCTTCAACAATTTTTAAAGTTTCGGCTAAAACACTTGGTTTTAATTTTGTCTCAAAAAAGCCTAATTTTTCTTCTTTTAGGTAAGCAGCAATCGGTCCATTAAGCCAGCCAGCTATTTTTTTCGGATTATCAAATAATTGGGTGCATTGATCAAAGAAAAGCCCTCTTTCATAATCTTCGACTAATATATAAGCTTCTTCCGAGTTTAAATTATATTTGTTTAAATAAATATCTCTTTTCTGGGCAGGCAATAAAGGTAAGCTTGCTTTAGTATTTTCGATTTGTTCAGCTTTTAAAATAATTGGCTTTAAGTCTGGCTCAGGGAAATACCGATAATCATTAGCTTCTTCTTTGCTTCTCATCGAAAAAGTACAGCCTTTATTTTCTTCCCACAAACGGGTTTCCTGGACAATTTTGCCGCCTTCTTCAAGGATTTCACCTTGTCTTTCAATTTCATATTCAATGGCTCTTAAAATTGAACGAAAGCTATTGACATTTTTAATTTCGGCTCGGGTGCCTAATTTATCTGAACCTTTTGGTTTAAGACTGATATTGATATCGCAACGCATACTCCCTTCTTCAAGGTTGCCATCACAAACATCACAGTAAATCAATAAAAGCCTCAATTCCTGCACATAAAGCTTAGCTTGCTCAGCCGTAAAAATATCTGGTTCACTAACTATTTCAATTAAAGGTGTGCCAGCTCTATTAATATCTACCAAGGAATAAGCTGAACCATGCAGTCTGTCAGCTCCGGCATGCACTAATTTACCCGCATCTTCTTCCATATGTACCCGCCGAATGCGTGGACTAGTTCCGTCAGGTAATTTCAAAGTTCCCCACTCAGCAATTGGCAAATCAAATTGAGAAATCTGATAACCTTTGGGCAGGTCGGGGTAAAAGTATTGTTTACGGTCAAATTTGGATTCTAAATTAATTTGGCAGTTTAAGGCTAAGGCGGCTTTCAAGGCTAAATTTAAAGCATTTTCATTTAAAACTGGCAAAACGCCTGGGAGGCCGAGGCAAATTGGGCAAACATTACTATTTTGGTCGGTTCCAAACTCAGTTGAGCAAGCACAAAATAATTTAGTTTTGGTTTTTAGCTGGGCATGAACTTCTAAACCAATTACTAATTCATATTTATCAAGAATTGATGAGGACATATTATTAATTAAGTTTTAAAAAAAACAATTTTATCAAAATCATTGAGTTTTAATTTTATAATTTCACATACTTTTTTATTTATTTCTTTTCCTAAGCTTTTTCTGATGACAACATTCAAAGCAGCAAATTTGTCTTGAGTTACCTCAACTTCTCCTTATACTTGCTGCTCAGTTGTCCACTTTTATTCTTTTTATTCTTACGTTTCTTTTATTTGTTTTGAATAGCTGGATAGAGTTTTGGCTTGAGTACCGCTTCCATATACTCTACATTTCCCATGACTAGTGTATTCAACTTGTTTTGACTTAATTTCTTTTATTAATTCTTCTAACTTTAGATTATTACTGCCTAAATCTAGTTCGGGGAAAAAACTTCACGGTGAATATCCAAAACTGACCCCGAGACCCTTATTTTTCAAGATTTTTATTTTCATTTTTATCGTCTTTCAAGCTGGCATTAGTAATTTTATTTTTGCTATTTTCTTCTTTCGGGTGAAATTTTGGAATTACTCTCTGAGACAAAGCTATAAACGAAGGAGATTCTCCTTTTTGGTCGGAAGAAATTATAATTTGTGCTCTTACCAATTCATCTTGTCCTAAATTATTAGCAGTAAATAATCTTCTTAAGCCAGGGCTAATTGTGGTTTCTTCACTGCCGTTTCCTTCTACTGGTCGGCGTATTGCCATAATTTCTGCTTCCGATTTAGCATCTTTCGCTTTTGAGGTTTCTGAATCTGGAAAGTCGGTTAATAAAACTTTATCCAGAATTGCTTCTCCTTTTGTACCAGAGGGTAAATCATATTTCAACTGAGCAATATAATTATCATTTTCTTCAATATAACCAGGAATTATTAAACGAATTTTGCCAGTTTTTAATAAATTGCCGGCCTTTTCGCCATAATATTTCCACATTTGTTCAGACAAAATTTCTTCCGAACTAATTTTCCAGGTATTGCCCACTTTTTTTAAAGTTGTAATTCCTTGCACCCATGATAAAAACTTAGGAGCAGCACCAATATTTTTGGCATTTTCGCCTTGCCCAGTTGCACTAGTAAATTCATTGAGGGTAATAGTTGCATAATCTCCACAAACCTGAATACTGGCTGGGTTAGATTGAATTTTAGCATCTTTATATTCAAGCCAAAAAGTACTTAGATTTTCTTTGATTTTTTTCATGTCAAAACCATCTTTACTTTTAAAATCAGGGGCATAAAACTTTATTAAGTCTTCCGCATTATGATTATTCCAAGTTTTTTGGGCGGAAGTTAAAATATTACTAATTTCTTCAAAGTCTTCTTCCTGGCCAGGACAACCTAAAAATACAAATTCTTGTTTAGCATTAATATTAGAAATTTTACTTTTGCTTTTATTATAATTTTTATTTGTTTTAGCGTCGATTGGGTGAATTGGTGAAACTAAAAGCTGCCCAAAAAAGCCTAAAATAATTAAAAAGCTATAATTTATTTTTATTTTTACTTTCATAATGATTAATTTAAATTTGATTAGCGGAATAAAATGTCATGCAAGAAGCAGGATTTTACCCAAAAAATGGTGGGAATACAATGTAGAAAACTTAGCATTAATTACCTTAGAAACTCAAACAAAATTCACTCTAAAACCAAAAACTCTTTCTTTTGATTTACAAATAATTAAAAGCTCTGAAATGCAAAAGATAAATTTTGAATATCGAAAAATAAATAAAATAACTGATGTTTTATCTTTTCCCGCTTGGGATCAAAGTTTTCCTCATTTTAATTTGCAATTTATTTCACTAGGTGATATTTTCATTTGTCAAAATAAAATCGAAGAGCAAGCTTATGAATATGGACACTCAATCGAAAGAGAAGCTGCTTTTCTATTTGTACATGGATTTTTACACTTACTTGGCTATGACCATGAAACCTCGGCCGAAGAAAAAGAAATGTTTGGCTTGCAAAAGCTAATTTTGGAAGAAGCTGATTTCAAAAAATAAAAACTTAAAACAAAGCTAAAAATAAAGTTAAAATTAACATACTCAAAACAGCTCCCACTTCAATTACCAGTCCTAAAAAGGAATCAAAAGTGATTGACAAAGCTAATTGAATTTTTTCTTGGTTAATATTATCCGAACCATCTACGCATAAAGCCAATAAAGCACCTGCAAAAACCCCAATTAAAGCTCCCAAAAATGGAATGGGAATAAATATTGCTCCTAGCAGGCTTCCGACAATTGGCATCCAGGAGTTTTTTTCTAAAGTATCTTTGCTACCTTTAGCTGTCATCACAAAACCGCTTAAAATAGCAATTAACCATAAAATTCCAAAAGCAATCAACCAATTCCAGTGAAACCAATGCCAGGCTACATTCAAACAAATAATGCCCGCTATGGTTAAAGTGCTAGATGAAAAAAATTGATAAATTAAACTTAAAAAGCCGCTTAAAATTAAAAGCCCACCGCAAATTGTTAGAACAAGATTTAATTCGCTCATTTATTTTTTATTTAATTTAAATATCGGGATGAGAGGATTCGAACCTCCGACCCTCTGCTCCCAAAGCAGATGCTCTACCAAGCTGAGCCACATCCCGAAAAATTAATACTATTAAATTATAAACAGAAAACGCTTGGAAATATCACTTTCGAGAATAAATAAATAAAAATTTACTGTTATGATCGTTTTATCTAGTATTTCTTTCAATTTTTAAATAATGCCAGAATCCACTTTCAAAGAGCTAAGCCCTCTTCAAGTTTCCGAAATTATTGACAATAAGCTTGACAATATAAAATTATTGGATGTACGTGAATTACATGAATATGAACATTGTCATTTATCTAAGTCTATACATTGTCCGCTGAGCGAATTTCCTCAATGTTTAGAAAAATTAAACTTAAATGATAAAAGCGAAAAAATTATAATTTATTGTCATCATGGAGTTAGAAGTGCGAAAGCTGTGATGTATTTGATGGAAAATAATTTTGATAATGTTTATAATTTAACCGGTGGAATTGATGCTTGGTCACTTGAAGTAGACCAGAATATGCCTCGTTATTAAAAATTTTACATTCCTTTGTATATTTGTTCTCTAATTTCCGAATGCTCCTAGGCTAATTAGTTAAAAGAGGCTTCTTAATTTCAGGAATTAGAGCCAGAAAATGTGAATATTGAGGCTTAATCTGTTAAACTAATAAAATATTATTTTCCCTTTTTGGTTTGAAAAATTAAATGACAGCTCCTGTTGAAGAAAAACAAAATTATTCCGCCGATCAAATTCAAGTTTTAGAAGGTCTGGAAGCGGTCAGAATGAGACCTGGCATGTATATTGGTGGAGTTGATCAAAAAGCTTTGCATCATTGTATTTTTGAAATTGTGGACAATTCGGTAGATGAAGCTTTAGCGGGCTATTGTAATCGTATTTGTATAACTTTAAATGCTGATAATTCAATTACCGTAACTGATAATGGCCGTGGTATTCCAGTTGGTATTGTTGAAAAAACTGGCTTATCGGCTTTGGAAACAGTTTTTACTATGTTACACGCCGGAGGAAAATTTGGTGGTGGTGGTTATAAAGTGTCGGGTGGTTTGCATGGAGTAGGGGCAAGTTGTGTTAATGCAGTCTCAGAGAGAATGGTTGTAAATGTTGAAAGAGACGGAGATTTATATGAAATTGAGTTTAGAGGTTATAATCCAGATGGAATAGTTGGAGCCTCAGTCTATCCAGTAAAACTTATTGGAAGCTCTGAAAATAGAGGAACTAAAGTTCAGTTTTGGCCAGATTATCGAGTTTTTAAAGAAATTGGCGAAGATGGTATTGAAAAAATGCCCAGGGTTAATTTTGATAAAGTGGCTATTAGACTGCGCGAAATGGCTTTTTTAAATGCTGGCCTTGAAATTCAATTTAATGATGAAAGAAATCCCGAAGAAATTAAAACCGAAACTTTCCATTATGAAGGTGGAATTGCTACTTATGTTGAATATTTAAATCAAACTAAAACTCGTTTGCATAAGTCTCCAATTTGTGTTAAGCGCACTGTTGATGATGTTATAGTCGAAGTTGCTTTTCAGTATACTGATATGTACAGTGAAACAATTTTTGCCTTTGCCAATAATATTAACAATCCTGATGGAGGAACTCATTTAACGGGCTTAAAAAATGCTTTAACACGAGTTATTTCTGAGTATTCCAAAAAAGAAAATTTAATTAAAAGTGGCGAAGCAATATTGGGGGAAGATATTCGGGAAGGAATTACAGCTATTATTTCGGTAAAAGTGAAAAATCCTCAATTTGAAAGCCAGACCAAAGTTAAACTTTTAAATAATGAAGTCCAAAGTGCCGTTTATAGTGCTGTTAGTGATGAATTAGCCGAATGGTTGGATAAAAACCCACGTGAAGCAAAAATAATTGTCAATAAATCAATTTTAGCTCGTAATGCCAGGGAAGCTGCCAAAAAAGCTCGTAATTTAATTCGCAGACAATCAGTGCTGGAAGGTTCAAGTGGTTTACCTGGCAAATTAGCTGATTGCTCTGAAAGAGAACCCGAAAAATGTGAGCTTTACCTAGTAGAGGGAGATTCCGCCGGCGGCAGTGCTAAGCAAGGTCGTAGTCGTAATTTTCAGGCTATTTTGCCCCTTAGAGGTAAGATTTTGAATGTAGAGCGTGCCAGACTTGGAAGAATTTATGAAAATAATGAAATTCAGTCTTTAATTCAGGCTGTAGGTTTATGTACAGTTGGAGATGAATTGCTAAGGCCGAATGAAGAAGATATTTTAGAGTTAAAAAAAGTTCGTTATCACAAAATTATTATTATGACTGACGCTGATGTAGACGGCTCGCATATTAGAACTTTACTTTTAACTTTCTTTTTCCGTTATGCACGGCCATTAATTACTTCGGGTTATTTGTATGTTGCTCAGCCACCTCTCTATAAGGTCGAACACCGAGGCAAAATTCAATATTGTTATAATGATGCTCAATTACAAATAACATTGGCTGAAATTGGCACTAAAGTTTTGATTCAAAGATTTAAAGGCTTAGGAGAAATGATGCCCGAGCAGCTATGGGAAACTACTATGAATCCAGAGACGCGAGTTTTAAAAAGAGTAGACATTGAAGATGCAGCGATGGCCGATTTGATGTTTGACACTTTGATGGGCGATGAAGTTGAGCCAAGGCGTAAATTTATTGAGGAAAATTCAATGCTCGCTAATTTAGATATTTAACTTTTTTCCAAAAATTACTCTAAAACACCTATAATTTAGCTTTTGTATAATATAAAACTTATCAATTCATGGACTTCAGCTTTTTAACATATTATTTAATGCTTCCCTTGCTTGAATTTTTCAGAGAGCTTTTGGGGAATTATGGCTGGTCTATTATTATGGTTACGATTGTCATTAAACTGGCTTTATTGCCTCTTTCTTTAAAACAAGTACAATCATCTCAAAAAATGCAAGCCCAAATGGCCAAATTAAAGCCTGAGCTTGCAAAAATTCAAGAAAAATATAATTTACGCAAAAAAAAATATGAATCTAATCCTGAAAAATTAGACGAAATTCAGCGTGAGTTTCAGGAGCAAATGACTAATCTGTATAAACAGAATGGTGCTTTAAATCCGCTGGGTGGTTGCTTACCAACTTTATTGCAATTTCCAATTTTGATTGCTTTATACTGGACATTTAGTGGCCCACCTTTTCAGCCAAGTATTTTATTTACATCACTCAAAGCTACTAATCAGGTTTCAACCAAATCTCCCAAAGCTATAAAATATGTTAAGTCTGCCGATGCAAATTTTATTGATGCCAAAGGTCAAATCAGCCGCCTTAAGCTAGAAACCAATATACCTGAACAATTAGTAGTTGGTGAAACTTATGAATTAAAAGTCAATAAAGTTTTAGGCAAAGGCAAAATTGAAGCTGGCCAGTGGAGGCTTTTAACCAAAGATCAAAATGCACATGCTGCGGCTTTCAAAGGTGAAAAAGATTGGGCTAAAAATATTATTGAATTCAATCCATCGTCAGATAATCCAAATACAGCCACTATTAAAGCTTTAAAAGAAACCGATAAATTTTCCATTCAATATTTTATTGAGGAACAAAGAGGACATGAAAGATTTTTATTCATTGAAGATTTAGGCCGCCTAGGAATTTTAAATGCCACCACTCATAAGCCTAACTGGGATATTTGTATTTTAATTGTTTTAATGGGAGCTAGTTTTTGGGTTTCTAATAAATCAATGATGCAAAGTTCTCCGCAAATGCCTTCACTGGATGACTCTCAGCAAGAAGTGCAAAAGCAAATGCAAAATTTAATGCCAATTATGTTTTTAGGTATGATGGCTTTTTTACCAATTCCAGCAGGGGTTTTCTTATACTTCATTGCCAGTAATATTATTCAATTATTACAAACCTTTTTAGTGCAAAAGCTAATTCCCATCAAATCAACTGATAATGCTAATGAGCCAGTTCAAATTGAGAAAAGCTCTGTTTCATAAATTAGAAAAATTTTTAAATATACTATTCATTCATTTAATTATAATTTGTCAATATTAAAGCTATAGTTTATACTTTTATTAAGGCTTAATGTTTTGTTAATTTTTACAATTTTAATTAATAAATGATTATAAAAGGTCAATCTACTCTCAAAAATTTTCATAATAATAATAGTACTAGTAAGTTTCGAAGCTCAAAATCTTCATTACAAAGCATAAAGTATGGCTTAGCCATAGCAACTATTCCTCTTTCGGCTTTATGGGCAACTTCGGCTACTTTTTCTCATTTAAGTTCAGCTAAAGATAATCCTTTTTTAAATTCTTTGGTTTCTAATCAAAATCTTTTGGCTTCGCTTATATTTGCCGCTGTAGGAACTTCTGGCTTTTTGAGCATGTATCCATTACGTAGTATAAATTTTGCTTTAGCTTCTTTAGGCACTTTGGCTGGTTATTTTGCCGTTAATGCCGAAGCTGACGAAGATAAAAAACATAATATTTTACAAGTTTTGGAAGCAATGGTAATTGGCTTTTTGGGTGGAGCGGCTGTTTCTAAAGCTAATGTAGCTTATAATTCTTCTAATTTAAGTTTGGAATTCTCCACTGTAAATAATTTAACTGATATAAAAAAAGGTTGGCAAAATAATTTTACAACCGAAACAAAAATTTTAAGAGAGCAGCTTTTTAATTTACCTTCTTTAACGAAAGACTTTTTCACTGGGTCCTCAAGCGGTATTAAAAATGTGTTTTATCCAAGCTCCGAATTTAAAAACCTAGGTAAATTAGATAGATTTAGGGGAGCGGCTACTAAATATGGCACTAATTGGTCGAGCGGAGCTTTTCAACTTACGGGAATAATGCGGCTTTTAGCTTGTGGTTTAAGTCTTTCTTCAATTTTTTTGAAAGATGATAAACAGAATAAACACTCTGAAAAAGCAGATCCTTTAGCAAATACTAGCAGTTGGTTAGTCAGTCTTAGCTTGATTCCAGCGGCTATTGCGGCTTTAAGTAAGAATAGTAAATGGGCGAATCTTCCTAATTTATTATTTAATGCTTCGGCTTTATTAGCTATACCGGGCTTAGTTTTAAAATTAATGCCTGAAAGCTGGATTAATAATCTTTTTGGTGAAGACAAGGCCAAATCAGTTAATGATTTTATTAAAATAGTAGGTGGTTTATTTACAAAATTATTAATTGCACTGCAAATGTTGGCTTATGCTTTATCGCAATGCCTCAAAAAATAAAGTTTAGCTTTTTTATCAGGGGTGTCAAACATTAAAACTGGCATCAAGATTCAAATAAATACGTCAAATACCTTAACTCAGATTAAAAAATATTAATTCTCGCTATTTAAACTAGCCTAAGTGGCATAAAAAATTTGTTATCAAAAGGAAAGGGCTATTCCTATAAATAACAATAAATTCTCGGAGGGTAAAAATTTGTTTAAGGAAACAAAAATCATTAAGTCTATTTTGTGGGGGCAAAGGTTTAGCGGCTTACCGGCGGATCAACTTATTCCAGTTAATTTGGGAGCAAGAATACATTCGTTGAGGGTAATTTCGAGGGAAAGCCTCATTGAGCAAGCTTTATGTATAAGACCAGACTTACTAATCTTTGAAACTGATACGCCAGGCGAAAAAAGCTGGTCTCAGTTAATAAATTTTACCAAATCAAAATTATCAGATTGTGGATTTATTGCCATTTTGAATGAATTAAGCAGTCAGGATTTAATTCGTGATTTAGCAATTGCTCAAGTAGACAGCATTATAAAGCATGATCGCTTACACCTTGAAATTCCATATGCAATTAGAGCCTTCCAAAAGAATGAAACCTTTTTAAATTCACAAGTTGCCAAAATCATTTGCTCTTTTGTGCAAAATCAGCTCTCTAATTCTTTGAACAGCATTAATAATAATGTAAATATTTCTAGCAAAGATAGAGGCTTATTAACAAGCTTAACCAATCGGGAATTAGAAGTTTTAGCCTGCTTAACACAAGGTTTAAATTATAAAGCGATTGCCAAAAGATTGTTTGTGAGTGATTCGACGGTCAAAACTCATGTTAATAATATTTTTACTAAGTTAAATGTTAATGATAGAACTCAGGCTGTCTTATATGGCTTAAAACACGGTATTGATCAAATTGCAGCCGACATATTTCAAAGAATGGAATCGGCTATTTCGGAATCTGAAGAAATTTACAATGCACCCAATACTGGCTCTCACCCAAATAATAATTTGTTTTTGCAGTTTTAATTTTTTAATAAGCACCTTGGTCTTGCAACCATTTTAAGCTAGAGGTGGCGGCTTCTACGTCTTGATTGTCTATTTTACCATCGGTCTTTAAGTCTAAAAATTCTTTATACTTATCAGTGCATAGCTCTCCGCCAGATTGACAATCAGAACTTACTTGAGTCCAAATATCATTGCTTAAAGAAGGTATGCCAGCCATTAATTTGTACTTATATTCGTCTCCGACCGCTAGACCATTTACCTGACCCGTTTCAAAAATAAATTGTAAAAGCCCTCCAATTTGCTGGCTGACCTTACCATTAGAAGAAGTTGAGAGAGCAATATTCACTAATTTAGCAAAGAATTTGCGGCCTTTATACTTGCTAAAATATTTTTCAGCCATTTCCAAGTCATTATCATTAAAACCGGTCAATTCAAATACTCTTGCTTTACTTTGCGGATTAGTGGCTATATATTCGATTAAACTTCTTAATTGATTGTATTCAGTTTCGGACAGATTAGAAATATTATTAGAAAAAACTTTGGCTAAAGTACGTTTTGTATCCGGTATTAGACGAGCTTTAACTGGCCCCCAAACCGCTTGTGGATTAAAAACTGGCACTGACTGTATGCTAGCCTGCCCAGATAATAAATTAGGAGTATTATTAGCAGGCGGTGTTGGATTAGCGGGAGGCATTTCAGCCGGACTTATTTGGTTTTGATATTCATAGTATTCATCGCTAGCTTCAGTATAAGCAATATAAGCACTTGGTGGTTGAGTATAGTCGAGTGGCATTTTGAATATTAAGTTAGAGGTAAGGTTAGTTTCATTATAAAAAGTTTCTGCCAACAATGAATGAAACTCTTTATAAACTACTGAATTTTATTTTAATAATTCCGACAAGGCATCAATGAAAGAAACTTTTGTATATAAATTTACGGCCGTATCAGCTGTATTGGTTAAGTTATTAACAGTTCCGCTTAATAAATAGGCATTACTTAAAAACCTTTGCCAATCAACACTTTCGCTAGGTAATTTTTCACCTTGAGAAATATTAATTGCCATAGGCATATCACTTTCTGAGCTGCCAAGCGAGCGATAATATTGATAATTGTAGTTTTTAAATTGTTTGACTTTTTCAATTGTGAATATATCAGGCGAAGCATTTGAAGAATTATTATCTTGTTTAAGATTTTGTGAAATAAGCAATAAAATTAATAGCTTTTGATTTTCGTCTGGACTTAAAGTTTTTTCTTTACTTTTACTAAGTAAATCAATAGTTTGTTCCTTAACTTTTGTCTCTAAATTATTATTAACTTTAAAGTCATTTGTATTTGTTAAGTCTTTACTAGAAATTAACTCTGTTCTTTGTTTATTCGTTAAATAGCTTGGGTCATAATAGCTTCCAGTAAAATTCGAGAAAAAATCTCTATTAATTCCATCAAAAACTGCTCCACTGATATTGCTTTTGTTGATATTTACTTTTTTAAGATTTGCACCATTAAAATTTGCCTCAACCAAATTAGAATTTTCAATGCCAGCCAATTTTAAATTTGCACCTTCAAAATTTGTATAAGGAGCGTTTACTTGGTTTAGGATAGCCCAGTTTAAGTTAGCATCCTTAAAATTCGCATAAGTTAGATTTGCTTTACTAAAATTTGCCCATTTCAAGTTGGATTTCTCAAAATTAGCATTTTCTAAATTACTGCCTTGAAAGTCTGTCGCACTTAAATCTTCGCCTATGAATTTTAAGTTTCTCAAATCCATATTTCTAAGTTTTTGTTTGGATAAAGAAGATACTTTTAAATGCTGTTTTAATTCCTGTATATTTTCAAAAGCTATCGTCTTCAAAGACTGGAAGAATGTACAAATGATCAAAGAAAGCTTTAGGTAGAAATAAAGTTTATTAATTTTTGAATTAATTTGGTTCATTTGATTGAGATAATATTTGAAAATATAATTTTATTTTATATTAACGATTGACTATTAGCCAAGAGCAATATCCAAAAACATCATAATTATAAACCCAAGGATTAAGCCTCTAGTAGCATACTTACCATACCCGTGTTTATGAGCTTCGGGTATAATTTCATCTCCAATTACATAAAGCATTGCTCCCGCTGCAAAAGCTAAGCCCCAAGGAAGTAAAGCTTTCATCATAGAAACAGCTAAAAAGCCAATAAGGCCACCAATCGGTTCAATCAAGCCGGTCAAAAAAGCAATTTGTAAAGCTTTGGACTTTGAATAATCTTCGGTTAAAAGAGCTAAAGCTACCACCAAACCTTCTGGCATATTTTGCAAACCAATACCAACCGCAATTGGAATGGCTTCAGATAAACTTTCACTGCCAAAACCGACTCCAACCGCTAAACCTTCGGGAAAATTATGAATGGTAATAGCTAAAATAAAAATCCAAATTCGTTTCAAATTAGCACTCATAATGCCGGATTCATTATTGGAAGGTAAAATTTTAATCGGGAAATATTTATCGCAAAAATATAAAAAACAAGCTCCAATAATCATACTAGTTGACACAATAAGTGGCGGTAAATATTTGATTCCAATATAAAGTTTTTCAACCGTTTCAATAGCAGGAATAATAAGCGAAAAAGAAGTAGCCGCAAGCATAATACCAGCCCCAAAACCCATCATAATATCTTGAGCTTTTTGAGAAATATGCTTCGTGAATAAAATTGGTAATGCTCCAACTCCGGTCGCTAAAGCCGAACACATAGAACCAATAGATGCAATAACCCAAAGTGGTAAATCAGTAATATTCAAATTTTAAGCAAAAATGCAAGTAATTATTTTGTAAGTTTATCAATTTAGGAATAAATTTACATTATTTACAAAACTGATGAGTTGACTTTGGAGCGACAAAGGTGGCTTTAATATAATTTTTTATTTGGCCATATTAAATAGTTTTTCAATTTTTAATTTTTGAGAATTGAATTTTTCTTTTTCCTCGCTAGATAAGTTTAAATTATTAATTTGATCTATTAATTTATTTAATTCGGGCTTTAATAAATGTTTTTGGCTTTCATTGGCTTCCGTAAAAGACTGTATATAAAATTCAAGTGCTTTGTGAAAACTATCATAATTAGTATTTGCTTCCGCCAAAGCTAAAAAGGTATAAGCAATTATTCTTTTGGTTTTATAATCGGCCTGATTGGAAAGTGTTTTATAGTGAAACTTTAGTGCTTCTTTAAAATAAAAAATTCGATCTTCTCGGCTAGCCTGCAATAAAGCTATATCATAATAAATAAAACCTATATTCTGGCAAGCAAATTTATAATACTGAATTTGTTTTTGTTTATCATAAAATTTTAAAGCTTTTTCAAAGCTGCTGAGAGCTAAATTTAATTCGGCTAAAGCCTGAGTATTATTAGCAATATTACGATGAATTAAACCTAATAAACTATACCAAAAACCCCGTTCTTCGATATTATAACAAAGGCTAATCGCCTGCTTGCAGAGTGGAATTAATTTTTCTTGGCAATATTTCCATAAACCTAATTCCTGAAAAATTGAATGTAAAAATAAAATGCAATAACGATTTTTTTCAAAGCTTTGTTTTTGAACAATTAATTCTAAAGAAATAAAACTTTGTTCTAACTGACTAATCCAGATTTTTTCTTGCTGCCATAATGAATTACTTTCTAATCTTTTGAGTAGTAAATTATCAATTGTATTTTCTTCAGTACTTTCTTCTTGTTTGCCTATTAATTCATTTTTTATAAAGCTTTTTAAAAATTCCGGAATATAATAAATTAAATTTTCATCCTCAAGAGCTTGTTTGGAAGCAATTTGTAAACCTGAAAGGCAAATTAAATATTGTAAAATATCTTTTAAATCTTCTTTAGATATTTCATTTTTTAAACTATTATTAGCCAGAATATACAAATCATTTAGGGTAAACCCACTACTAGGGAAGTAATAAGCTATTTTAAGTAAGTTTTTAATTGTATTAGGCAAATGTTTAATTGTATAAGCAAGAGGTAAATAAATTTCATAATCCTTCTCAGGTGAGGATGATTTAATATTTTGTTTTTTAATGTTTTCAAGATATTTGTGAATAAAAAGACTATTTTCTCCTTGCAGACCACCTAAAGCCATTAAAATAATTTCGGGTGAATATTTACAATAATTTGCTAAAGTCAATAATTCTCCGCGATCAGCCGTTTTTAACAGTAAATCACTTCGATAATTCAACAAATTAAGGCTTAAATCGAAGCATTGACCTTCCGAAAAATTTGTAATTTGTAAAATATCAGTTTCATTTTGATAATTGTTTTCAAGCTCTTTAGAAATAAATTTAAAATTAGAAATTACAATAACTTTGGCACTTTTTAAATAATTCAATAATAATTGCAATTCATCTTCTGGCAAGGCTTGAGTAAGCTGATCGATAATAATTATTATATTTTGATTTTTAGTTAATTTTTTTACTTGGGCTAATAAGTCGGATGAGCTTTTTTGTTTTAATTCCTTCAAAATAAGCAAAGCTAAAATCTCCGCCGTCTTAAAAGCTTTATTAACTCTAATATAAACATATTCACTCTGATTATTAGCGGCATAAGTTTGGGCAAATTGCTCAATAAAATGATGTAAACCTAAAGCCTCTTTGGAATTAATACAAACTAAGTTTTTTTCAGCAAAAATATTTTCAAGCTGCTGAGTAGAAGCCGATAAACTGATAGTTAAAAAATTAATTAAACATTGTCTTTGGGCAATTAATTGCAGCTTTTGCTTTCTAAACGAAATTAATAAATCATTTAAATCTTTTCTTGGATTTGTTAATTTGTAAAACCAATTCAAGTTTATCTTCCATTTTATTATTTTCTAAATTTTTAATGCCACCGAAAACCCCTAAAAGCATTTTTTAAATGGTATTCCCTAAGCTTAATTCAAGTTTTAGCCAAATTAGTTGATGCAATCTTTTTATAAGCCAAAATTAAATCTGTTTTCAAATGAGATTTTTTAAGATAAATTAAGAAATAATCCTTTCACTTTTTCTCCGATCTTCGAAACGAGTTTTTCTGGATCTCTTGCATCCTGAGCCTTATCTTCGTCATTAGCTTTTTTATATGTTTCTGGATCAAATCTTTGGGTTAAAAATGAAGGGGCAGATTTCTTTTCTTCTTCGGTTATTGGTCTGACTAGTAAATTTGCGTTTTTATAACCAGTTGCAAAATCAGAGCTGAAATTATTATCTCCTCTAACTTTAAACTGAGAGTAAAAATCTCCATCACCATTTAATATTGTAATTTGTCCGTTTGGATATTTTGCTTTTGCAACATTTAGTATATCTTTTTTAGACATTGCTGGAGTTGAAACGGCTGACATAAATTGACCATTTACAAATATCAAAGCTGATCTTGTTTCTCCTCTTTCTTGATTTGAAGATATTTGCAAGTCTGATTCCCGTAAAACTTCAAATCCGATATTAATTGAAATTATACTGTGGTCTTGCTTTAGCTCAGCAATTTTTGCCTCAACTTGTTCCTCAGTACTTCCTCTAAGGTCTATTAATTCAATTGAACCATCTTGCTTCGATACATAGCCTCCTGTCTTTTCCAAAATACCAAATATACTACCTTTACTCTCAAAAACTTGACCATCTGGTTTCTTAAAGTACCTATAGCCTGTCGGTGTTTTATTATCTTCAATAAAGCCAGTTCCTAAAATTCCATCAATTATTAAACCTTGTTGTCTTAAAATTTTTTCTGCTTCTTGTAAATCTGTTGATGGACTTGGTATTAAAAAAGATTTTGGATTAGTTCTTTCAACAAAGACATTTGACAAATGAATATTTGCTTTTTGGACATTATACTTTTCTACTTCTCTATTTTGATTTGCAATTATATAATACTCAGTTCCATTTTCAAGGAAAAAGCGGCCTTTGATAGAGGAATCTTTATTATTCCAAGAGTCTTTATTATTCCAAGAGTCTTTATTATTCCAAGAGTCTTTATAAAACAGTCCTTTTCTAGTAAGTATTGAGGGATTATTTTCATCAGGAAAACTAAAAAAATATTCTTTTGGCTTATTGGTATTCTTGTCGATTTCTAGCCTATTACTTTCTTCTAAGGTTTTTAGTGGGTTTTCTAAATCTCTTGGTTTTGTTGATGTTAAAGCTATATTTCCAGCCATAAGATTTCCATTTTGATTACTAAGAGAAAGGCTTGATATATTAGTGTAAGTTTCCGGAGGATTCTTTTCTAAAGTATTCAACAAATCTATAACCCATTTATTTTTGTTATTACTAAAGTCAATAATATTTTGATTTTTTACATGGCTCTCAAATTCATCCGTACTTATAATTTGATCACCGTTTGTATCAGCTTTTTCCACTGAATTTAAGAAAGAAGAAATTCTGTCATTTCCTTCATTTGTAAAAGCGTTAGAAAGTTGTAATTTTTTTCTTAAAGGTTCTATTTGATTAAAATTAAGGTTTCTTTTTAGATATAGATAATCAGCCATAAGTTCTCTTTCCCTGAGTAGAAATATATTCAAGCTTTATAATTTTTATTTTAAACAATTCAAGTTAAGGCAAAATTATTTTATGAATAAACTTTAGTAATATTTCATAGCTTCACAGGCGACAAAAATCAAACTTCAATAATTTAAGAACTAAACTCTCTTCTCTGAATCGGAATAAACAGGACTAACGTTTGAAAATATAATTCTCAGAAAATAAACTATAAATGTCAATCCTGAAAATTCTAAAATCTTGATTATCCTGATTCAGCCAAATTAGTCGATGCAATTTTTTTATA
>JAAFJH010000140.1 GCA_013298875.1 Synechococcales cyanobacterium bin2.concoct.b11b12b14.033
AATTATTAAAAGAAAACAATTTGAGCTTAACGCAAGGTAAATTATTCATACCGATTGTAGACTTGCAGAATTTTAGCTACAAAGAAGAAGACTTTTTGAGTGGGCGTAAAAATCAAGAAATTAAACAATTAACTAAGTTTGAGCTAGATAAAATAATCAAATATTTAGAACAAGCTATTTTTTCAATGCAACAAAATGATGACCCTAATTTAAAAAATTTAAAAGAAATTATTTCACTTCTCAGCAAACATTATATAGACGAAATCAACTTAGCTTTAAGCTCTGACTGGACATTGGAAGACAAATCGACCCCAACGCAGTTAGCTAATTCAAATAATTGGCTCATTAATGGCTTAACAAAGTGGGTAAAAGGATTAAATTAAAAAATAAAATTGTTTAACTAATTAATCACCTTTACACCATTGTTCAACTAATTTACAATTACCAGCCGCTATAAGCACTACCGTATCCAAAACCTACGCCACTATAGCCGCCATAGCCACCGCCGTAAGCATTACCATTGCCATATCCACCGTAGCCACCATAACCCGTTCCATAGTAATTGCCATAACCATTGCCGTAACCTGTTCCATAGTAATTTCCATAACCATTACCGTAACCTGTTCCATAGCCACCACCATAACCCGATCCATAACCGCCACCGTAGCCGCCATAACCACCGTAACCAGTGCCATAGTAATTACCATAACTATTATCAAAGCCAGTTCCATAGTAATTGCCAAAACCACCACCGTAGCCTCCATAACCACCACTTGCGTAGCCACCATTACGAGCTAAAGCCCAAGTATTCAAGCCACCTAATGCCAAGGCGGTTCCACCTAATGCGACGCCAGTAATAGCCAAACCTCTATTAGTGATGCGAGCTTCGGACTTTTGAGCTGGGAATAATCCAACTAGTAAACTAAAAATGGAAAGAGTTAAAAATGTTTTTTTCATGATTTGATAGCCTTTAAATTTATCAAGTAACTTTAATTACATATTAACACCGGAACTAATAAGGATTGTTTAAGAAACTAATATTTTTCTAAAATTTATACTTTTCCCTAATTTAAGGCTTAATTCTTTAGGCTAGCTCAACTAAACTTTGCGTCTTGTATCTCTTAATTTTAGCTTGAAAAATGTTCTATTCTGCACTTAAACTCATAACTATTTCTTTATATTCTCTTCTTTTTTGCCAGTGTGAGTCTTTTTGATTACATATTTTTAGAATTTCTTGTACTTTATCTTTTTCATTTTTTTCTAAATAAATCCATAATAATAAAGTAAAAGGAGCCGCTTCGTCTGGTTTTATTTTGGTATATTTTATTGCCCACTTTTCAGCTTCAAGATAGTTTTGTAAGTGTAAATAAGCTGTGGCAATTAATTCATAAACATTATAATCATTAGCAATTTTTTGATCTTTTTCAAGTACTTTTAAAATTATTTCTATTATTAATTCATAATCTTTTTTTAGTAATAATAAACAATGAGCTTTATAAATTAAAACTGGAGTACTCTCTTCTTTCTCCAGAACTTCATTAAATAAGTTTAAAATCTCTTCAGTTTCTACTAAATTAGTTTCTTCTAAGCAGCACTGAATATTTAAGAGAGCGTGTATTTTATCTTGGGGATTTTCAGCTAATTCACTAGCTTTTTTATAATCTTCAATCGCCGTAGAATAAAGCATAAGTTTTGACTTGCAAGAACCTCTATTATTGTAAGCACCTAAGTAATTTTCATCTAATTCAATAGCTTTTTCATAATCTTTTAAAGCTTCTTTGTACTGCTCCAAGCTAGCTCTACAGTCTCCTTTCTTTTTATAATATTTAGCTGGCTGCTTTAATTCAAGTGCTAAGTCAAGATAATTTATAGCTTTTTCATATTTTTTCAAATTAAAATATACTGAACCTAAACCATAAAAACTTTCTGGCTGTGGTTCTGGAAAAAATTCCAAGGCTTTTGTAAAATAATATATAGCTTCATTTAACTTTTCGGTTGAGTTATTGGCAGAATTAAGTATATTGCAAGCTTTTAAATGATTAGCATTAGGATCGTTTGGACTTAATTCGATACATTTATCTAAAATTTCATTAGACCTTTCGTATTCATTTAACTCTTCTAGAATAGAAGCTTTTTCATAGTACGAATTAGAAAGGGTTTCTTTTAATTTATCGTTTTGATCTACTCTTGCTATTAATAATTCAATTGATTTATCGAAGCTTTCAAGTGCTTCCGTATATTGATTAAGTCTTGTTTGGTAAAAGCCAAGATTATAATAATCAAAACTATCGGTATTATTTCCATTAAGTTCTATAGCTTTTTTTAAATCTTTTATTGCTTCTTCAT
>JAAFJH010000141.1 GCA_013298875.1 Synechococcales cyanobacterium bin2.concoct.b11b12b14.033
ATACCGGACTCAATACTATGACTGGAGGGAGAATAAAGCAAATTCAAAAGTATGTGGAGAATGAAACATTCTTTTTAACTTATGGCGATGGTCTTTGCAATGTTAATATAAATAATCTCTTGTCTTTTCACAAGTCTCACAAAGCTGCTTTAACAATTACAGCTGTTCAACCGCCAGGTAGATTTGGAACTATGAATATATCAGCAAATTCGGAGGTCAATACTTTTCAGGAAAAACCAAAAGGCGATGGAAACTGGTGCAATGGGGGATTTTTTGTTTGTGATTAACCTATTTTCGATGAAATTGCAGGAGACGAATCTATTTGGGAGCGTGATTCAATGGAAAATTTAGCTAGAAAAAATGAAATCATCGCTTATAAACATGAAGGCTTTTGGCATCCTAGACAAGCCCCTTGGAAGGTATGGAATGATTGAAATGAATAATAGTTTATTGAATAAAATTGATTCGGGCTTTTGGCAAAACAAAAAGGTATTTTTAACTGGTTGCACTGGGTTTAAAGGAAGTTGGCTTTCTCTTATTCTTTTAAATTTAGGAGCTAATCTCAAAGGTTACTCTTTAGAGCCTGAAACCCAACCAAGCCTTTTTGATATTTGTGAATTAAATAAACATAGTTTTTGGACAATCGGTGATATAAGAGATAAACAAGCTTTAGAAAAACAACTTGTAGATTTTCAGCCCGAAATAATAATTCATATGGCTGCCCAAGCTCTTGTACTAAGGTCTTATGAAAATCCAATTGAAACATATGAAACTAATGTTATGGGAACAGCAAATTTGCTTGAAAGCTGTCGTTCTGTGTCTTCAGTAAAGGCAATTCTAAATATTACCACTGATAAATGTTATGAAAATAAAGAATGGAGTTGGGGTTATCGTGAAAATGATGAATTAGGAGGTTATGATCCATATAGTTCTAGTAAGGCTTGTGCAGAGCTTATTACTAAAGCCTTTACCCAATCTTTCTTTAATCCAGAAAAATACGAACAACATGGTATTTGCTTAGCTTCAGCCAGAGCTGGTAATGTGATTGGCGGAGGAGACTGGGCAAATAATCGATTAATTCCTGATGCGGCTAAATCGTTTTCGGAGGGCAAGGAATTAGTAATCCGTTGTCCAGCATCAACCAGGCCTTGGCAACATGTTTTAGAACCTTTACGTGGTTATTTAATGCTTTGCGAAAAAATGTATAAAGAAGGTGGAAATTATAGTGGTGCCTTCAATTTTGGACCATCTGAAAATAATGTTTGTACAGTAAAAGAAGCTATTGATGAGTTCGTACGTCTATGGGGAGAGGATGCAGCTTTTAAAATCAGTGATTCTGAGAACTCTCTTTATGAAGCTGGTCTACTAAAATTAGATATTAGCAAAGTTCAGAAACACCTTGGTTGGAAGCCACAGCTAAATTTTTCCGAAACTTTAAAAATCACCGCCGATTGGTATAAGTTCTTTTATTCAGGAAATTTAACAGCAATTAAAGATTTTACTTTGAAACAAATTTCGGAAAATTTATAACTTTTTAATTAATTGTCAAAGTTTATACGTTCAGACTCAATGACTAATGGACGTTTTTTGACCTGGGTAAATATAGCTCCAATATATTCTCCAATAATTCCTAGAAAAAATAATTGAATACCACTAAAGAAAAAGATTCCTATAATTAAGGGTGCTATTCCAATTTGAAAGTTATTCCAAAACAATAATTTATAAGCTAAATATCCAAAAGCGATAAGAATGCTTACCAGAGAAACACCAAACCCAATGAAGCTTGAAAGTCTTAATGGAAGCTTAGAATGATTAATGAAACCTAGCATAGCAATATCATAAAGCGTATAAAAATTGTTTTTCGTTTCGCCCTTTTCCCGTCTAGGTTGAGTAAAAGGAACTTCTATTCTAGAAAACCCAAACTCAGAAACTTGTCCTCTAAAGTATGGATACGGATCATCGAAATTTCTAATTACGTCTATAAATTTTTTGTCATATAGTCCAAATCCTGTAAAATTTTCTATTTGCTCAGCTTCGGAAATAGAGGCTATTAAACGATAAAATAACGGCAGTGATCTAGAAAAATAGACAAGAAAAAGATATAATAAAAGAATGAAAAATTGTAGGAAATGCAAGTCAGAAAAGCTTGTAAAAAATGGTCTTCTAAAGGGAAGACAAAGATATAAATGTAAAAACTGTGGATATAATCAATCAGTTGAATATGTTGGTTACCCAGAGAAATTCAAGGTGAAAGTCATTCAAGCATATTTGGAAGGAATAGGAATTAGAGCCTTAAGCAGGATATTTAAAATAGGAGTAGCAACAGTAATAAGCTGGATAA
>JAAFJH010000142.1 GCA_013298875.1 Synechococcales cyanobacterium bin2.concoct.b11b12b14.033
TTCTGACTTCGGCGTGAATAGAGGCAAGACTTAACCACTCAAGCATTGACATTGCTGTTGAAACAGGCACTAAAATATTTGCACCCTTCCGCGGAACTATAATTTCAACAATAAGGCCTTCCCTGTCTTAAGGCAATGCGCTGTTAATTTTAATGGTGTTTTGTAGCCCGTTTGTGGTACATTAATAAATAAGTTTACCAAATTTAATAAAATAATGGCAAAACCAGCAACCGTAAGAGCAAGAATAGAGCCAGATTTGAAAGAAGAAGTTGATTTAATTCTTGATTCAATGGGTGTAAACTGGACTCAGGTTATTACAATGTTAGCAAAACAATTGAGAACAGAAAAAAAACTACCATTTAAGGTAAAAGCTCCAAATACCAAGACTAAACAAGCGATTGAGGATTCTATTAAAGGTAAAAATTTAATAAAATTCAACTCAAAAGAAGAACTATTTGCTTCTTAGGATTAAGCTTTCAATGTATACACCTCATCAAGCAAGCCAGTATAAAAGTGATATTAAAAAAATTAAGAAACAGGGCAGGGTAAGAATTTAGACCTCTTGAAAGATATAGTTAGTAAGCTTTTGGATGGTGAAATATTATCAGAAAAATATAAAGATCATGAATTAAAAGGTAGTACAAAAGGCAAGGCTTCTAATTCAGCTTTTAAAATACTAAGTTCACCTTTAATAGTATTTGCTTGTAAATGTAGTTTTTGAGATTCAAGATTCAGAGATGGATTTGCTTTTTTCTTAGCACGGATTAATTTTGGCTGGAGGTAGTTGAACCAAAACATTTGTATGAGTACTTTGAAATTTCTTTAATACTTTTCTCGGGCATATTCTGAAGGCTTGCGGGCGGGTATTTTGCAATATAGTATTTTTGATTTTAGCTTAAATTATTCAAATAATTCAGAGTGAGAGCCACTTCTTTCTAATATTAATTGTGTTTGAGTGATTTTGTAAATTAATAACCAATCTGGCTCTATATGGCATTCTCTACGGTCTTTGTAATTGTTTTTTAATAAATGATCTTTAAATTTAGGCTTTAATGTATTTTTATGTACAAGCTGATAGATAATATTTTTCAGTTTATTTAAATCTTTATTTTGCTTTTTTATTTTCTTTAAATCCTTCCTAAATTGAAAGGTTTCATATACTTCTAATGCAAATCCTTCATTCATAATTTATCCCAAGCATCAAACATTTCTTCCACTGAATTGTACTTGTGTAATTCTTTTTTCTTGTCTGTTTTTTGCATAGTACGAAGAGTAGTTTTATTAGGTATTTTCAAGTCAAAAGGAATTCCATGATTGAGTTGAACTTGTTTGTAAAAAAGTGTTATTGCTTCGGTTGCATTTAAACCTAATTCATTAAAAATATATTCGACTTCTTCTTTTAGCTCTGGGCTTACTCTCGCTCTTATCATGGCTGATTTATTCATAATTTTTATTCCCCTAAATTCAATGTACCACATTTGGGATACAGTTATCTGAAAATTTCTTTAATGCTTTTCTGTGAAATTTTGTAAGTAATCTTGATTTAAGGAGATGGACATTATTATTACAAAGGCAGCTATCAAACTCAAAACGGAAATATTCACCTAAAAGTTTATGTTATTCATTTTGATGGAGAACCAATGTCTGTTTTTGGTCCTTCTATAAAACATACTGTTGAACTTTCTGGAAAGACTGAGGATAACGAAATGATTCTTCAAGGCCGCATGTTAAGTTTAACTTCTCCTTTAGGATTATCCTCTCCAAGAAGTTCCAAACCAAATTTTGAGAGTAAGATTCAAAAGAGTAGATGAATTGCCTTAAAGAGCCTTTGCAAAATGTTATTCACAATTGGTCATTCAAATTATCCAATTTAACGCTTCGGTGATACCACTTGATACCATGCTTAGGAGGAATATTATTTTCATTTAAATAGTCGGCAATTGCATAATAACTTTTCTCAGAAAGGCGATGTCTTCTAAATAACGTGAGTTCGACGAGTAGATAAAAATATCTCCTAAACTATAATTTGAAGCCCCTAGCTAAGGATATAGAAGTGAGTCGGCTCTTTCAGTAAGCGAAATAGGTACAATTTTAATTGCTTTTCATCTTTCTGATTATCGCCACTTTAAACACTTTTATCTTGAGCATATTTCTAAATATCTTATCAATGACTTCCCCTTGTCTAGTCAGCTATAATAGATTTGTGGAATTAATCCTAATAGTTTAATTTATCTGATTTGTTTTCTTAACCGTCATTGTAAAGGCGAATGCACGGGTATTTCATTTATTGATTCAACTTCTCTTAAAGTTTGTCATAATAAAAGAATCCCTTCCAATAAG
>JAAFJH010000143.1 GCA_013298875.1 Synechococcales cyanobacterium bin2.concoct.b11b12b14.033
TTACAGTAAGAAGCGTAAAGCCCACTCCTTTAGGGGTGAGGATATAAGCTTAACAAAAGAGTAGATTAAATATCGTGTCTTTTGTTAAATTAGATTGACTCATAAACAAAATTATAATATACTTATTGATGGAATGCTAGTTTATGAATTCAAATTAAAAGGAAAAGAAGCTCAATTTTCATTAATTGATGAGGCGATCAGGACTTGTCAATTTATTAGAAATAAAGCTTTAAGGTATTGGTTAGACAATAAAGAGTCTAAGCCGAATGAGACAGATTTATGTGCTTTGGTGTCAGAAAAAGGTGCTTCTATGATACAAGAATCCCTTGCCTAAAGGCGTGGGATTGTCAAGTATTTTAATTGTATGAAAAATCAAAAATTTATTATTAATATAGTTAAGCTTAAAGTTTTGTATTTGATTGGGAAGACAATACTGAAGCTCGAAATAGGTATCGAATAGGCAAGCTTTATGAGGATAGATTTGAATATTTACTTGAAGACTATAATTTTCAAAAAGCAAAAGATAATGGTTTTATAGGATTGGGGTATACGGGTGGATATGTTCCTGCTAATCCTTTTCATTTAATTAAACCTTTCATATTGATCTAGGCGGCAATTTCTTGAGTAGACTCTATTCTGTTTATTAAATAATATACTGTAGAGGGGGCGAACATTTTATTATTTACGGTACGGAGTCCTAATTTATTTAATTCTCTAGCTATATTGGTAGGGGTTTTAAATTGTCCTTTAAGTTCTTTCAAGGTAGGGATTAAATGTTTATAGGATTCTAGAGATTTTAGTTTATTAGCTAAAGCACCTAGTTTACCTACTTCCCTTATAGTATCGCTACCTAATTTTTCCCCTCTTTCTTTCTTGGCTTGAAGAGCTTGTTTTGTTCTGGTCGAAATTTGTCTTGCTTCTTCTTCCGCTACTGCGGTTTTAATCTGTAAAATCATAGGGTTATCGGAAGGGGAATCAGCACAAATAAAGTTAATCCCAACTTGAATCAAATAACTAATTAGTAATTGGTTTCTTCCTAGTCGAGATAAATCCTTAACCACAAGAGCGGCTTTTTCTCTCTGACAATAAGCGATACATTCCCGTAAAGTAGGTCTATCTTTCAATAGTACATCAATATCTAATTTTTCTTTTGTATTATATCTCTTTTTATTTGTACCGGTCTCTACTTCAATTGCTTCTTTTAAGCAAGTTCCTGATTGAGATACTATATATCGGTTATTGATTGATCTTTGGGCTTCAATCCCTAATCCTGAATCCCCTTGTTTTGTGGTTGATACCCGTATATACGATACATACTTGTTCATGGTAATTAAGTTTAAGTTCTTATATTACTCTTTCCTCTTTTTTCTTTTCTGTAACAAAACTAGGTCATTTTAATTAAATGTTTCAATATACATTCAGTTGATCAGCTAAATAAGAACTCTTTTGAATTGTTTCTATCGCTAATTGAGCTAACTCGTATTCATCTAATCTAACTAAATGCCCCCAAATAGCAAATATTGAATCCGTCATTACCTTACAGCTAGAGGGAGGCATTTTACGTAATACTGAATTGAAATCTTTATCTTCTCGGAAAAAGTAAATAGCACACATAATATTAGCAACTTGACTAACTTCTTTAGCTATATAGCCATCTTGAGATGTTAATTTATTCTTGAGAGCTTTGGCTAATAAAGTTTCGGTTAATTTCCCACAATCCTTTAAGTAAATACCTAGTAGATCAAAGTTATTAATTTTCAGATCTGGATTATCGTTAGTCATTCAATTACCTCTCTAGGGTTGCTACTTTCATACCAATACGTACCTTCAAGTCCTAATTGGGTTTTTAATTTTTCAAGTAAATTCTCAACTTCTAAAAATTTATCCTCAACATAAAAATCATTAAAACTCAAAATATCTTCATGATCGGAAAATTTCTCATAAATACTATTGAGTTTTGATTCTAAGGTTTCAATCAATAAGTTTATTTCATCTTTTTTGTTCATAGTTTTAATTATATTTTAGCTTATTTTCAAATTCTTCCCTTTTAATATAAATTTCTAACATTAAAGTTTCCTTTTAATATCCTCCCTCATATTATGGAAAGAAACCCAAC
>JAAFJH010000144.1 GCA_013298875.1 Synechococcales cyanobacterium bin2.concoct.b11b12b14.033
GTTCCATTCGCTGCATTTTCATTTATATTATTTAGAGTACTAGTTATGTCATTCGGGGCAGTATCGTTTATGGGAGTAATACTAAAATTAAACAAACCTGAATTAAAGCCTCCATTACTATCATTAATTGATAAAACTATCTGCTCAGAACTTGCTTCACTACCATTATGAATATATTTAATTTCCCCTAAGTCAATCTGAGACTGGCTAAAACTATTATCGGATACTATCCAACTACTCCCATTAAATTCCTCCAACCTGCCACTATTCAAACCACTAGCTGTATAAATCAATTCATTACTATTATTTTCTGCATCAGCAGCTTTTAAGTCATTACTACTAAATATATATTCACTACCTTCATTTACATTCGCTGTTTTATCTCCTCCTATCACGGGGGCTGTATTTAAAGGAATTTCATTTATATCATTTAAATTAATAGTAAATGCTTGAGTTTTGCTTAATCCAAATTGATCACTAACCGTTATATTTATATTATGCAAACGACTTGTTTCATAATCAAGTACCGCTCCTGATTTGACTGCAAGTTGATTTCCATTAAGTATTTCAAAATTGGAATTATTAGCAATTGAATAACTTAAAGTATTTCCAGCATCTGGATCAGCACCACTTAAAGTACCAATTATAGTACCAGCATTAACATTTTCATTCACAAAATAATTTGACAATGCTAGGCTACGTGGGGCTTCATTTACATCATTAATATTTACATTGAATGTTTCTTTATAACTACCACCAAATTGATCTTTCACTTGTATTTCTATTCCCAGCTTATGATCTACTATTGTTTCGTAATCTAAATTTCCCTGAAAACTCAATGCTCCATTTTTACTATCAATAGAAAAACCTCGCTTAGTAGATTCTTCTGAAAGACTATAAGTTAATTTACTTCCATTATCCATATCACTTCCAATTACTTGGCCAAATTGTATTTTACCGCTAGGATTTTCATTTATATTAAAGCTTTCTACTATTTGAGGAGTACCGTTAACATATTTTATACCCGTCAAATCACTTGGTGCATGATTTTCAATATTTATATTTCTAGTAATAGTATTATTATTACCACTACTATCTACTACTGTCACGGATACATTATAATTACCAGGCTGCTCAAACTGATAAGCATGTATTCCGTCAAAAGCACCATCCCCAGCAGAAGACATACTTTCTTGATAAACACTACCATTCCCAAAGTCAAATTTATACATAACAATACTACCATCAGTATCAAATGAACCACTAGCATCAAATAATACTCTTTCTCCAACACTCGTATTTAATGGAGCATTTAAACTAATCATTGGAGTCATATCACCCGGCATACTATTAAATTCCTGAGCTTTTTGACTAGTACTATTACTACCATCATCTTCGCTTTTAGATATCATTTCCTTTTGATTAGCTTCTTCAATTCCCTTTTCAATTGAGGAATTATTATTATTTTGGTAAGCTTCTTGTTGTAAAATACTTTCAATACTTTCTGTCGGAGTATTACCAACTTCACGATTAATTGACACAGCATTTGCTTGAGGAATATCTAAATCTCTTAACCCTCCCAATCGGGACATTGTATCTACCAAATCATTATTTGTGGCATAACTATCTATATACTGGGGCAAAGTAGCAAAGCTCAAATCAACCGTATAAACTTCTTCCAACAAGTCTTCAGGTTTATATTTAGTGAAAACCTCATCTAGCTTGAAAGGCTCAACATTAAAAAACGCTACTTCCTGGGTATCATGCAAAGCTACTAGGTGGGCAACTGCATCGGATATAAACGGAATTATTCCCATGACTGAACCAGGCACAATCCTTTCCCGAACACTAAAATTAATTTTCTTTTTCCGCTTTCCGCTACTCATGATTGACTACTGAATTGCCCCAATCCTTATTATTTCCTCATTCTTTATTTCTTTAAACTGGGTTTTTCCTATTTATGCTTTTATTATGTTAATCTTTTCGGCTAAATACCCTATCTTTGCCAGCTTTACCCTGTAAATTTGATTTGAAATTAGACAAAGCCTGATGGATGAGAATATTAGATTTCATTAAGGT
>JAAFJH010000145.1 GCA_013298875.1 Synechococcales cyanobacterium bin2.concoct.b11b12b14.033
TCCTCAAAAATAAAAGTAAAAGCCATCACGATCACAAACTTCCCTTTACAAGCTCCATTCCGACCAATCCGAGAGATGATTTCATTCATCTTATGCAACGTTAAGGTATTGGATGCATTTCTTTTCTTGGTCTTTTCTCCCGATTCATCAATAAAACAAGCAATTGGACTTTGTCCTGCAAATATCTGTTCGTTTTGTTGATAACTAAAACATCTTATCTTTTTACCATTTGTTTTATTTTCTATTGTTTCTAATATCCCGTCATTCGTGTAGCTTGCTCGGATATTACAAGAAGTTCCGTTAGGTAACAGTATAGTACTTCCTTCGAGTTTTTTGGTATCTTCACGACTTCCCAATATAGCGGGTTCATCAAAAAATATTTTAGGATATTCGGTTTTTAATAAATTAGAGTTAGTGAGTAACCATATATCGCCTGAAATCCCATTTAGATCGATAGTAGGATGTGAATCGGTAAGTAATAAAGCTAACGTGTAGGCCATACTGTAAGATTTAGAAACACCATTTGGTAAGTTTGCTATTATTAAATGCTCCCCCAAATCGGGTCGTATATTCAATAACTCTTTCCCAAACTTCGTAGCTTCAGTGGCCGCATTTCTATTAATTAGATTACCCCCATCATCAAATTTAAAAGGTATCTTATCGTAAGCAGCTAAAGGACTTTGTTTTCTATATAGCGAGAATAATTCTTCCTCTATAAGTTCTTTTTGAGAATTACTCTCAATTTCTTGCAATATATCCGTAATACTATCTAGATTCATGCTTCATCCATATATATGTCTTTACTACTATTTAGAGCTGGTTGTGTTTGGTTTTTTAGTTGAAGTGCTTTCGATACAAGTTCCTGTAAAGCTTGAGAGGATTCTATTTTATTTATCTGATTAACCGAATTATCGGTTGATTGAGAGCTCTGAACATTGTTTATAGTCATCCCTTGTCCTTTAACCACCACTTGATTAGATTCAAGATAAAGTTTTAATAATTCTGTTTTAGCCTTTATTAAAGCTGCCTTTGATGTAACGGGGGAATCCATAACAGCAAGTTCTAATTCATTCAGACTATTTTCAATACTAGTATTAACATAATGTTTCGCATCTTCCTTGCGGGTACGGAAGCAATCAGAATCCGATATATCATCATACACAAAGTTAATAGCAATTTCTGGAAGTTCAAGTTCTTTAGCGATACTAGAAACTAGTGCTTTTTTTGTTATTTTCCGTTTCAAGATATGTTTAGAGTTTTTTGAATCATATTCAATTCCGGTATGAAATTCATTTTCTACTAATTTTTTGCCAACATACATTCTTATATAGTAGTCAAAATCTTCTTTTACCCAATTCTTTCTAGTAACTAAGTTTTTTGATTTAAATTCTTCTAGGCATTTATCAATAATATGATTGTAATAATGATCACGGTCGCCAAGTTTATTACGTTGCTTGGAATTAGTTACAATCTGGTATGGGGCTAAATTGTTTTGCATAGGGAGTTATTGAGGTCTCTAAAGAATTTTCAAGTTTTATTTGTATTATTTTCATTGCGTATATTATAATTACGTTAAAAAATAAGTTCTAAAGTCCTATATTTATTAATTGACAAATTGTAATATGTTAGATTAAGATTAAACAACTAAGGAGAGTTTGCGATAACCAAGTAAATTCAATAAAGGAAGTCACCATGGGGCATCAGGAGACTATAAATGAACGTAGAGAAATAGTCAGACTAAGGATAGCATAACTATCAATAGCATGTTTCGTTGAAGCGTTAAAAATCTTTGTCCTTTTAGGGCAGGGAGTATGTCAAAATTAATCTAATTCTTAAAAAAAACATAAATGAGCAGATCAAATTTTGTAACAATTCATGTAGATCCTAATGATTCACATTACAAATTTTCAAAAGGTATCGTGATAAGTATCCGTCAAGTAGGGTCTAAAAAAACAGCCACCGCTGAAGTAGTCTATTATTTGGAGAAATTCACTCATGAAAGAGTATGGGTACCAGTCTTGATGTCTACCGGT
>JAAFJH010000015.1 GCA_013298875.1 Synechococcales cyanobacterium bin2.concoct.b11b12b14.033
CCTTGCCCAAATGGAATGATGCCTAATCCAACCAATGGTAAGTGTGAGCCAGCAACAACTTGTGGACCAGGAATGCCGGGTTACGATCCACAAACTAAAACTTGCTGTGGACCAGGAATGCCTAATTATAATCCGCAAACTAAAACTTGCACTCCTCCTGCTGCTGGTACTCCTCCAACTGCTAGTAATGATGGCTGTTTGTATTTGGTTGAAAGAAAAACTTATTCCCAAGATGATGCAGCTAAATTTAGTGGGGATTTTCTTAAATTAATAAATAATAGGGTTGCACTTGGTGTTAGTGGATGTTCTGACAAACTAAATGATAGTGCTACGGTTTTTGATCCTAACAAAAAGTACACAAGCGAAACTGATGCATCACATTCTTCAAGCATAAAGAGTTTAGTAGACTTTGGTATTAATACTAAAGAAAAATATCAAGCTTGGAATTGCTTGTTAATAGGAGACAGTAATCGTCTTACTAGTAATACTAGTGGGGATGCTAATGCAGCAAGCACTTTCTTATTCGACTCTACAGGCAAAATGGTTAGCACAGTGGTAGATGGAAGTAATTCTAATAGGATTTGTGGCTCTGTAAGTACACCTAGTCCAATATCATTAATTTTGTCAGAAGAAGTGAAAAATGATTATTCTGCTAGCCAATTTGCGATAGATAATAGCTCAATAAATAAATGGTTCAAGTGGAAAGCTTCTGAACAAAGACCTTTATTAGTTTATGATCCAAAGCATACTAATAAAGTATCTTCTGCTAAACAACTATTTGGTAATTATACTTTTGGTAGAAAATGGCAAAATGGTTATGATGCTTTGGCTACCCTAGATAAAAATCATGATAATAAAATTTCTGGTAATGAGCTAAATGACTTGAAATTATGGTTCGACAAGAATAGAAACGGTATTTCAGAAAAAGGAGAAGTTCAATCTTTAAATCAATCAAAAATCACAGCTCTTTTCTTCCAGCCAAGCTATACTGACCTAGAAAGCGGTGATATACATGCAAACCTTGGTTATGAGAAGATGGTGGATGGTAATAGGGTTATTGGTAAATCAGTTGACTGGTTTGGAGAAGGCCCATTTGAAACTGAAGAGGAAGCTTTATTAGGCAAACAATACATTTTAGGCTCTGGGTTTGTGGAAACTTATAAAAATTATTTAGGAAGGAATTAAAAATGAAAATAAATAAATTAGCTTTGGCTTTAATAGCTTTTAGTTCAATGTCTTTGGTAGGATGCAATAAGCAAAATGAAAACACAAATACATCTTCTCCAAATTCAGGTACCAATCTGAAAGGCCAAGCACAAAAAAGCCTAAATGGCCGTTGGATATGGCAAGCAAAAAAAGATGGAAAGGTTCTTGGAATGGGAGAATTTGACCTAAAGGAAAATAATGGTGATTTAACAGGAGTTACTAAAGCTTTGATACCATCTCTAGAACCTATAAAAGGAAGGCTTGGGAAGGAAAGTGCCGCAGCTGCAATTATAGTTATGCCTTTAAAAGGTAAGCGTGATGGAGATACTATAAAATTTGAAGTAAAAGATGCAAGTGGATTAATAACTAAAAACGAAGCTAATTTAACTGGTTTAGGTAAAATGCAAGGAAAAAGTTATCAAGAAGCTAAAGCTCAAGACGTAGATGCAATGGGGTTAAAATCAAATCAAATGAAGAAAAGCTCTAATGGCTCGACGGTTATGGAATACGATTGGATTGCTGTCCAAGTTTCTAATAAATAAGCTTCTGTCTGAATCACAGATGGACGCAGATTGTATTGAACTGGGATTACGCTGATTAAATGAGGAACTATCATTTTTACTTTTATGGTTCTACTCTAAAGTGCTTAATCATGGTAATCCTTAAATCATTTAATCCCGGTTCAGAACAAAAAGAGAAAATCAAAAAATTCGTTTAATCTTGAGAATCCTAATTCAGACAGTTAAAAACAATCCTGAAAAGGCTGATTGAGAGAATTTGTGTATAATAAAAGTACTTGAATTTTAGGATTAAATAAAATGGCTTTTAAAAAAGAATTTGAGAATTTATTTCGTAGCTTTGCTGAATTAAGAGAGCAGCAAGCAAAACTTACGGATTCTCAGGCTTGCACAGATGAGCAGATGAAAAAGACTGATAAGCAAATTGAAAAAGTTTTTAAAGAGCTAGGAAATATTAGTAATAATAATGGAGCCGTCGCTGAAGATTTCTTTTGGAATGGACTGAAAAACAGAAAAGAATTTGAAGGAATTACAATTGATTATTCAGAAAGAAATACTCATCGGAAGCTAGGAAAGATTGAAGATGAATTTGATATTATTCTTTACAATGGCAACTCAGTAATAATTATTGAAACCAAATACAAAGTACGTTTGCAAGATATTGAAACTTTAAAAGACCGAAAAATACCGAATTTCAGGCAACTTTTTAGAGAAAAAGCAAATCAAAAAATTTACGGAGCCATTGCTGGCTGGAACATGACAGACGAAGCCATTGATTTTGCGAAGCAGGAAGGTTTTTTTATACTTAGTCAATCAGGAGACAATTTAGCTATTGAAAAAGGCGAAGTGAAGGCTTATTAATATGCAGTGCTTAATCAAGAAATTTTGAGGTAAACTCTAATAATTATACTTTTCAATTTTTTGACGAAATTTATGTTTGCACAATTATTTACCACGATTACTAAAATCATCTCTCAGACTGGTTATTTGGGCATTTCTTTTTTTATGGCTCTCGAAAGTATGATTTTTCCGATTCCCAGCGAAGCAATTATGCCATTTGCCGGTTTTTTAGCCGCTCAAGGTAAATTTAGTATGTTAGGTGTAGCGGTTGCCAGTACAATTGGGAGCTTAATTGGGTCTTACTTATCTTATGCAATTGGTTTTTATGGAGGAAAACCTTTTTTGCAAAAATTTGGTAAATTCTTTTTATTAGACGAAAGCCATTTAGACTGGACAGAAAAATTCTTTCAAAAACATGGCAATAAAGCAGTTTTAATCAGCCGTTTTATACCTATTGTACGGCATTTGATTTCAATTCCAGCTGGTATGGCCAGAATGCCTTGGCTCACTTTTGGTATTTATACAGCTTTGGGTGCTACTGCCTGGAATATGTTTTTGGCCTGGCTAGGTTTTAAACTAAAAGAAAAATGGCATTTAGTGGATGAGTCCACGCATTTCCTCGATTATATTGTGGCTTTTGTTTTACTTCTAATAATAATTTATGTGTTTTTCAAGCTCATCAAAAAAAGAAAAACTGTCTAAAAGTTTGTTTATGGTTACACTGATTTATTAGGGAAGTAAAAACCAGGAGGGCAAAAGTTCTTAAATGTTAGCTGTGTTTTTAAATCAATTTCAGGTTATCAAGCCCCAAAACTGCCTTTCCCAAGACAAATTATTAAACTGGATTATTAAATGTCATCAATTAGCCGAAAAACAAAAGCTTAATAATAATCAAAAAGAAAAAATTGACCAAGAATTAATAAAAAAACTTTTTGAAAGATACGGAGTTAAACCATCACAAATTTCTCAGAGATATTTTGAATGTAATGATATTTGTGCCGAAACGTTTGATAATAATACAATTTACTCAATTGATGAGCTGACACCTAACGGCAAAAATATTACCGAGAAAGCTATTTTTTTTGCTGAACGAGCTTATCAAGTTCTCGAACAATTTTATAGTATTGATTTACCTTTACTGTCCAAACCTAATCATTTAATTCATGTAACTTGCACCGGGTATGTTTCTCCGAGTGTTGCTCAGCAAATAGTTTCACGACCAAATTGGCAACAACAAACCGATATAACTCATGCTTATCATATGGGTTGTTATGCATCTTTACCGGCTACCAGATTAGCGAAAAGCTTAGTCGTGTCTGAAAATTCCACCACTAATAATCAATTTCGGGTTGATATTGTTCATAATGAAATGTGTGGTTTGCATATGAATTCCCTGGCTCATACTCCTGAGCAGATGATTGTGCAAACTTTATTCGCCGATGGACATATTAAATACACTGCTTCAGCACAGGCACAAAAAAAAGGCTTTAACTTACAAATCATTACTTTGCACGAAAAAATTATTTCAAATTCACAAATGGATATGAGTTGGATTTCAGCTCCTTGGGGAATGCAAATGAATTTATCCCGTGAAGTACCAGCAAAAATAAAGCTTGAGCTAAAAGAATTTTCGAGTGAATTATTTTATAAAGCTAATCTTTCCGAAAATGAAGTTAAAAAAGCTATTTTTGCTATTCATCCGGGTGGCACTAAAATTATTGATTCTGTTAAAGAAGTTTTGGAACTAACCGACAGCCAAATTAGTGAGACACAAAAAGTTTTATTTGAAAGAGGAAATATGTCTTCAGCTACTTTGCCACATGTTTGGGAGGAAATATTGCATAGAAATTATCCAATTGGTACTAAAATAATTAGTTATGCTTTTGGCCCTGGCCTAACACTTTTTGGCTCGGTTTTTGAGATTAGTTAATAAAAAAGATTTGAGATTGTAGAGTTTTAGGATTCTAGCTCGGATATTTGATTAGCGGAAGGCTTAAAAGATTTTGCACCTCCAAATATATAAACTTCTAATTTAGCAATTTCTATTCTGACATTTGCAAATGATTCCTGAAGATTATCAATTTTTGCTTCTAATTTTTGCTCAACTTGGCTGATTTTTGCTTCTAATTTCTGTTCAACTTGGTCGATTTTGGCTTCTAACTTCTGTTCAACTTGGTCAACTCGCTTAGATAATTTATCATCAACTTGATCAATGCGCTTAGATAATTTATCGTCGAGTTTATCAATTCTGGCCAACAGGAAATTAATAACCACAAAGCTGGTTGCCACCGTCGAAATAACAATTGATAAAACCGTGATAATAAGTTGACTATTCATTTATAGTTATAAAAATTTTTTTTAATTAACTTAAATATACCCTGAAATACAAATTTATGCAAAATCATCCCTAGGCGAGCTTAAATCAGGTGTGTGTTTGAGATTAGTTAAAATAAGCTAAAATTTACAAACATTATTTTTATCAATTTATAAGCCAAATGGACAAATCAAATATTAAGTTTTGGAATGAAAGAAGAAGAAAATTAAAAGATGACCTCGATTCTAAACGTTTGCCTTGTGCGGTTGGAATTGTTGAATCTAAATTTGCCGAAAATGTCGGTGGAATTATTAGGACAGCTAATGCTTTTTTAATTGAAGAAATTATTTTGGACACAAAAGTTTATAATAAGTCTGCGACAGCTGGGACTGCGAATTGGGAAAATATTAAAGTTGAATCAAATATATTTGAGTATTTAAAAAAAAACAATTATGCAATTATTGCTTTAGAACAACATGCCAGAAGTGTACCGCTTTGGGATTTTAAATTTCCGCTTAAAAGTGCCATTATACCAGGCCATGAAGTATTGGGTATGAGCGATGAGCTGGTAGATTTGTGTGATTATGTCGTGGAAATTCCGCAATTTGGTTTAGTCGAAAGCCTAAATGTTGCTACTGCCACTAGCATTACTTTATATGAATATTGCCGTCAACACCGAGGTCATAAACAAGAAGGTTAAAGTAAATTTATACAATAAACTTCTTGTTGAATTGACCCAGCTCTTAAACTTATTTTGGGTAATTTAAAAGCATTTCTCGAAAATACAATTGCTTGAATTCGGGCATTCTTCTTTTAAGTGTAATTTATGCCAAGCTTTCAAAAAACATTCTCGGCTGGCAATATAATGAAAAGTTTCTTCAAAAAAATCATTTTTATCTTTATTGTATAATGCAGCCAGACAATTTATACATAAGTGATTGTCTTCCTCACCTAAAGCTAAATTTAGCGTATAAAGCCTTTGGCAAATTGGGGCAGAACACTTCGGGCAATAAGATAATATTGATTTCATTATTTTGACTTTAATTGTATAACTATGTTAGATTAAACAAGCATTTATTTTTTAGAAAAAGTTGAAGAAATGGGACTCAAACAATATAAACCTACTTCTGCTGGTGTTAGAACTAAATTAGTTCCAGACTTTGTCGAGCTGAAGATAGAAGGACCTGCTCGTAAATTAAAAGACAAAAAGCGTGAAACTCGCTCTTTAAGAAAAACTATTAAAAAACATGTTGGCCGTAATAATCAAGGCCGCATTACTAGCCGTTTTAGAGGTGGTGGACACAAAAAAGTTTATCGCCAAATAGATTTTTTAAGAAGTGATAAGCAAGGTATTACCGGACGGGTAGATTCCTTGGAATATGATCCTAACCGTAATTGCTGGATCGCTTTAATAGTCTATCTTGACGGCGAAAAACGTTATATATTGGCTCCCAATAATATTAAAGTTGGTGGATTTGTCGTTAGTGGCTCACAAGCTCCAATTAAAGAAGGGAATGCTTTACCTTTAATTAATATACCTTTAGGTTCTACCATTCATAATATTGAAATGACACCTGGTAAAGGCGGGCAAATGGTTAGAGCTGCTGGTCAATCCGCCCAACTTATTGCCAAAGAAAAAGGTTTAGCTGGTTTAAGGCTTCCTTCGGGCGAAATGAGATGGGTTTTAGATCGTTGCTATGCAAGTTTAGGTCAATTAAGTAATCCAGAATTTGCTAATCAAAGTTCCGGTAAAGCTGGACGTACAAGGTGGTTAGGACGTAAACCTCATAATAGAGGAGCTTCTATGAACCCGGTTGATCATAAACACGGTGGAGGAGAAGGTCGCTCTCCAGTTGGAGCACCTGGCCCATATACTGCTTTTGGTAAAAAACATGGCTTAAAAACCAGACAAAAGCGTAAAAATAGTAATAAGCATATAATTAGCAGACGGAAAAAATAGGATAAAAAATGGCTAGATCATTAAAAAAAGGCCCTTATATAGACCCTAATTTATTAGAAAAGGTTGAAAAAGCGGTTGAAAATAAAGATAAAAAATTAATAAAAACTTGGTCAAGGGCATCTGTAATTTTGCCTTTGATGATTGGCTTAAACATGGCAGTACATGATGGCAGGCAATTTGTGCCAGTTTATATTACCGAAACAATGGTAGGTCATAAATTGGGTGAATTTGCACCAACTCGTAAATTCAGAGGGCATAAAGCAGCCACTACTAGCAAGGGAGGCAAATAATTATGGCAAATAAAAATAAACCTTCATTTACTCTTCATTCTCATGCAAATGTGATGATTAAAGGTTCAGTTGAAAAGATGCAAAGACCTTTAAATGAAATAAGAGGAAAAAGTTTAAAGGATGCGATGACATATTTGATGTTTTGTCCTTATGGAAGCAGTCGTTCTTTAGCCAAATTGTTAAAGTCAGCCGCTTCAAATTCACTTACTTTTCATCCAGAAAGCGATTTGGCTAATTTGTGGATTAGTGAAATATGGGCAGTAAAAGATATGGAATTAAGAAGAATGAAGGCTGGGCCCAAAGGCAAGGGGCGGCCAATTAGGAAGCGTTATAGTAAAATTTTTGTGGAACTGGGGGTAAAACATGGGGCATAAAATGCCGGCGAGAGCCAATAGATTAGGTGTTTGGGTTAAAAGAGAAAAAGATTTAGAAGCAAGACCAGCAGCGGATTATTTCTCAAGCTGGTTTTCTGAATTTAATGAATTTCCGGACACTTTAAAAAAAGACTGGCAAATCAGACAAGCTATTATTAAAAAGTTTGGCAAAAAAGCTGGTATTAGTAAGGTTAAGATTAAACGCAAAGACAAAAAAGTCGAAGTTAATTTGCATTCAATTAGACCCGCTAATATTTTAGGTAAAGATAATCAGCGCATTGAAGAGTTAAAAACACAATTAACAGCCTTAACTGGTGAAGATATTAAAGTTAATATTTCAGAAGCTAGTGGCACTGACGCACAAATTATTGCTGAAAAAATCGCACATGATTTAGAAAGGCGTATTGTTTTCCGTAGAGCGGCTAAAGGAGCAATTACTAAAGCCATGTCTAGCCCTAATGTTTTGGGTATTAAAGTTATTATTTCAGGTCGTTTAGGTGGTGCTGAAATTGCCAGAACTGAATGGTATTTAGAAGGAAAAGTTCCTTTGCATACTTGGTGGGCTAATGTGGAAAATGGATTTGCGGAAGCAGAAACAACTTATGGGATTATTGGCGTAAAAGTAATTGTTAATCAGCAATTGCCTAATGTGAATAAAACTACCAATAAAGGCCATAATCCAAAGCAAGCTTATACAAATCAAAACCAAAATCAAAGTAATAATTCATCAGCTGTAGCTGGTACATAAAAATTAAAAAATAAAAGGAGAAATTATTATGTTAATGCCAAAAAGAACTAAGTTCAGAAAGCAAATGAGAGGCCGCATGAAAGGCAAAGCGACCAGATGTAATAAACTAGACTTTGGAAATATTGGCATTAAATCCATGGATCCAGGTTGGGTAACCGCTCAGCAAATAGAAGCTGCCCGAAAATGTTTGTCGAAACTTGTGAAAAAAAGTGGCAAAATGTGGTGTCGTGTTTTTCCGGATAAATCAGTAACTAAAAAAGCGGCTGAAACAAGACAAGGGGGCGGTAAAGGTAATCCAGAATTTTGGGTGGCCGTTGTTAAACCTGGGACTATGCTTTTTGAATTGAGCGGAGTACCAATTGATGCTGCTATTGTGGCTTTAACCACTGCCGGACATAAATTACCAATTCACATTAAAATCGTACAATCTGAATAGATAAAAAGAGAAGGAAAAAATAATGTCAATGACTCAAATGGCCGATTTAAGGAAGCTTTCAAGAGCCGAATTAATTAAAAGGCTGCAAGAATTAAAAACTGAATTAGATCAATTTTATACTTTACCCAAAGAAAAGCTTGAAAAAATAGCTGGCTCAAAACGAAAGTTTAAGCTAGAATATGCTAGAATAAAAACCATTCTCAATTAAATTTAACTTATATTAACTAAAAGACTATGATGCCCACCAGTCCGTTAAAAACGGAAGAAAAAGCCAAAAATAAAAAAAAGTTTGTTGGTATAGTTGTCAGTAATAAATCACAAAAAACAATTTCAGTTTTAGTTGAAAGACAAGTACAGGACAGCACTTACAAAAAAATTGTTACTAAACACCGCAAATTCATGGCTCATGATGAAGAAGAAGTTTGTCAGGAAGGTGATTTAGTTGAAATTGAAGAAAGCCGTCCAATCAGTAAAAGAAAGGCTTTTTGCTTCAAAAGAATTATCAGGAAAAAAGTAGAGGTTACGGTTTAATGATTCAGCAAGAAAGTTGGCTAGAAGTAGCTGATAATAGCGGTGCTAAAAAAATTGAGTGCATCAGAGTTCTCAAAGTTGGCAGTAGTAGAGGTAATGCGGTCGGACAAGTCGGAGATATTATTGTAGCAGCAGTTAAATCAGCGGAACCAAAATCGTCTGTCAAAAAAGGTAGCGTCGTAAAAGCTGTAATAGTACGTACCAAATTTCGTAAAAGAAGAAAAAATGGTTTTTGTGCCTGTTTTGATGATAATGCCGCTGTTTTAATAAATGACAAAAAAGAACCAATTGGCACTCGTGTTTTTGGTCCAGTAGATAGAGCCTTGAGAGATGTAGGCTTTACTAAAATTTTATCCTTAGCTCCTGAGGTAATATAAAAATTAAATATTATGGCAAATAAAGTTAGAAAGAAAAAAACTTATTCAAAATCCCCAATACGCCCAGTTGAAAAGAAAGACCGTATTGTTTCTAATACAGTTTGGTTAAAGGGCAGAACTAATATCAGACGTTCTTGGGATATTAAATTAGGGGATACCGTTATTGTTTTAAATGGCGATGATAAAGGTAAAGTCGGTAAGGTACAAAAAGTTATACCGTCTGAAGCTAAAATATTAGTTGAAGGTATTAATATAATTACAAAGCATATTAAATCATCTCCAGGTAAAGAAGAGGGCGAAATTGTTAAGAAAGAAGCTCCAATTTGGATTTGGAAAGTAGCTTTAGCAGTTAAAGATGCTAGAAATCCAGAAAAGTTTATTGGAACTAGAATTAGAAAAAGAAAAAATAAAGAAGGTAAAACTGAAAGAATAGCTGTCAAAACTGGAGAGGTAATTGAATAAAAATGAATAGAAAACAATCAGAGTTTAAAGAAAAAGCACTTCCAGATTTAAAAGAAAAGTTTGGATATAAAAATGACTTTGAAGTTCCTCGCTTGGACAAAATTGTAATTAGCCGCGGTATAAATTCCGAAGATGCAAAATCTAATAATTTAATAGACGAATTATTTAAAGATATTTCATTGATTGCTGGACAAAAACCAATTATGAAAAAGGCTAAAAAATCTATTGCAACTTTCAAGCTTCGGGAAGGAATGCCAAATGGAGTAATGGTAACTCTGCGTAGAGATAGGATGTATGCCTTCTTTGACAAATTAGTTTCTTTAGCTTCACCACGTATTCGGGATTTTCAGGGTTTTAAAATTAAAGCTGACGGAAATGGGAATTTTACAGTTGGTATTAAAGACCAAAGAATCTTCTTAGAAACAGAGAATAGCAGCAATAAAGGCTTACAAGTTACTATTGTTACAACTGGTAATAGTAATGAAGAAGGAAGAGCTCTTTTAGAAGTTTTAGGTTTTCCTTTTAGTAAATAATTTTTAAATTTAAGATAACAAATTTAGCCTTTTATCATATTCTTTTAGTCTAATAATTAATTAGCTAGATTTAGGTGAAAGGCTTTTTTACTTTTATGGAATTATTGTTTTTAGGTGACATTGTTGGAGATAAGTCTTTCAGAGCGGTTATCCACTTTATGGAGACTAATAAGCTGGATATAAACTTTGCAAATATCGAAAATGTAGCTGGCGGCTTTGGTATAACACAAAATCATTATCAACAGTTAATAAATGCTGGCTTTGATGCAGTTACGGGTGGAAATCATATTTGGGATAAGAAAGAAGTTTTTAATTTCATTGCTCAATCAAAAATTGCCCGGCCTTATAATTTTCCGAAGGGAGTTCCTGGAAAAGGATGTCATTTAATTAATAGACCTGAATTAGGCTTAAAAATTGGCTTAATTAATGTTTTGGGGCGGGTTTTTATGAATATTGTATCTTTGAGCTGTCCATTTAGAGCTTGTGATGAAGCAATTGAGGAATTGAAGGCTCAAGGAGCTAATTTGATTATTGTCGATATGCACGCTGAGGCAACGGCCGAAAAAATTACTTTAGCTACTTATTTAGATGGTCGGGTAGGGGCTGTAGTAGGAACTCACACACATATACCAACGGCAGATGCAACTATATTGCCTAAAGGAACGGCTTATATTACCGATTTAGGAGCTTGCATGTCTGTTAATAGTATGCTGGGTATGTCATATGATTCGACTATTAATAGGTTTTTAACTGGAATACCGACCCGCATGGAAATTGATAAAAATCCAGATATTCAAATTAATGGCGTAAAAATTGAGTTTAATAATATGTTTAAAGCTGTGTCAATTAAGCGAATTGAAAATAATAATCTTATTAAAGTAAATTAAGTTATTAAGTCCCAATTTGTGCATCAAAAACTATTAATTTTAACCCCGCCAACTGCTTTAACAGAGCCATTAGTCATATTATAAATTACTTTAGAAGCTTTTAAGATTTTACCTTTTTGATTTACTACTACCGGTGAGCCGTAAAAAATAGCGGTTTGAGCATTGCCATTTCCATCCATAAAAACCTCAAGGGTAGAAGACTGACAAGTTAAATCACTATTTTGAACCCAAGCTCCATTTGACAAAACAATTTTTTCTGTTTTGGAATTATTTTGTTTTAATCTTAAAATTCCGCCTTTAATAGTTAAATTATCCGAGACTTTAGAAGGAGCGACTTGGTAAAAAACAATATCATCCATATCAGCAGAAATCACTCCTTTTTGGGCATTAATACGCTGGGAACCATCGGGTTTTAAAAAGACAATTACATTTCCAATTGCTTCCATTGGCACACCTTTTTGCAAGATAAATTTATTTGATTGAATTTTAATATTTTTTTCAACCATAGTAATATCAGCTCTGGGAGTTAAAACTGCTCTACCATTGGCTTTTTCGACCACTGCTTTGGGCGACTTAACTAATATTTTCACTTTTTCCGAATCCTGATCGTCAAAAATCTGAGCTTCAACTCCTTCTGCCGTAATAATAGTCATGTCTTTATTGGCTAATCCTTTTTTGGTTTTTATTTTCCAACCTCGGTGCGATTTTGCGTCTAATTCAGAAATTTCAAGGGCTGAAGCTTCGGGGTGAAATTCTTTTTTTTCGACATTTTCTTCAAAGTTTTTAACTAATTTACGAGATTCATAATATGAAAATCCTAAAACTGAAACGATAGCGATTATGATTAAAAGAGCTATGATTAATTTGAAATTTTTAGACAATTTATTAAATTACTTAACAATTATTCTTTTAAAATATCATTTTCAACTTTCTTATAAGCTTAAATTAATCTTTAAATCTAAATAATTATGACCAATTCAACACTTGCTCAAAATATTATGATTCCTCAATCGATCGAATCTGAGCAGGCGGTTTTGGGTTGTATTATGACTAATAATGAAATTTTCGGAGATATACTTGAAGTCTTTGGCGAGAATTATCGTATTTTTTATGATTTAGCCCACCAGAAAATTTTTGAAGTATTTTTAACTTTAAACCGTGAAAAAAAACCTATTGACATTATTACCGTTATTGACAGATTAACTATTAATGGACAATTAGAAGAAGTTGGCGGACATGAATATTTAGTTAATTTAGCAGAAAGTGCATCTATCGGTGGAAATGCAATTTATTATGCTCAAATCATTCAAGAAAAATTTACCCTTAGGCAATTAATTAAGGCAGGCAATAAAATTGTTGAAAATTCTTTTAAAGCGAATAATGTAGATGACGTTTTGGATGAAGCTCAACAAAGTATTTTTGCTATCAGTGCCAAGCGGTCAAATAATAGCCTGGTACGCATTGATGAAATTACCAATCCTGTCTGGCAACAAATTGAAGAGAGATATGCCAATCAGGGCTCATTGCTGGGTACTTCTTGCGGCTTTACGGATTTGGATAATATGACAGCTGGTTTGCAGAAATCAGATTTAATTATCGTGGCAGCCAGGCCATCCATGGGGAAAACCGCGTTTTGCTTGAATATTGCAGAATATGTTGGCGTCAGTGAAAAATGTCCCGTAGCAGTTTTTAGCTTAGAAATGTCCAAAACACAGCTTGTAAACCGTATGATTTGTAGCATTAGTGGGGTTGATTCGCAGCGGATTAGAAATGGTAATTTACGCGATGAAGATTGGCAAAGAATTAGCTATGCCATTGGTGTATTATCTGAAGCCCAAATTTATATTGATGATACTGCTGCTTTAACCGTCATGGATATTAGAACCAAAGCCCGCAAGCTTAAAACCGAAAAAAAAGATTTAGGCTTAATTGTGATTGATTATTTACAGCTTATGTCTGGCTCAGGAAAAGACAATCGTACTCAGGAAATTTCAGAGATTTCACGGGGTTTAAAAACTTTGGCTCGTGAATTGCATGTACCAATTATTGCTCTTAGTCAGCTGTCTCGTAGCGTCGAAGCCAGAACTGACAAAAGGCCTATGCTTTCGGATTTACGAGAATCGGGAGCAATTGAACAAGACGCTGATATGGTTATATTTTTGTATCGTCATGAATATTATGAGCCAAATGATACTTCGCGAAGCGGGGAATGTGAAGTTATTATTGCCAAACAAAGAAATGGTCCAGTTGGAAATGTGAAATTAACCTTTCATGGAGCCACTACCAGGTTTAAAAATTATGCCGACAGTTAAATTAAAAAATTCTCTCATGTGATTATTTCTGGCTTTTTACCGTAGCAAGATTTCTAAAATAAATCAAAGTCAGTACAAGAATTTTAGTTAAATCAGCTCTCATAGTGCGTCCACATCATGATAATTTTAATAGCTTTTTCTTCTTCAAATACCTGATAGACTAAGCGATGTTGCTTATTAATTCTTCTAGAAATTGCCCTATCTAAACTACCTTTCAGAAGCTCAAAAGCTGGTGGATAGCCGTAAGGATCAGATGAAATTAAACTTAAAAGAACTTGAACTGTATTTTTTAAATTTGACTTTCCAATTAAAGAGGCATCCTTGCGAGCTTGTTTAGTGAAGTACAGTTGATACATTATTTCACCAGTTTACTTCTTTAAAGCATTCATCAAGAGGAGTATTTAATCCATTTATAATAGATTGTTTAATTTCTGAATCTCTTGATAAATAATCTGTATCAGTCTCTTCTTCTATTTTGTTTTTCAAAAAAAGGACAAAATCAAATACTTCTTTCTGATATTGAAGAGGCAGAGAGTTTATTTCATTTGTAATTTTATCTGAAAACATAATCTACTTTTTCCAGTCAATGTAATTCAATATACCCTGTAATACTTATTTATTTGCTAAAAATACTATCCATTTCATATAAGTCAAATATCATTTTTAGAAAAAATATTATCTCATTTCTAACAGTCACGTCTTCCTTCTAAGGCTCTAGCTAAGGTTAACTCATCAGTTTGTTCAATATCTGCTCCAACTGATAGGCCAAAAGCCAAACGTGTAACTTTACCAACTAAAGGTTTTAATAAACGAGTTAAATATAAAGTTGTAGCTTCTCCTTCGGTGGATGGGCTTAAAGCCAAAATAATTTCTTCGACTTGTTCTTCTTGCGTGGATAATCGTTGCACAAGTTCTTTAATTTTTAAATTTTCGGGGCTAATTCCGTCCATCGGAGAGATTAAGCCGTGCAAAACATGATAAAGGCCTTTAAATTCCAGTGTTCTCTCAAGGGCGGATAAATCTTTAATACCGGCGACAATACAAATAGTTTTTTTCTGACGCTTTGGATTAGAACAAATACCACATAAATCTTGGCCACTACTAAAATTAAAACAAGCTGGGCAATAATTAATATCGGTGCTGGCTTTTAAAAGGGCTTCGGCAAATTTTTTAATATCTTCTTTGCTCCAACTTAAAAGTTGAAAAGCTAGTCTTTGTGCGGACTTTGCCCCAACTCCTGGTAATTTGCGAAATTGTTCAATTAATTCGGCTAAAGGTAAAACGTAATTCACAGACTAATAAAATTTTAGTAATTTGCAATATCTATTATAGAGACTGCTTGACGACCTTGCTCACTAATATATAATTTTCGGTCTGGTTTTAAAAATAAAGCATATGGTTTTTGCAAATTATCAATTAAAACTTTGGCTTTTTTACTTACTAAATTCAGGGAAGTAATATTGCCAGATTTATAATTAGCAATTAAAAGACTTTTATTCTGAGCATCATAAACAATATCCGAAGGGCCTGAAATTAAATCTCCTTGAATAATAATTTGTCTTTGGCCAGCCGAGGAAACTCTTTCGATTGTATTTGTAGAAAAATTAGCAATATAAATATTTTCCTCATTATCGGAGGCAATTCCGGTTGGAGTATTAAAGTCTAAATTATTTTTAAGATCATTTTCATTTTTGAATAGCTTGAGGTCTTTTTCGGAAGCGTATAAACTTTTGGTGATATTAGAAATTATTTGGGCTTTTTCGGTTTTATTTAAAGCTTTTTCTCTCTCTAATTGAGTTGAAACAAAGTTATATCTTTTTTCGGTTTTAGGGATTTTATTCAATTCTTTTTCGGCTGTTTCTAAGTTTTTAAGGGCAATTAAAGTTAAAGTTTTTTCTAATCTGGCTTCATGGTCGGCTGGGTCAATTTGCAAAAGCTGCTGAAAAGCAAAATAAGCGTCATTATATTTATGTTTGGCTCTATAAATTGAACCTAAGTTAAATAAAGCAATCACAAATTTTGGTTCAATTTCTAAAGATCTTTTCAAATAAATAATAGCGGTATCATAATTTTTTTCAGACGCTACTTTGACGGCTAATTCGCATAAATGGAAAGCTTGAGAATTAATTTTTTTATTATTTTTAACTTTATTAGCCAAAACTCCCATAGAAGAAAAGCTGAAAACAATTAAAAGGCTTAGTTTCAAAAGTTTTAAATAAATACAACTATTTCGTTTTAATTTCATATTTACTCAGCACAATAAATATTAAAGACTTAGTTTAAAACTTTTAGTGCCATTATTTTTTCACCAAATTTATGATAATCTCAAGTATTAATTAACTGTTTTATATTTTTATATGCAAACTACCGTCGAAAACCTTGATAAAGCAAAAGTAAAACTTGTACTAGATTTTGAAGCCAAAGAAGTTGAAAAAGCTTACAATCAAGTTTTAAAGTCGGTTTCAAAAGAAGTGAAAATACCCGGTTTCAGACCAGGCCAAATACCTAAAAATATTTTGGAAAGCCGTTTAGAACCAGCGGCAATGAAACGGTATGTTTTAGAAAAACTAGTAGAAGACAATTTAGATAAAACTTTAAAAGAAAAAGAATTAAAAATATTTTCCCAGCCATTTCTCGAAGATTTAAATCCAAACTTTTCATTTAAAGAAAGCTTAACTTTAGGCTTTACAGTAGAATTAATTCCTAGCTTAAATGAAAATCCTTCTTATAAAGGGCAAAAAATTGTTGTGCTGGAAGAAGAAATTGACATAGAAGCAGAAATTCCTAAGCAATTAGAAGCATTAGCAAAGTCGAAAGGTGAATTACTCGAAGACGTTGAAAGCGTGGAAGAATTTGACAAAATTGAAATTGATTATGAAGGAAAATTTACGGATAATTCTTATATGCCCGAAGCCAAAGGCAAAAATAAAACCGTAACCGTAACCGAAAAAAACTTTGCACCAGGCCTTCTAAATAAACTAATTGGCTGCAAAAAAGGCGAAGAAAAAGAAATTACAATTACTTTCCCTGAACATTATGTAGAAGGTGCATTCTCCGGAAAGGAAGCGACCTTTAAAGTAAAAGTAAATAATATAAATAGACAAAAGCCTTCAGCTATTGATGATGAATTGGCCAAAGAATTTGATTGCGAAAACTTGGAAGCTTTAAAAGAAAAAATTAAACAAGAACTTGAAGAAGAAAAAAAGAAAGAAAGTTTATATGCTAAAAACCTGGCAATTGTAAATCATATTGCTAATTCTAATCCAATTGAAATACCGGATTGGTTATATAAAAAAATATCTGAAACTTATACTACTATTTTAGAAGATGATGAGCATGATCACGACCATGAAGATGATGAACATGTGCATGATGAAAACTGTAATCATGGAGACGAAAAAAACGACGAAAAAGAAAAACATCTATTAGAAATTACACCATTATTAGAAAAGCAAATTCTTAATAAAGCTAAAGTTGAAATTTTCTTTTTACACTTATTAGACCTAGAAAAAGTACCGATTGATAATAAAACTTTCAATGATTCTCTAAATCTTCAAGACAGATATTACAAACAAGTTTATGGAAAACCTCTGCCTGACAAATATAAACAACAATTATTTGTCCAATTTGTTTTCCGGTCGACTTTAGAGTGGTTAATTAATAATAATGAATTTGAAGTAGTTAAAATTAATCCGAATTTGCCGGAAGATAAAGCTAAGCTTGAAAAAATAATGGCAGAAATGGCTTTAGCCTTGGAAGATTAAGTTTTGAATATAAAATGAGCTTTATTGAATTAAAAAATATTAGTAAAACTTATAATCAACAAGAAAGTGCTTTAAATCAGGTTAATTTAAATATTACAACTGGAGAATTTATTGCTTTAACTGGTGAATCAGGAGCCGGTAAAACTTCTTTATTAAATATTTTAGGATTAGTTGATCAGCCTTCTTCGGGAGAATATTTATTTGAAGGAATTCCAGTTTCTGATTTTTCAGAAGACCAAAGGACTTTATTTAGAAGACAAAAATTAGGTTTTATTTTTCAATTTTTTAATTTATTCAATTCGCTCAATGTTGCGGAAAATGTAGCTATTCCATTGTATTTAAATGGCATAAAAAACACCAAAGCTATTGTAAGAGAAAAATTAGCTCAAATTGGCATTTCAGAATTACACGATCGACCTTTAAATACTTTATCGGGTGGACAATTACAAAGAGTAGCAATTGCCAGAGCTATGGTGCATAAACCCAAATTAATTTTAGCGGACGAACCAACCGGCAACTTGGATAGCAAGAATGCTTTAGCTATTTTGGAGCTTTTAACTAGGCTAAAAAAAGAAGAAAATATAACTATTATTATGGCCACCCATAGTACACAGGCTTCTAATATTGCTGATCAGGTTTATCAGGTCGCTGATGGTAATTTGATAAAAATCAGAACTAGCCAGCCTGAATATTCTTAATTTTTCAAAGATTCAAAATGGTTTGATTAACTTGCTGCAATTTGGGATTTCCAGGCTTTCCGTGCATCGAACTTAATTTAAGAAAATTTTATTTCAAATCTTTTAAATATTCTTCATAACCTTTTTTACCCAGAAAAGCATAAGTGTATTTTTTGCTTAATTCCACTCCGGGCTGATTAAAAGCGTCTATTCCATAAAGTGAACCTGCAATAGCCGTCATTAACTGAAAAGTAAATAATAAATAAGCTAAGTTTTCTTCGTTTATTCTTTCTAATTCTAAAGTTAAACTTGGTACATTTTTCTGGGCTAAAGCTTGGGCAGTGCCTTTTTGTTGGGCTTCAATTAAACGATTTAAAGTTTCACCCGCTAAATCTGAAAAACCTTCAATTATAGTTTCAGGGATTTTGAATTCATGTTTAAATTCAGCAACTTTAAGAAAAAATATAATTTTATCGAGTGGGCCTTCTGCAAATAATTGTAATTGAGAGTGTTGATCCGTGGCTCCCACCGCTTTTATTGGCGTAATACCAATTTGAGGAGTTTTACCTAAAGATTCAGCCACTAATTGCACATACCAATCTGAGATCCGGCCTAAATGGCTAGAATATGGCATTAATGGATTAATTTTTTTGCCTAATTTTTGATCAGCATAAATCAAAGCACAAGCCAAATTAATTGCAATATTAGAATTTAAATTATTTTTACTTTCCAGCATATCTTTGTAAGCCTTGACTAAACCTAATCTAAACTTTTCAATTTTAATACCTGTTAAAGCCAAAGGCAATAAACCTACCGCCGAAAAAACCGAAAAACGACCGCCCACATTAGCAGGCACAGAAAAACTTTTAATATTTTCTTTATTAGCAAAAGCTCTCAAAGTGCCTTTTTCGGGGTCGGTGATTAGAACTAAATTGTCTTTCCAATTATCACCTAATTTTTTCTTTAAATTGTCTAAGGCCCATAAAAAAGCTGAAATTGTTTCCGCAGTGCCACCAGACTTGGTTATTACACAAAACAAACTTTTCTCTAAATTTAATTCAGTTAATAAATTATGTGTCCAATCAGGGTCTACATTGTCAACAAAATAAACCTTTAAGGCATTATTTCTTTTTTCGGAGCTTAATTCATTCCACAAAGGGCTATGTAAAGCTTGTAATAAAGCTTGTGGCCCCAAAGCTGATCCACCAATGCCCAAAACAATTAAATTTTCAAATTTTTTGCTTTCAATGACACTGTCAGCATAATTTTGAATTTCACTAAAAGTTTTTTGATCATTGTGCAATGTTAACCACCCCAACCAATCATTTGGATCGCTAGCTCTTTTTTCTAAATCTTGCAAAACGCCTTTCAATTGGCCTTCTCGTCCGGAAATTACTTCGGGTAAATTAAACTTTAAGAGGGTGGAATCGAGCTTTAACATAAAATATTGGCAGAAATAACTAAATCTTTTCTATATTTTTACCGCAAAACCCGAAATTTTATTTAAATTTTTTAACCAATTCTCGCCAAGATTCTTACTCTATTTCATTTTTGTATTTTATTTTTACCTTTTCATCTATAAATATAAAAAAATGCTTAGTATGAGAAGATATTGTCCAGGTTTTTATTTCGTGTTTGCGGTGGGCATAATGTCGGTATGAAAAGTAAAAATGAAGAAAAATTAGATTTATTAGCTTACAAAAAAGCACATTTAAGTTCACTTAAGCCTTATATAGCTGGTAAAAGTATAATTGAAATCGCTGAGCTTTATAATTTACCAACCAGCAATATTATTAAACTTGGCAGTAATGAAAATCCACTTGGCTCTTCGCCAGCTGCACTTGAAGCTATTAATTATTATTTGCAAAAAAACCAATTTAATTTTTACCCAGACGCTTTGGGACAATCTTTAGTTAAAAATATTAAACAAGAATTCCCCGAAATTGGCCAAGCTGAAATAATTACCGGGAATGGCATGGACAATGTTTTGGAAGGTATTGCCCGACTAATTTTAAAAAAAGGAGATCAAACTTTAATTCATTTACCAACTTTTGAATATTATGAAATAATTACTCGCTGGGCTGAAGCAGAGCCAATTTTCTATCAAACAAAGCCCGCTGATAATTTTAAAATAAATATAGACGAGTTTTTAGCTTCAATTAAACCTGAAATCAAAATAGTTTTTTTATGTAATCCAAATAATCCGACCGGCAATAATTTAACTTGGCCTGAAATTGAAATTATTCTCAAGCAAGCCAAAAAAGTCGGCAGCTTTGTCTTTTTGGATGAAGCTTATATCGAATATATTAGCCCCGAAAATTCACAAATTAATAAAGTACAAAAATACGATAATTTAATGATTGGGCGTACTTTTTCTAAAATTCATGGTTTGGCTGCTTTACGTATTGGTTGGGGAGTTTTACCATCTAATTTGATAACTGAATACCGTAAAGTGCAAACTCCTTTTAGTACTAATTCCTTAGGTTTATTAGCTGCCGAAAAAGCTTTAACCGACCATGAATTTATACAAAAAAGTTTTGAAAATAATAAAATTGGCTTAACTTATTTAAGTAATAGCTTAAAAGAATTGGGTTTTACCGTTTTTGATAGCCAAGCTAATTTTCTGTCATTTCAGGTTTCACCCAGGTTTACGGCCAAAGAATTTTGTGATTATTTATTACCCAAAGGTATTATTGTGCGAAATGCTAGTTTGTTCAGAGGGTCGCCGGATGATTTAATACGTTTAACTGTTGGCACCCCCGAGCAAAACAAAAAAGTAATTCAAGCAATTCAGGCAATATAATATCTGGAATTTGAATTTTGCATTAATATTGAAAATAGTTTTATTTAATATTATTTTATTTAATGGAAAATCTTAGCGAGCAGAAATCTCAGCATATATCTCAGTTTTTGCAAATTGCTGATAGCCAAAATGTAGTACCTGAAGAATTACAAGGAAATGTTTTTGTCACTAGTTTTACCAATTTTGTGGATGCCATTTATAATTGGGCTCGTTCAAATTCAATTTGGCCTTTAACCTTTGGTACTTCTTGTTGTGCGATTGAAATGATGTGTACGGGTATGTCCAATCATGATATGTCGCGTTTTGGCTTCGAAGTTTTTAGGGCTACTCCAAGGCAAGCAGACGTTATAATCACATCAGGCACAATTGTCCGTAAAATGGCACCGGCTTTAATTACTCTTTATGAGCAAATGGCTGAACCTAAATATGTCATTGCAATGGGGGCTTGCACAATTACAGGCGGCATGTTTCATGATTCTTATTCGGTAGTGCAAGGCGTAGACCGTATAATACCCGTCGATGTTTATGTACCGGGCTGTCCACCACGTCCGGAGGCTTTATTGCATGGTTTTTTAAGCTTACAAAGAAAAATCCAGAAAGAAGGCTTAAAAGAAAGAGTAGCTCGTAGGCAAACTCCTTATATGGGTGTAAATGCTAAAACTGGTCTGCCAATTCCTTACGAAGAATTTGAAAAAGAAATGTCTTTTAATTTAGCCGATGAGCAAGAATTAAGTAAAATTGGAGCTTCTTTAAAAATAGAAAAATTTTAAGAAATAATCAAATTTATGTATTCCAATTTAAATATTATTCATAATTCTTTAGCTGACAGCTTATTATGCACTCTGCGAGATAAAAATACAATTGTAGCTGACTTTAGAATGGCTTTGGATCGCTTAGCACACATATTAATAATTGAAGCTTTAAAAAATAGCGAAACTGAAATCATCGAAGTTGAAACTTTATTAGAAAAGACTAAAGCCAAAAAATTAAAAAGAGAAACTGTAATTATTCCTATTCTCAGAGCAGGTTTGGCTATGTTATCTGCGGGTTTATATTTTTTACCGAATGCTCAAATTGGTTTTATTGGCCAAAAAAGAGATGAAGAAACCGCTTTGGCAAAGGAATATTATCGTAATTTACCAGATCTAAAAGGCAAAGATATTTTAATTATTGATCCAGTTTTGGCTACTGGTGGTTCAGCAATTGCAAGCATTCAAGCTCTTTTAGAAGAAAATGCCTCAATTAATCAAATTAAATTACTCTGTATTCTAGCTGCCCCCGAGGGTATTGAAGCGGTACACTCTAACTTTCCGGATTTATCAATTATCACTTTATCGCTAGAAAGAGAATTAAATGCCAAAAAATATATACTACCTGGTTTAGGAGATGCGGGAGATTTATGGAGTGGCTTATAAATTAATTTAGCCAACACTAACTACTACTCGGAGAAAGTTTTGGAAGTTTTAATTGGCTCGACACTGTTTCAATCAAAGAACTTAAACCAGTTTTATTTTCGGCTGAAACGCAAATAGCCTCTGGGAATGAGCTTTTTAATTTTTCGAGTTCTTCTGTGGAAAGCAAATCTACTTTATTCAAAACTAAAAGCTCAGGATAATTTTCAACTTTTAGCTGTTCATAAATAGACTTAATAACTTTTAAATGTTCAAATCTATTCGGATGGGAAGCGTCTAAAACCGTTAATATTAAATCTGCTTCGCCAATTTCTTCTAAGGTCGCTTTAAAAGCATCAATTAAAGTTGTGGGTAAATTTTGAATAAAGCCCACTGTATCACTCATCAAAAAATTATAAGGGCTTTTAATCTCCCTAATAATCGGGTCTAAAGTGGCAAATAATTTATTTTCGGTTATAACATGCGAATTGGTTAAAGCATTAAATAAAGTTGATTTACCCGCATTGGTATAGCCCGCAATTGAAACTAAAGGAATTTGTCTTTGCTTGCGTAAACGTCTTTGAACCGAACGAACCTGGCTTAAATCTTTTACTTTATTTTCCAAAACATGAATTCGCTCTTTTATATGGCGTCGCATTACTTCCAGCTTGGTTTCTCCTGGGCCACGTGTTCCAATTCCACCACCTAATTGGCTTAAACCTATTCCTTTGCCCACTAGTCTAGGAGCCATATATTTTAATTGTGCTAATTCAACTTGTAATTTCCCTTCTTCACTCAAAGCTCTTTGGGCAAAAATATCCAAAATTAATTCGGTGCGGTCAATTACTTTTATCCGTCCACCAATTTCTTGCTCAATATTTCTTTTCTGAGAAGGCGTCAATTCCGAGTCAAAAATAATTAAATCGGCTTCTTTGTCTTCAGCAATTAATTGAATTTCCTGTATTTTCCCCGCTCCAACATAAAATTTAGAATCTGGTTTATTAATACTTTGAGCTATTTGCTCGCAAACTTCGGCTCCCGCTGTGGTAGTTAAACCATAAAGTTCACTAAAACTATCTTCATAATTTGGTTTACTCGATAATCCGACTAAAATAGCTTTTTCTTTTTGTTTAGTTTCAACTGTTTCAGACAAGCTGGCCAAGTCTTCTTCAATATCTTTAATTAATTCTGGTAAGTCAATTTCACCAATTTCCCGAATGGTTTGTTTTTCCTCAATTTTCCAACGTTCCTGAATATCGCTAGTTAAATAGCATAATTGTCCATAGTCGACATAAGCTAAAGAATCCCCTTTGGATGAGCTAAATTCGCTATTTTTATCGGCATGAATGAAAAGCATTAAGTCAAATCTATATCTTTTCAAAAACAATAATTCAGCTTTGGTAATTTCCTTTTTTGGGCTGACAACAATTAAACGCAATTGAGCCAAACGGGCTAAACCTTCCCGGGAGGCTTGGGCTTTTACGCTGCTAATTTTATTTAATTCACCAATATAATACTCCCGCACTTTGCCTTGCCGGTCGATTAAGCAGCTAATTTGTATTTTTAAAGTAAAGGCTAATTTGGCTATTTCCGAGGCAAGTTCAGTCGAAATTATTTGCCGAGCCATAACGCGCCGATCAACTAATTTTTGTAAAGATGTTGAATCAGTTTTAGATAATTTTAAAGTCAAATTTATTACCTTAATACACAAAGTCCTTCTTTTAAATTTAGCAAAAATAAATGCCAAAAAGCTTTGTTAATTGATAACTTGAAAGTTAATTGATTGTTTTTAGTAAAATAAAATAATGTTTATTAATAAATTACAACTAAAAAACTTTAAACGCTTCACTGATTTAACTATTGACTTAATTTCAGCCCAAAACGAAAGTCCACCGAAACTGGTTTTATTAATTGGTGCAAATGGCTGCGGAAAGTCTTGTATCTTTGATGCTTTTGAAAGTGTTAATGGAATAATATCTAATGAAAAATTAATAAGAGCTTTTGAAGATTTACAAGCAGAAAAAACAAAAGGTTATTTATCAGGTTTAGGTTTACCAGATCATGATTACTGCTTAAAAGAAAAAGATATAAAAAACGAATATGAAATAATTATTGATTTTGATAAAGAAAAAATTTTTAACATCCATTATAAAGGTTCTTCAGAAACTAATATAGTTGGACAATCAAGTATAGAAACTAATTTGAATGTTGGTAATTATTTTTATGGTAGAACTGCATTTAGAAATATTATTGATTTAGAAACAAAGTTTAATGCTGATGAATACGGTGAAAAAGACGTACAAAAAGTTATAGAAAAAAACTTAGATAAACCAAGCAGATTAATTGACTTAGATAAACGCTGGGACGGAGATATTTTATATTGCTTTAAAGAAGAAATTAACCGTAAAGAATTAACAATAGAAATTAATCAAAGTCTGAATAGTATTTTTGAAAATAATCCAACTGGGCATTTTCAAATTGAAAGTATTAGAAGTGAAATAGGTCGCTCAATTAAATTAACATTGGAAGTCTTGATTAGAAAAGGTAATTCAGTTTTTCCATATGAATATTTATCAGCTGGTGAAAAGCAATTATTTACAATTTTATTAAACTTACATTTACGCAAAAAGTACATTGAAAATACTATTATTTATTTAGATGAAATTGATTTACATTTGAATACAGCTATTCAAGCGGATTTACTAAAAGAAATTACTGAAAAATTAATACCTGATAATTCGCAAGTTTGGGTAGCCAGTCATTCGCTTGGTTTTATTGATTATGCGAGGCAGATAACATATAAATATGATGAAATAACCGAAACCGAAGTAGAAATAAAGAAAGTAATTATTGACTTTGATAGTTTAGATTTTGATCAAGAGCAAGTATTAAAACCAGCAAATAAAGATGACTTAAATATTTTTACAGTACCAATTCCAATTAGTTCAATTGAAAATATAGTTCAACTACCTTCAATTATTTTATGTGAGGGCAAAGATTCTAAATACTATTCAGGACAAAATAGTAAACAATTCTTTGGAGTAAAAGATAAGTTTAATGTTTTAGAGTGGTGCTGGAGATTTAAATGCTTAGGAATTATTGACAAAGACTATTTATTCAAAACTGAAAGTATAAAATTAGAAAATAAATTTAAAGGAAAATTAAAAGTTTTAAAATATTATTCAATCGAAAATTATTTGCTCCATCCAGATAATTTAAAAGAATACGATTCAAGCTTAGATTTAAATGTGTATCAAAAAGAAATTACTGAAGCCAAGAATGAATACTTGCAAAATAAAATTTCTGACTACTTTTCGCAAATAAGGTCTAATTATAAAATACTAAAATCCAGAAAAGATGAAGGTCTAAAACACGATTGGTTAGTTGAAATGGAAGACTCCTCTGAAGTTTTGAATTTATTTAAATCAGATAATTTTGAAATATTTTATGAGTTTTTTCCAATTAAAGACGAAAACAAAAAAATAAAATCTATTCAGGAAATCTTAAAAAATACAAACAAAAGTAAAGAGAGCTTATATTTAGAACTCTCTCAAACAAATTGGTTTAAAACTAAAATTAGTGAGGTTTTACAATAATGTTTAAATAGCTAAAAAAGCGATTCCTAATTTATTGGCCAAAGCAATAGTTTTTTCTTTTTCGGCAATAAAAGTTGAATTAGCTTCAATAGCCAAAACCGTTCCTTTGTATTTAGCAATATTTTTAATAGTTTTGCAGCCAACCGTGGGCAAATCAAATTTATCAGATTGTTTTTTCCAAGGTATTTTAATAATAACAGCTCCCGAGCGAGCTAATTGACAACCTCTCTGAATAGTTTGATCAGTTCCTTCCGCAGCTTCAAAAGCCATAACTGAGCTATTTTTAACGACTATTGTTTGGCTTACTTCCATTTCCGACGCCTTTTTAGCCATTTGAAAACCGTATTCAATATCTTTTTTTTCACATTCTGTTAAATTTCTTGTCGTAAAAACTTCTTTGGGAGACAATAAATGGCTTAAAAACTTACTTTGTGGAATTATAGTTAAGCCTTGTTCATCGCAAATTTGAGCTAATAAATGATGAAAAGTATTATCTTCTAAATTTATCATTCTCTTAAAATATGATTGCCCCAAAGAGTCCAAGAAAGGAATTTGAGAGATTGCCCACAATTTATGAACTTTCCCGATAAAAACTATTTCTTTTATATTGTTAGCTTTAAAATAATCAAAGCATTTTTGGCTTTGGGTCGGGCTAATCATTTTAGCTTCAGTATATTTTCCTTGCAAATCAAAAAAAGACTTCCAATTAGTAGCTAAAATATAAGTTTCATAGTTTTGATTTTGAGCATTTATGGATAATTCCCGCGGCAGAGAGCCTTCTCCAGCAATAATACCTAATTTTTTTTGCATTTGACTGAGCATTAAATTAAAATTTGCTTTCATTCCACCATAAAACTTTTCACCCAAATCTTTTTATTTTTGTACGGCAGCTATAGCTTCAACTTCTAAAGAAACTTTTACTTGCTCACCAATTACTAAACCGCCATTATCCATAGTTTTATTCCAATTTAAGCCAAAGTCTTTGCGATTTAAAGTTATAGCGGCATTAGCACCCAAACGAGATTCTCCTTTCATACCTTTAATTAAACCGGTAATTTGAAATGGCAAGGAAATTTGCTTAGTTACTCCATGCATGGTTAAGTTACCAATACAAATATAATTATTATTTCCTTTAGCTTTTTTTATTTGCTTGCTCACAAAAGTTATTTCGGGATATTTAGCTGCATCAAAAAATTCAGCTGTTTTTAAATGCTCATCACGTTTTTCATTGTCAGTATCTATGCTGTCAACCTTAATACTCACATTCACTGAGGATTTGGTGATGTCTTTGGGATCATACGTTATAATTCCATTGAAGTTTTTAAAATTACCTTTCGCATTTGAAAGTACTAAGTGCTTAACTGCAAAGGCTACTGAGCTATGATCATTATCAATTTCGAATCTGTCAGCGGCAAAACAAGAACTAATCAAAGAAAAACTCATTAAAGTCGTCAACAAAGCTTTTTTATAATTTAAATTTAATTCTTTGTACATAATTCGATTTCGATAAACTTCGGATAATTTAAATATAAACTATCTCACAGAGAAATAATTATATTCATTTAATAATAAAATTTATTCATTCCGAAAAGCAATTTTGGGTGCTTTAACAAAAAAATTGAGAATTATTTGTAAAAAAAAGAAAATACTTCCAATAATAAAAGCCAGGAAGAATAATGATTTTCCTATTCCCAATAAGATCATAATTGCTCCTAAAGCCAAACTAACCCCGCTACATGAAAACATAATGGCATGAATTACTTGCTCAGACGGAAGACACTCTTTTTGGTGAATAAATTCATCTTTATAAGTTAAAAGCATAGTTATAAATGAAATGAAGCAATAAATCCAAAATAAATTACTCGAGTGCCAGGCTAAAGCTTCAAAGCCAAGTAACATGCTTAGGGTAATAAAAAAAGCATCAATTGGATGGCTTACTTTTTCCCACAGGCTAAGACCCCTTACATAATGAAGAGGTAAGTCAATAGTGGTACAAACACCTAAAAGTGTATTGATAATCAAAAAAAATACTAAAACAAAGTCTGGCAAGCTTGGCATAAATTTATTTTAATTGAAATATTAATTATAAACGAATAATAACTGGCTCAGAGCATAAATTAATCCAAAATTTGAAAATTACAAACTATTTGGATAAAAGTAATGACTGTATTGTAAAATTAAGAAAATATTAATTATTTAAATCTTGAGGTTTAAGTTACATAAATGAGTAAAGTTAAAAAAGTTGTTTTGGCTTATTCAGGCGGATTAGACACATCAATTGCCATTAGATGGTTACTTGAAAATAAAGCTGAAGAAGTAATTGCCGTAGCGGTGGATATGGGTCAAAAAGAAGATTTGGAAGCTGCCCGACAAAAAGCTTTAAAAGTGGGAGCTAGCCATGCTTATGTAATTGATGCACGTAAAGAGTTTGTAGAAAATTTTGTGTGGCCTTTATTAAAAGCAAATGCTCATTATGAGTTTGAATATCCATTAGCGACAGCCATTGCCAGGCCTTTAATTGCAAAAGTGTTAAACGATATTGCTGAAAAAACGGGAGCTGATACGGTTGCACACGGTTGTACTGCTAAAGGAAATGATCAGGTACGCTTTGAGTTAGCTTGGTATGCTTTAAACCCTAAATTACAAGTAATTGCACCCGCACGTGAGTGGGGAGAGTTATGCGACCGAAATAAAGCCATTGATTATGCACAAAAACATAATATACCGGTTTCTTCAACCAAGAAATCACCTTACAGCATTGATTTAAACCTTTGGGGCCGCTCCGTAGAATGTGGTATTTTGGAAAACCCAATGATTGAACCACCCGAAGACGCTTATGCTTTAACCAATTCAATAGATAAAGCTCCTGACCAGCCTGTTTACCTTGAAATCGGTTTTGAAAAAGGTATACCTATTAGCCTAAATGGGCAAAAAATGGATGGACTAGAATTGATCGAAGAATTAAATTCAATAGCTGGTTTGCATGGTATTGGCCGAGTTGATCAGATGGAAAATCGTTTGGTTGGTATTAAAAGCCGAGAAGTTTATGAAGCACCCGCCGCTTTAACCTTATTAAAAGCCCATCGAGAGCTGGAATTTTTGGTTAATTCAAAAGATTTAATGCACTTTAAACAGTCTATTGACCAGAAATATGCAGAATTAATTTATAATGGACTTTGGTTTTCTCAGTTTAGGACAGCCTTAGACTCTTTTATTGAAAAAACTCAGGAGAGAATGACTGGCTTAATAAAATTAAAATTATTTAAAGGTAATTGTATTGTGGTTGGCCGTCAATCACCTTATTCTTTATATAATCATGGCTTAGCCACTTATGACGCAGACGATCAATTTGACCATACCGCTGCCCCAGGATTTATTAAAATATTTGGTTTAGGCGTAAAGACTTTTTATGAACAAAACATAAATTAAATCAAAGGATCAAAATAATTTCTTTTGGTAAAAGGATGGCAAGCCCCAATTCTTCTAATAGCCAAAAACCAACCCTTCCAAAAACCGTATTTGTTTAAAGCTTGCAAAGCATACTGAGAGCAAGTCGGATTGAATAAGCAAGTTGGCTTTTTCCAGGAAAATAATATTTTATAAAAATTAATAAATAAAATTGATAAATAAAGCATAAATTAGGCTTTTCGTAAAATGGCTTGGTCAAAAACTTTGCCTTGCAAGTTTACAGCTTCCACCGCCATTTGAGTTTGATTACCCCAAATACGTAAATAGTGATGGCAGCTGTTTACGGCTTGTCGGTCGAAATAAACCTTTTGCTCAAATTTGTGCAATGAAGCACTTCCCCCACCTGAGACAATAAATCTGCAATTGCCAGCTTCTGGAACCATTCCAATTCTTTCATATAAATGATTATGCCCGCTTAAACAGAGGTCAAAATTATATTTTTTTAAACTTGGGCATAAAGTTTTAATCATATGATTATTATTTTTATGCACTGAACCAGACGAATAAGGTGAATGATGTAATAAAGCAATTTTCCATTTAGCCTGCGACTTTTGAGCGGATAAATTAAGCCAATTCATTTGCTGTGCATTAAGCTCATTACTATTTAAAGCCCAAAACTGCACTGGCCCTAAGCTAAAAGTATAATATTCTGGAATTTCAAAATACTCTTTAATATATTTGCCTTTTGATTCAAGATTATCGTGATTGCCTAAAATTGGATAAAAACGATGTCCTTTATCAAGCAGTGGGCTAAAAGGCTTAATCAAATTAGGTTCAATCAAATTAGCTTTGGCCGAAGGATAAATAAGATCCCCTAATAATATGACACTCGGGAAATATTGAGGTGAATTTAAAGCCATCAATTTAATTAATTCATATTCAGTTGCCCAACCAGTCCCCATATCACCAATTGCCAAAAAACCAAAATAATTAGAACCATTACCCAAAGAGCTAAGCCATTTATTTCTGGCTGGAATTTTCAAATTAAAAGATTGATTTTCGGCTCTGGCAGCTAAGGAATAATCAGATCCAGTTTTTCCTAGTAGCGATAAACTAATCAAAGATAAAAAACTTTTTATAAAATCTCTTCTATTCATTATTTGATTTATTAAAAATTTGGGGCATATTTAAACTATGAATTCATTGCTTCACAGGGAACCGCTTAGAATACTATCAAAGATTATTCAATTATTCTCTCTTACTAAAAATTTAAACAGAGAACAGTGGAATATTGTCTATAAAGACCTATGGAGTGTTATTGCTAAGGATATTTCCCTTTTATTAAATTACAGTCCACTTGTCCAAATTTGGCAAATAGAAAGGTCTACTGGCGTTTCTTGTATGGTTGCCACTTCTATTCAAGTTATTGGTAATCTCGAAATACCAGATCGTTCGGTTTTATCGCATAAAGGTTCGGTTTTTGATATTGATGATAATTATTTTTTATATATAGAATTGCCCTTCAATGATTTAACTGAAGATCAAAAAATGCTTTTATGTTCAATTGTCGAGCATTTAAAAATTTCACAAGAATGGAGATTGTCTCTGGAAAAGGGTTTTGAAGTACAAAAAAGATTAGATCTTTTGCATAAAATAACTGTTTCAATTCGCGGTACTTTGGATTTATCAGAAGTTTTAACTAGCACCGCCCGAGATTTGGGAGAAAGCTTAAAAGTTAGCCGTTGTTTTATACGTCGTTATGATCCGAATATACCCGGCAAAGTTTTAGCCACTGAACAAGAATATACCTCTCCTGGCTTAATTAAAGCTTCGGATACGATTTTTGACTTTGAAACCGATTGGATGAAAGCTTTAAGCAAAAAAGCTGAAATGTCTATTAATAATAATGCAGAAATTAATTTAGATTCGGATATTTTATATATTGCTGACGCTGAAAAAGTGGAAGACCCGGAAGGATGGCTAATACCGATGGCCCAGGCAATTGGCTTAAAAACATTTTTGGGAGTTCCTTTAATTTACGAAGGCATGGTGGTCGGTAGTTTATGTTTTCACCAAGCCGAAATGGTAAGACGTTTTGAAAATCAAGAAATAGAATTTATCAAACAAGTTGCGGATGAAGCCAGTGTTGCCATTATGCACGCCGAAATGTACAAACATATCAAACAACAAGCTAAAACCGACAGTATGACTGGCCTCAATAATAAAGCTTCCTTCCATGAATTATTACAAAATGAAATTGAAAGATCTAAACGTTCGCAAGCTAGTTTGTCGGTTATGATGATTGATTTAGACTTTTTGAAAAAGGCAAATGATACTTATGGCCATTTAGTAGGCGACGAAATGATTAAGCTTTTGGGTACCAAATTAAAGCAAATCTTGAGACAAATAGATATTGCAGCTCGTTTTGGGGGAGATGAATTTGGGGCAATTTTACCCGACACACCTATAACTGGGGCTAGGCAATTAGCTAATCGATTGGCAGAAGAAATAAAAGCTACCAAACATCCTATTGCTGGTTATTTAAGTGCAAGTGTCGGAGTGTCAGGTTCACCTTTTAATGAATTAGAAAAAGACCTTTTAATTGAAGAAGCCGACAAAGCTTTATATTTAGCTAAAAAAAGAGGAAAAGGACAAGCAGCCTCATCGGATGAAGAAGAATTAAATGGAAAAACCGTTGAAGACTTAATGGAAGCCTTAAAGCAGTGACCTACTCATCGTAATTTTGTTTTTGGAATAAAAAGCCCGACGAATTTTCTGGTTAAAGCAGAAAACACTTTAAATATAATCAATCGAAAAAACTTTTAAACCCCCGAGAGATACGTCCAGGTTTTAAACTCTGAAAATTCTTTCTATTTAGGGTATATTAATTTTTTCGGAAAATATAATTCTAGAAAACAAATTGTATTTTGGGAGCTTGATCAATTCATTTAGCAAGCCAATTCTTAGTTTCAGCTTAAATTAAACATGCTCAATTTAAAATTGAAAAAAATATTAGTATCCGTATTTATTTTAGTTTTTATTTATAGTAGTTTGTTTATTATTACTTCTCTTCCTTTACAAACTAATGGAAATAGTAAATTTGTTTCTATTGATTATTCCCTAGAAGAAGTAGCCATAAATATTAATTTAAGGTTTTTTCATTTTACTTATTCCTTACCCGATACTTTATTTGTTTTATTTAATAGTGCCGGAGTCTTTGACGGTGGTGGAGCTACTAACTCAAATGATTGGATTAATAGCGAATATGTTTTTTATGGTTTATCTTCTCGTACAAATACTTGGCAAGAACTGGATATTATAAATAAATATTTCCCTTATTCTAGGGGAGAACAAGCTTCGAGATTAACTCTTCCTTGGCATAATATGTTAGGAAGTCAAATATTTGTAGAAGAAAGCCAAAATTTGCTTAATAAAATCCAAACAAAATATAATATAGATTATCCTAAAAATAAAATTAGTAAATTGGCCTTATATAAAGTCTCTTGGCCATATTCAGAAAAAAGCTGGCTACTGGAAAAAAGAGCCGAAAATACTATTTACAATCTAATTTATACCAATTAATGAAAACTATTAAATTATTAATTATCTTATGGGATAAATTTTGGTTTAGAAAAATATCTAGTATTAATTTACGAGCTTTTCGCCTATTAATTGGAGTTTATTTATTCATTTATTTTTTATGGTCATTTCCTCACCTTGAACTTTTTTTCTCAAATCACGGTATTTATTCTACTTTTTTTGTACCTAATAAAATTGCTCCTAATATAATAATCACTTGGTTAATATATAGTTCTACTTTATTAGTATGTTTACTCTACTCGCTTGGCTATAAGTTTAAGATGGTATCCTGGTTAATGTTGTTTTTATTTATATACTATTTTGTTTTAAATATTGGAGTAAAAGCTTGTACTTATGAAAAATTGATTTTCCTATTTTTATTAATTAACGCTTTAAGTTCTTCTGATATTATAGAAAATAAACCTAATAAGTTAGTTAGTGCTTGGCCGCAAAGACTTTTAACTTTATATATTGTTTGTTTTTATTTTTCAACTGGATTATATAAATTATTAGTACCAGCTTGGCATAGTAGTTTAGTTCTTAAAGGAGCAATTACCGGAACTTATGGTTCAGAGGCTGGTTATTCGTTATTAAATTTAGGCTTACCAAATATTTTCTTTGACATGAGTTCTTGGGCATTAATTGTATTTGAATTAGTAGGAGGATTTATGTTTTTCTCTAAAAAATATCAGAAATTATTTTTCCTTTTAGGTTTTTTCTTTCATTTATCAGTTGGGATTTTTATGCAGTTGCCGCAGTTCATGATTTTACCTTGTACCTACATTTTATTTGTATGTTCTAGTGATGTGCAAAAGTTATTTTCGGAATTTCAGAACAAAATAAATGATTTTTGCTTAAGAAAACAGCCGGGCTAAACCTTCTACTCTTTCAATGTTTGATTCAAGCTTTATGCTTCCATTAAAATAATTTGTACCGTACTCAAAATTTATAATTAAAATGAATCACAAGTTTTCAATAATTGAGTCCAAGCAGCTGCTGGATTGGGAGCCTGGTAAATAGGTCGTCCGATAACTATAATGTCTGCTTTAGCTTCATTAAAAGCCATGCTAGGAGTAACTATCCGAGCTTGATCATCTGACATCCCGTTCGGTTCATTTTTAAGCCTAATACCTGGGGTAATTGTTTTAAGATGAAAGAATTTTT
>JAAFJH010000016.1 GCA_013298875.1 Synechococcales cyanobacterium bin2.concoct.b11b12b14.033
AAGTAAGTAAATCATTTAGTTTAAATTTATTTTGTAAAAGGTTTATGCCAATTATACCAATTAACATTCCGCTTCCAATCATGGTTAATAAAGTGTTTAATTTGTCCGTAGCTAAAGCAATTAAAGCAATATAAAATACTGAAGTTAAAAACGATAATGCACAAGCTAATTCAATTGTTCTTTTAGTTTTTTGATGAGTTTTTAAATAAGCAATGGTACTTTGAAAACTTTCTATAAATTGAATGAATATATTTTTATACTTTATTTCGTTTCCGGGTGATGCACCTTTTTGTATCCATTCATGAGCTTTGGTGTGAAAAATATCATATTCGTAATTAGAATTTATTAAAATTTCATCTAATTTATCTTGTGAAACTTGATATTGATCTTTTAATGATTTTTCAAGAGAATGTATTTTATCAATTTCAGAAATCTTAATTTTGCCCTGTCCTAAAAGCTCTTGAAGCTTATTTATAGATAATTGATTTTTTTCTTCTAACTTAATAAATTTTGCTAATATCAAACTGATAATAGAAGTAATTAAAATACTTAATATTATAAAAGGAAAATACTTCTCTTCCTTTCCTAGTAATGAAGAATTAATTAAACAACCAATTAAAATATTTAAACTAATAACTAAAGCATTAGCTGCTCGTAAATTAGATTTTGATACTATGTGGGGTATTAAACTTAAAGTAATAATATTTATAAAAATAGATATTATAGAAAAAGCAAAAATGAGCAATGGAACCATCAAGCTAGAAGAAAATATTGGTTCTAATAGTTGTACTAAAGAGGGAACGGATAAAATATATAGAAGTGATTTAATTAAAATATGGACTTTTTTATTAAAGCAATGTACTGCAAATATACCTAAAAATAAATTACTTAAAATAGGGTTATTAAAAAATCCTACATCTCCAGACAAAGAAACTAAAAACCAGACGCCTAACCACAAGACAATTGACATAATAATTCCTAAAATTCCAACTTTAACTAAAATGCTTTTAATTAAAATATCTTTCTTTTTGTATTTATCAGCTAAATAACCAGCTAGCGGAGCAAAAAATATATATGGCAAAATCGAAATTATAGTAATAAAAACTGGGTCAATTTTATTTAATTGCTTTATAGCTGATAGTTGTACTAATTTATCGCTAAAGATTACAAATATATTGATTAAGAGAAGTAATATAAAGTTTTTATTCGTAAATAAATTATTAGTTGCTTTAGTACTTATTTTTTCAGACATTTTATTAATTCTCTGCTTATTTATTTAAAATACCCAATAATAATTCTTTTTTGTTTTTGCTGTCAGCCTAAATGAATTTTATAAACTTATACTTTTTCAGTCAGCCTTATTATTTATTAGAGGTTTATAATTAAAGGATTCTTTGCATATTAACTATTAAAAGCGGATAAATATTATGGAATTTAATAAACAACAATTTTCTAAGTTTGTAATGGAAAGGCCTTATTTAGGTGAAGTCAAACCTGAAGAATTAAATGCTAATGAAAAATTATTTAAGCACTCTTTGGATAAAGCTGGTTGCGGTGATTCATATGAAATATCCGTAAAAGTTAATGAAGCTGGCCAAATTACAAATGCTAAATATATAACTTATGGTTGTGGTTATGCTCAGGCCACTTGCTGTGCTTTGATTGAGTCGATTATTAACCAAGATATTAAAGATATTGATAATTGGACTGAAAAAGATATTACTCAAAAAATCGAAAATATTATGGGTGAATATCCAGTGCATAAAAAGGCTTATATGTTTTTTGCCAAAGAATTAATTGAAGGAATTTGCCATAAAGCTTTAGGAAAAGAAGAATTGGTTTCGAATGTGGCAAAAAATTAAAATTTGGGCTGAAATGATTAGATTGGAGCATACGGTTTTTTCCGCTCCTTTTATGTTAATTGCAATGCTTTGGGCAAAGTCTCAGAGCGGATGGCCAAGCTTTCAACAATTATTTTTTTGCGCTTTAGCTTTATTAGGTGCTAGATCCGCCAGCATGTCTTTGAATCGGGTAATTGACGCTCAAATTGATGCTTTAAATCCTCGTACCGCTGAAAGAGCAATCCCGAAAGGGACAATTAAAGTTTGGCAAGCGATTTTAATGGCCATTATTGGTTTTGTCTTAATGTATTTATCAGCCTTGAATTTAAACGCAATTTGTCTGTTTTTATTTCCCTTGGCAGTATTTTTATTAAGTTTTTATTCATATAGCAAAAGATTTACTTGGCTCTGTCATATTATTTTGGGCATTTGCATTAGCGGAGCCGCACTGGGAGGTTGGTTGGCCATTGGTGGAAAATTTACTAGCCCAATTATATTTTTAACTTTAGGAATTACTTTCTGGGTCAGCGGTTTTGATATTTTATATGCTTTACAAGACTTAAATTTTGACCAAGAAAAAAAGCTTTTTAGTATTCCAGCCAAATTTGGAATGGAAAAATCTTTACAAATTAGTGCCACATTTCATTTTATATGTTTGAGTTGTTTTATCCTGAGCGGCTGGAGCTTATTTTATTTTACAAAGCAAATTAATTTTAGTCAGCTTATAATTTGGTTTGCAGCTTTGGCAGCGTCTAGCAAATGGTTTTATGCTCAGCACCAATTAATTCAAGAAAATCCAAGTCAAATTGAAAAAATCTTTTTTACAGCTAATGCCAAAATTTCTTTTTTATTATTTTTAAGCGTTTTAATCGGTAAATTATTTTAAAGACTTGACAGGTTTATTGCTTGGTTAATTATTTTTAATCATGTAAATTTGAGTGAAAAAGTATGAATTTCCAATTAAATTAATTTTTCTTAATCATGTCAATTTGATTTCAAAATTCAAGTTAATTATTTTTAATCACGTAAAGTTTGGTCTAAAAATTGTAAAGTAAAGTAAATCTTAAACTAAAAAAACGTGAAAAATCCAAAATCCAATGACCAAAAAAGTTATTATTTCACCATGGTTGAAGGCGGTTACGATGCTAATTTTACTTATTTAATCGGGGATCCAGTTAGCAAAGAGTTAGCCTTAATTGACTGTGCGGAAAGATTTGAAATACTAGAAAAGCAGTTAAAAGCCGCATTTGAGCAAGGTTATAGTAAATTAAACAAAGTATTTGTAACTCACGGACATCACGATCATGTAGTTAGTTTAAAAGAAATAAAAGAAAAATATAATCCGACTGTTTACTGTCATATGGCTGAATATGAAAGATTAATTAAACAAAATAAAGTTGAAATTGATGAATTTATTGAAGACCGGCAAATCCTATCTTTGGGCGAGCAAGAATTAAAAGCTTTTCATACGCCTGGCCATCAGCCAAGTTCAATGTGTTTTGTTTGGCAAAATAAATTATTTACGGGCGACACTCTATTTGTCGGAGCTTGTGGGCGACACGACTTGCCCGGTGGCAATGCAAATGAATTAGTGCAATCATTAAAGTTTTTAGCCACTACCAATGAGCTTTCTGGCGATTTAGAAGTAAGATCTGGCCATAATTATGGCTTCAAACCTTATACAACTTTGGCTTATGAAAGAAAAAATAATCCGCATTTAATTGGAGCTGTCTAAATCGCAGATGGACGCAGATTTAATTGATTCGCTAACAATTTATATTTCTTCAATTTCTTCTTTGGATAAGCCCGTTAATTTAACAATGTCATTCAATTTTAATCCCATTGCTTTTGCGTTTCGGGCTATTTCTATTTCTCTTGTCTTTTGACCCTTTTCAAAGGAAGTATCTAGGCTATTTTTCCAATCTCTTTTTGCTTTCAAACTATCTTCATAAATTTGGCGATTCGGCCTGTCATACTTGGCTATTTCACCTAATTCAAACACTTCTTTAAATATTTTTTCTTGCAGCTTTTCAGACACATTTTCCAGCTTTGCCAAGTTTTTTATCAAATAAATCCATTTCTCAAAATGTGTCTCTAGCTCGGCTTCTTGCTTATTAAACTTGGGTATTTCCAAATATATAAAATTTAATTTATCGCTAAAAATCTCTTTAGTTTCGGTGTTCATCAGCTTAACACGATGAATATAATCACTACTTTCTTTCTCAATACTAAAATCCATAATTGCAATTGTATAAATTGCGTTGAATTTGAAGTCCCAATCACCTTTTACGGCTTGTTCTTGTATCGGAAAAGTCGCATAATAAATACTTCTCTCCTTAAAAAATTCTTGTTGTGCCTTCTGAAGCTCGACTATAAACTTTTCACCAGTTTGGCTTTCGCAATAAATATCATAAATGGCTTTTCTATCCAGCTGAGACATACCCAGTTTTTCTGTTTTCAAATAAGTGATTTGGGTAATTTTGCCTTTTTCTTCTTCCAATAAACTGTTTAAAAAGTCAATTAATAGCTCTTTATTGGCTTCTTCACCGAATATTTTTTTAAAACCAAAATCAGTTAATAAATCAATATATTTGTCTGGCATTTAAAGTAATTTTTCAAGATTATAACTTTTGTTTTTTGAACCGCAGATTGTCTGAACCAGGATATCCAAGGTTTTAGGATTTTAGGATTTGTGTTTAGAATAATTTTCTTTAGGATGAACTTTTCTAATGTGAATCCTGTTTATCCTTTAATCCGGTAAATCCTGATTCAAAAATATTTATCTGCGATTGAGACAAAACAATTATTTATGTTTCTTTTTATCTTTCTCAGAAGCAACTGCGTGCTGAGATGGAGCAGAAAGAACTACTTTATTGAGAGTCGTTGAAGCTGCAGTTTCAGAATTTGCTTGATCATGACTGGATCTAACTGTAACCGGGCGAGATTGGAGTATTTGTCCAGATACTCCAGGAACTTTCATTCCATTATTAGTTATTCTGTAAGTGCTATTCAAGATAACTTCTTCGGTTAATTGAACTAATTCGGCAGGTAGGCTTTCAGAAACTGAAAATATTTCTTCTTCAGAAATATTATACTTATGGTTAATCATTGCTTTAACTTTTTGGTTAGAGAATATAAATAAATAGTATAACAAGGAAATACCTATATGGTTTATCAAATTTCTGATTCCAAAATCCTATCGTTACAAAATTATCTACCGATTGCAGAAATAAATAATCTTTTACAATATTTTTATTTAAGTGAAAGTGACTTTCATGATGTTAATAAATCTCAAGGAAAAGTATTTTTCAGCGAAGAAGTTTTCACATTATTTTTCGATAGATTTAATAAATTAAAGTTAGACGAAATAATAAAAGCTGAATTTGATTATAAATTTACTTGGGAAGAAGTTCTAAAAAACTCTCCTAAAGATGAATTAATAAGAGTTTGGGCTTTTAATGATGGGTTAGAGATTAAAGAGCATATTGATGATTTAGATAAGCTTGGGCAAATTGGAGATAAAAAAATAAGCTTATTGTTACCTATATTCAAATTACCTAAAACATTTACCAAGGGGGATTTTATTACCCGAGATAGATATGTAAATGAGAATAATGAATTTGTTAAAGATCTTTATCCACCCCAAGCAAACAAAATAGAATTGCAAAATAACACTTTAATTATCTTTGATGCTGCTTATCCTCATCAATTAACAAAAATCATTAATCCTAATAATAGTTTTGAAAGTTCTTTATTTTTAGTGTTTATGCAAATCTTTTAGACTTTAACTTGTGTTCTTTCAAAAGGCTTTATATCATTTAATTTCTTTAATTCTCTTTCATGGTAAATAAGAAAACCTCTATTGGTAACCCCAATCCCAGTTGATAGCCATAAAAGCAAGGATGAAATAAATTGTAAGGTAAGCCCGATTCCAGGCTGATTAAATCCTTTATCTGCAAGCATAGCAAGACCAGAAAAAAGACCACCAAATCCTAGAAATCCCCCAGAAACAGAACCATTAAAGTGCAGTAAGTCTTTATTAAAAGAAGAAATTATACTTGTGCCTGCTGATAAACCACGGGACACATTAGTTAAGCCACTTGTAAGAGCTAAAGCTGTATTACCTACAAAGTTTTGCTGAGTAGTTAAACCATTAAGGGTAGAATTGCTAGGATTATTAACAGTATTACTTTTTGGAGCAAATGCCTCAATCCCTAAAGTAAAAAATGCTGTTAAAGCAGAAATAAATATGGACAAACGAGTAGCAGCATTAATGGCAGTTGTCGCCGCGGGAAATAAACCTTGGGACAGTCTATTAGTCCATAAAAACCAAGCTAATTCTCCTTCTTTAAGGTTTCTGCCAAGCTTTTGTTCTTTTTGTTTTAAAGCATATTTTAGTCCATCAATTCTTAGACCCTCAACTTTTTCTTCGCTTACTCCTTCTTCGACCCTTTTATTCCTACCAAACGGAGTTCCTTGAAATCTCTCTCCATTTAAAATACCTTCTTTTAATTCTAAAAGAACTTCTTTAAAACTTCTAATTTCTATCTTTAATTGTTCAAAAAAAACTTTTGGATAAGAACCTAGCTTTCGCTCATCCCAGTTCTTGGCTCCACCAAATATTATCTTTTTCAAATCATGCTCAGCATAAAAATTAATTGGCCAGTTGTCTTTATCATAGCGGCTTTCCCTATTATATTTTTCAACTCTGGTATATCTGCATGATTTTGAAAGAGTAGGAATTAAAGCTAAAAAGCTAAACGACATTATAAAATTAAAAATCGAATTACCAAAAAATTGAACCCATGCCTGAACTGCTTTATTAGACTTATTAATTTCGGCTTCTTTTTTATATAATTCGCCAAGCCTTACCATAATCTGTTCTTTTCTTTCATGCGTAAGATTTGGAGTTTTAAGTTCGTCTGCTAATGATTGAATTTCGGTATTAATTGCCCTTAATGCGACACCATTATCCAAGGATTTTTTATTATTAGGAGCAGCAATAAAATGATTAGCTAAAGCTAAAAGACCATAAGTTATTGCTCGACCTGGTGAAGGAGTTAAAAGAGAGATAATAAGATTAATAATAGTAATGGCTTGAAATAAAGGATCAAAAGCATAAGCCAGTTTACTAACAATATCTGCCCAGAAAGGGTCATCGGGTAATTTGGCATTTGCTGTACTAACCCAATTTTTAAATAAAAGAGCTGGTAAAGCTGGTACGCCCACCCCAATTAAAGCTAAGGGTAGTAATTTTTGTACTGGATTCGCCCCACTTTCTTCGCCTGAAGCTAATAAAAAACTTCCAAAAATTTTGGCATCTCCTCCAAGGGTTTTAGCTTTATCCATAAAACTGGGTTTAAGCTCTTTATCAGCATGAGAAACTTTTTCTGCCACAGCACCACTTCTAGCAGATACTTTTCTTGGGTTTAAGCTTGGTGATTGTGTAATTCCAGCGACCATATTTAAATTTATAAATTAAAAAAGAGATATTATTGGATTCCTTCATTCAAAGCCATTAAAATGACCTTCTGAAGAGATATTAAAATTTTAAAAAGAAAGGCTTAATAATAAATCGTTTTAAAGCTCTCATCCTCTTAAGCAGAGAAACTATCTCAAGTTCCCCCTAAAGGGGGCGGAGGGGGCATTAAAAGTAATTAATTTATAAGCTATTTAGTTTGTATTGAGTAAATTAGTATTAAAGGTTATATTTATTATTCTATAACATTTCCCAAATCTTTTCTTAACAATTTGATTATTTTTTTCAAATATTAAAGAAAGATTATATCTCGCTTAAAACTAAGGACGTATTATGTCCACCAAAACCCAAAGAGTTAATCATAGCATATTTAATATGCTTCCCTTCCCGTGCAGTATTTGGTACATAATCTAAATCACATTCGGGGTCTGGTTTATGATAATTAATAGTCGGAGGAACTTGTTTAGTTTGTAAAGTTTTTATACTGGCCAAAACGCCCATAGGTCCAGCTGCTCCAATCATATGGCCAGTCATAGACTTGGTACTATTTATCCATAATTTTTTAGCATGATCACCAAAAGTTAATTTGATAGCCGCTGTTTCTCTTGCATCATTTAATGGGGTTGAAGTGCCATGTGCATGAATATAAAAAAGGTCTTCTTGGTTTAATCCGGCTCGACTCATAGCTTCTTTCATAGCTCGAGAAGCCCCTTCCCCAGTTTCATGTGGAGCAGTTATATGATAGGCATCACAACTACCAGCTCCGCCTAATATTTCAGCATAAATTTTAGCTCCTCTCTTTTTCGCTGCTTCATATTCTTCAAGGGTAAACATAATTGAGCCTTCGGACATTATAAAACCATCACGATCTGCTGAAAAAGGGCAACAAGCTTCTGCTGCTGGCACATTACGACGAGATAAAGCCCGCATATTATAAAAAGAAGTAACCGCCAGAGGCATTAAACAGGCTTCAGTTCCACCAGTTACTATTGCCTCAGAAAGACCAAATTTAATATTATAAAAAGCATCTAATAAAGCATCTAAACCGCTAGCACAAGCTGTTGATTCACTTTTAGCTTGTCCTTTTAAACCAAATTCAATTCCTACTTGGCCAGCTGGAGCATTTGGCATTAACCTAATAATTGAACGAACACCAACTCTTTTAGGTCCCAAATTAATTAATTTGTAAATATCTTCGCTGGTGGTCGAAATACCGCCAATACCAGTTCCTACAAAAACACCTATTTTTTCACTGTTTAATTCACCTTTTTCGATAGCTTTTAAAAGTCCTGAATCTTCAATCGCTATTTTAGAAGCGGCTACGCAAAACAAAGAAACTCTATCCATATCTTTAGACATTGAGTCAGCTTTAGGTTGCGGAAAATAATTTTGAATAGCAAAGTCGGTTATTTCTCCAGCAATTTTGGCTTCCATATTAAATTCAGATGGATTAAACAAAGAAATATTTTTAATACCGCTAATTCCATTAACTAAACTACGCCAAATATTCTCAACATTGTCTCCCAAAGGAGTGATTGCACCAATACCAGTTATTACAACTCGTCTATTCATAAAAGCTTTCCTAGATATTTTTGTCCATTTTAGCTGATTTTCTAATTAATTTTGAGCTTTTATTTGTAAATCGCCTTAAAAAGTTGTTTGGACTGCTTATTAGTTTTGATTTTATTATTTTGCAGCTGAAAGCCAAGTTAAACATTTTTTCAATAAATCATCAGTGCTTATATTATCTTCATGATTAGCTTTCAATGCTTTATCTATATCAGATTGCGAATAACCTAAAGAATTTAAAATACCGTTTATTTCCGCAAATTGACCAATATCAAGTATATTCCCCACGTTTAATCTTAAAGATTTTTGCGAAATAATTTCGAGTTCAAGTACTTTTGGTTTTAATTCAAAAATAAGTCTTTCGGCTGTTTTTTTGCCAATACCGGGGGCAGCTGACAAAGTTTGCGGATTTTCTTCAATAATAGCTTGGGTAATTTGGCTAGGACTAATCGAATCAATTAAAGCTAAAGCTGATTTTGCACCAATGCCTTTCACGGAAGAAATTAATTCAAATAATTGCTTTTCCCAATCTTCTAAGAAACCATAAATTTTCATACTTTCCTGAGAGATATTCACAACTGTATAAAATTTATATTCTTTGCCAACTTCCGCTTTAGTCCAAGCATTATAACTAAGGTAAATTAAAAACCCAAAGCCTTGAACGTTTATTGAGACTGAATTTGGATTAAATATTTTAGAATCAATTGAACCAATTAAAAAAGCTAACATTATTTTCGGGGAGCCTCTGACAGCGAAAGAGGAGGTTATAGAGATTATTTGAAATATATTTTAAAGTATAATTATAAAAATAAGAGAATCCAAAATTAAATAAAAATGCCCGACAAATATATAGATTTACTCACTGATTTTGGTTTTAAAAAAATATTCGGCACTGAAACTAATAAGTTTTTATTAATTGATTTTTTAAATAGCTTACTCGAAGAAGAAAAGGGCAAAATAATAGATTTAACTTATTTAAAAAATGAACATTTAGGCCTCTCTGAAATTGACCGGAAAGCCATTTTTGATTTATATTGTCAAAATGAAGCCGGGGAAAAATTCATTGTTGAATTGCAAAAAGCTGAACAAACATATTTTAAAGACCGCAGTATTTATTATGCAACTTTTCCTGTTCAGGAGCAGGCAAAAAAAGGAAAGTGGAATTTTGAATTAAAAGCAGTTTATACAATTGCGATTATGGACTTTTGCTTTGATAATGAAGACTTGAACTTAATTCATAAAGTAAAATTATTTGATTTAGAAAGTAATAAAATTTTTAGCGATAAACTTAGTTTTATTTATCTTGAATTACCAAAGTTTAATAAGCAACAAGGTGAATTGAAGAGTCATTTTGATAAATGGTTATTTGTCCTTAAAAACTTGGCACAGCTTGATCATGTTCCGAAAGAATTCCAAGAGAAAATATTTAAAGAAGTATTTGAATTAGGAGAAATAACAAAATATAATCCTCAAGACCGTCAAAAGTATGAAGACAGCCTGAAAGCGAAAAGAGACTGGCAAAATAGTTTAGATACTTCTTTCGAGAAGGGAATAGAGCAAGGAATGCAAAAGGGAATAGAAAAAAGTAAATTTGAAATAGCTAAAAACATGTTGAGTTTAAAAATAGACATAAATTTGATAATGCAAGCTACTGGCTTATCCAAAGAAGAAATTGAAAGTTTATCTTACTTAAACTCTTAAATAAATTAAATTTACTCTATAATTTTCGAGCTTTTCATAAAAAATAATAATTAATGCCTAAAAGTTTAATTGTACGACGTGTTAAGAGTTGGTTTTTGCAAGATTTAAAACAAAAAAACCTCACAGAACATACCGAAGAAACCCATCCGTGGTGGCAAGTTATGTGTTTGACTGGTTTGGATTATTTTTCAACTTTGGGATATCAGCCTAGTATTGCTTTTTTGGCAGCAGGAGCTTTATCCCCAATTGCAACTCTCATTTTAGTTTTAATCACGCTATTTGGTGCTTATCCAGTTTACAGACGAGTCGCAGAGCATAGCCCAGATGGAAGAGGAAGTATATCAATTCTTGAAAATTTATTTCCTCGCTGGAAAGGTAAAGCGATTGTACTTTTACTTTTAGGTTTTGCAGCTACCGATTTTATTATTACCATGACCTTGTCGGCTGCCGACTCAACTGCACATATTATTGAAAATCCATTTGTGCCTGAATATCTTCATCATAAAATTATAATAACTTTGTTTTTGCTCCTGGTACTTGGCTTTATTTTTCTGCGAGGGATGAAAGAAGCTATTAATATTGCTGTTTATACTGTCTTTATTTATTTATCTTTAAATATTATTGTCATTGGGAAAGGTATTTTCATGATTGCCAATGAACTTAGCTTAATTGGAAATTGGCAAAGATTGATTTGGGAAACAAATGGGCAAAATCCTTGGGCAATTTTAGGCTTGGCTTTAATTTTATTTCCAAAATTGGCTCTCGGACTATCTGGTTTTGAGACGGGTGTGGCTGTTATGCCTTTAGTAAAAGGTGGAGATGAAAAGCAAAAAGTTAAAAATACAGGCAAATTATTATTCACCGCCGCTTTAATCATGAGCATTTTGCTAATTGCTAGCAGTTTTGTAACCGCCTTATTAATTGACCCCAAAGAGTTTGCGACTGGCGGTGAGGCAAATGGAAGAGCTTTAGCTTATTTAGCCCATAAACATTTAGGTTTAGTTTTTGGCACAGTTTATGATATTAGTACAATTTTAATATTATGTTTAGCGGGTGCCTCTGCTATGGCAGGTTTATTGAATTTGGTACCTCGCTATTTGCCTCGCTATGGAATGGCACCTAGTTGGGCAAAAGCTTCCAAGCCACTAGTTCTTGTTTTTACAATTATTTCTTTTCTAGTAACTATTTGGTTTAAAGCCGATGTAGATGCTCAGGGTGGGGCTTATGCTACGGGGGTTTTAGTCTTAATGACTTCAGCCGCTCTTTCGATAACAATTATTCACTGGAAAGATAAATTACGTTGGCCTTTTTTATTAACTACTCTTGTTTTTACTTATACAACAATTTTAAATATTATTGAAAAACCCGACGGAATAAGAATTGCAACTTTCTTTATTGGTTTAACAGTCATGACTTCTCTTATATCTAGAGCCATGAGGTCGACTGAATTGCGTATAAGTCATGTTTACTTAGATGAAGAAGCCGAAGCTTTAATTGACAGCGATCACGATCAAATAATTAGAATTGTGGCACATAGACCTGATAATGGTTCATTGGAAGAATATGATTTTAAAGATGCCCAAGCTCGAGAACTTCATCATTTAGACAAAGACGAACAATTACTTTTCATTGAGGTTTTACTGGGCGATGCTTCAGATTTTGACGCTCCTTTGTATGTGAAAGGTGTAAAAGTTGGTAAACATAAAATTTTGCGGTCTAGCAGTGCAGCTGTTTCAAATGCAATTGCGGCTCTTTTAATTAATATTGGCGAAAAAACTGGTAAATTACCACACGCTTACTTTGGCTGGACAGAAGGAAATCCGATTGGTTATTTATTTAGATATATTTTTCTAGGTGAAGGAGACGTGGCACCTATGGCCAGAGAAGTATTAAGACAAAAAATACCCAATCCTCAAAAAAGGCCTTATATTCACGTTAGCTAAAAAACAAATTAAAGCTTTTGCAATAAATCCCAATTTAAATTATCAAAATGTTTTTTTAAATCAAAAATTAATAAACTTAAAAGTTCTTTTCGATTGGTGGAAACTTTTATATTTTCATCTTCAATCATTACTTCTTCAAAAAAATTATTAATAACTAAGCTGAGTGAGTTTAAAGATAACCATTTGTCTGGAAAATCTTGGGCTTTTTCGATATTTATTTGCCAAGTTTTTAGGCTTTCCCAAAGGTCTTTTTCCGCTTTTTCAATAAATAACTCCGGTTTTGGCTGTGGTTCAGGAATTTCAATTTTCATAATTCTAAGTACTCTTTTAATAGCCATTAAGCTTGCTTGAAAGTCTGAATTATTTTGTATTTGTTCAAAAGCTTGGATTTTCTCAATTAATTTTTTGAGATCAAAGTCTAAATCATGGTTTTCAGGAATAAAAACTTCTAATAATTCTTTTTTTAAATTTGTATTTTGGCTTAAAACAAAAATTAAACGCTGTCTCAAAAATTCTTTTAAATTGATTTTTTTATTTTGATTTTCCTGCCAAAGTTTATCGAAACCTGCTTCGCCCAAAGACCAAATACTTAAATAAAGTTTTTTGAATAATAATTTAATTTCTAAGTTTAAAGGGTTTTCCCTATTCGCCAACAAAATTTCAAAAATACCTTGAGTTTGCCGCCTTAAAGCAAATGGATCGGCTGAACCAGTCGGAATTTTATTTAGCAAAAATAAACAAGTCAAATTATCAATGCGATCTAAAAGAGAAATACTAGCTCCTAAGAGGCTTTCCGGCAAATTATCCCCCGAATAAAGTGGTTTATATTGGTCTTTAATGGCTGTGTAAATAATTGATTTTTCTTTTTGCTGTTTGGCGATGAAACCACCGGCTATACCTTGTAATTCCGGAAATTCAAAAACTAAATTACTAACTAAATCAACTTTGCACAAATTGGCTATTTTCGCTAAATCTTGTTTTTGCTCGGGGCTAAAGCTCATTAATTCCGCTAAAGACTGAGCCATTTTACCTAAACGCTTCACTTTTCCAAGCATGGATGAGCTTTGATTTAAAGATTTTAATTCTTTCTGAAAAGTCATTTTATCTAACTTTGCATAGCTTAATTCATTGTTAAGAGGTGCTTTTAAGTCTTCTTTTACAAAAAATTCTCCATCTTTTAATCTGGCTCTTAAAACTCGCTGATTACCTTTAATGACATTTTCCTCGGCAGTAGGTAAACAATTAGCAATAAAAATAAATTCACGGCAAAGGCTAGCTTCTGATGCGCTTAAAAGAGTTTGTTTAATCTTATCTTTTTGTTTAAAACAAGGTAAATAACGCTGATGTTGCTTTAAAACATTAATAATCAAAGTTTGTGGCAATTCTAAAAACTCTGGGTCAAAAGCTCCTATTAAAGCGGTTGGCCATTCAAGTAAATCAATAATTTCTTCTAATAAACTTTCGTCGATATAAGCTTCAAAATTATTTTTTTCTTCTAAAACTTTAATCTGATTTAAAATACTTTTTTTCCGCTCTAAATAGCTTGGCTCAACCAAATTAGCTCTTAAAATTTCGGGATATAGTTTTGCAGACGGAATATCAATAAAATGAAAACCAGCTGTATCAGCTTCCAATAAACGATTCGGACGAGTTTGTCGGCCTGCTTTTAAACCAAATAATTCAAAATCAAAAATCTCTGAATCCAAAAGGGACACTATCCACCGTATTGGCCTGGCAAAGCTATATTCTCCATTTCCCCAAGTCATAAAACGCTCACCGGTTAAAGATTTTAAGCTATATTCAATTGCTAATTTTAAAATTTCGGTAATTGGCTCTGCCTGAATTGTTTTTTGCAAACATAATCTTCCGTTCTGCTCAAATAAATCACTCACTTCTACATTTTGTTTTTTTGCAAAGCCTTCTATTGCCAAAGTAGGTGCTGTCGGAGAAGGTCCTTTAATTAATTCATGGCGGGCTTCTGTCTCCTTGGGTAAGTTTTTCAGCAAAATTGCCAGGCGGCGTGGTGTTGAAAAAAGTTGAATATTTTCTTCAGGAATTAAATTAGTATATTCTTTAAGTCTGGTAAAAAATAAATTTTTCAAACTATCTGCAATTTGTCCAGTCGTGCCCGCTGGCAATTCTTCGACGCCTAATTCTAATAAGAAAAACATATAAAATAAAATTATTACTTACGAAATAATAACAAAAATTTATATTTAAAAGTTTTTTGTCTAATAATTAATGCTCCTGGGGAGGGATTTGAACCCCCGACCAAGCGGTTAACAGCCGCCCGCTCTACCACTGAGCTACCCAGGAAAACAGATTAGAAAATAATATCAGCTTTTTTACTTTCTGTAAATTCTTACCCAATATTTTTTATTTTTCTTGATTATTAATTTAAAACTTTTTAGGAATTAATATATTTCCTCTTCATATCGATATTCATATTCAGGCTCAGGTGGAATTTGATACTTTTCAGTTTCTTCTTTGGGTGGCTTTTCTTCTTTTATTTCTGGCGGTAGCTGTTCCTGTTTTTCAAGATAACCAATAAATCTGGGCAAATCAAGTGGGTTTTTCTCTTTAATTAAAAAGCCAATAGCAGTTTTATTAATAATAGCTTTTGGGTACTTTTTTAAAACTTGCTTTTCAATATTATCGACAGTTAAAGGCTCTAAATTATAAGGATCTTGTTTTATGGTTAAAATCAAATCCCCCTCTCTTTCTACAATCTCAAAACGGTCATAATAAACAAGAATTGGGCTTCCTATTTCCACGCGATCAAATAAATCTTCAATGTCTGGGATTAACATTCTAATACAGCCATGAGAAACATTTTTGCCAATCGATTCAGGTTTATTAGTGCCATGAATACCGTATTCAGAATTTCCTTTTCCGTGAAAACCAATCCAGCGAGTGCCTAAAGGATTATTTTTGCCAGGAGGAATTATAACTTTGGGATTAAATGGATTTATCCAGCCGGGGTTTTTATCTTTTACCTCAACTTTATATGAGCCAGGCGGAGTGATAAAGTCTTTTGATTTGGCAACTGCAATCGGATAAGTTTTAATTAATTGTCCATTTTCCTTAAGCTGAAGTTGACGACTAATTAAATTAATTTCAATTTCGGCTGCCTTGGCTTGACTAAAATTAAATAATGAATTGAACAAAATACAAATACTTAACAAACAAAAAAAAGCTCCCCTAAATTTGAAAGGAGAGCCTTTAAGAAATAATTTTTGAAAAATATTAATCAAAGTTTTATTACTTATTTCTTACCAAAGACCACGGTGGTAATTAGTTGAGTTTTTAACTTCTTTTTTCTCAGAGTAAACTGGTTTAGTTTCCATGACAGTTTCTTCTTTTCTTTCGGTGTAAACTGGTTTAGTTTCCATTACAGCTTCTTCTTTTCTTTCGGTGTAAGCTGGTTTAGTTTCCATTACAGCTTCTTCTCTTCTTTCGGTGTAAGTTGGCTTGCTTTCTACCATAGTTTCTTCATGTCTTTCGCTATGCATAGTATTTGTATGCTGAGAAGGCATAGACATTTCGCTTTCTTCGTGATCATGGTGAGCTTCTGGAGTACAGGTTCCATCAGCGGAAGTTTCACCTACGCATTTTTCAACTACTTCTTCTTGACAGCAACAGTTGCTTTTGCGAGAAAATGGGTTAGCAATACTGCTAAGGCTAAAACCTAAAGCTGAAAGAGACAATAACAAAATAAATTTATTACGCATAAAATGTTTTTCAAATGTTTAACTATGTACTTACACTATCATATTTACAAATCAAAAAACAAGTTTAGGCAAATAATATAAATAAGATCGCCAAAAAGTTAATTTATTTAGCGTAAAAATTCAGCCTTTAATGGTACTGTTGCCCCAATATAATAATTGCCTTCTTTAATCATTTTATTCATAATTTCAATTCTTTTTTGCGGATGAGGATGAGTAGAAAAGAAATCACTTAAACTTGCTTTGCCTACTTCATTTTGCAAATGCTTCATAAAATCGGTGCAACCACCAATATGATTGTAAGTTTTATTTAATAGTTCCAAAGCAAACAAATCAGCATTAATTTCTTGAGATTGAGAAAAACGTCTTTCGGTGAAGATAAGAAAATCATTAGTTAGTTTATTAATTGGATTATCTTGTCCTAAAAAAACATGAGACAGGAAAAGCAAAATAAATACACGTCCTAAGCCTTTAAGCTGGTCTTTATGAGCAAAATGTCCAATTTCATGAGCCAGCACATAAGCCAATTCATTTTCGGATTTAACTTCTTTTAATAAACCACTTAAAACAATAATATAACCACCTGGCACGGCAAAAGCATTTATTTGGTCTGAGTTTTCAATATAAATTTTCAAGTCAAGCTCTTGTTGGTCGGGTGGCAAATGAGATTCTAATTTATCAACTAATTTTTGTAGTTCCAGAGATTTAGCCGATTTATTATCAAATTTATTAAATTTGCTCGTATAGCTTGAATAGAAATTTTTCCATAACTTTTTTTCTTGATTTGGGGAAATATAAGGAATTAATAAATCAAAAATTAAGCCAACTAAAAAGTAAAGCCCGACGGTAATTAATAAAAAATTTAGTAAAAAAGGAAAAAACTTAAACTCGCTAGCAGAGTTCTTTGGCACATTATGATTTTCGGGGCTAGACTTTGGCTTATATTCGAGCATTTTAATTTTGTTTATTCTTTCTAATTTCTGATTAAATAGTGCTTACAATCTAAAAATTAGTAAAAAAGGAAAATAATCTTTGAATTTACAGAATAGCAAAAAAGTTTATTCACTATTATTATTTCTTTTCATTCAGTATTTTTCTGGGCTTGCCTCAGCTGAACCTAAAATAATAAATATTGAATTTCAAAAAGCAATTAGCCTTGAAGAAAGCGGACAATTAAATAAAGCAGCCGACGAATACCGCAGATTATTAAAATCAAATAGCAAAAATGCCTTGGCTTGGAATAATTTAGGCCTAATTCAGCAAAAGCTCAATAAACTTGATAAAGCGGAAATGTGTTATCAAAAAGCCTTAAAACTAGCACCTGACGAAGCTCAAGCTTATAATAATTTTGCAAGCCTGAAAATACAAAAAGCCCAATTTAAAGACGCCGAGAGCCTTTACTTACAAGCCATTGATAAACAGCCAGACTATCCTTATACATATAATAATTTGGCTCATTATTACCATAAACAAAAACAATTTTTTAAAGCAGTTGAATATTATAAAAAAGCAATTGATAAAGCTCCCATTGCGGAATTTTATTATAATTTGGGTTTAATTTATTTTGATATGAAAAAGCACGATGACATGATTGAAACCTTTTATGAAGCCTTAGAAAAAGATCCAAATTTTATAAATGCTTATTACAGTTTATCTTTGGCCTATTTGTATAATTTAAACGAACAAAGCCGAGAAAAAAGTAATAAAAATTTCAAATTTGCTTTTCGTAAATTAAGTGAATTAGCCCCATCCAGAGCTGAAGAATTTAGTCGTAAGTTTTTGTCCAGCAAACAAAAGACCAAAGTAAATAATTAAAAGTGGTAATTCCGCAAATATTGATTTTTTGGTCGCAAGTTAAAGAAATAGTTTCAATTATTTTATGAGTATTTTTAATTTTTGAAATTTATCGTTATTTCTTAGCTCGGACCACTTAAATAATTCATACTTATCTCTCTCAAATTCACCTAATGTATTATTAAAAAATATAATTCCGTCTTTATCAGCAATTAAAAGTTTTTTTGCCTGAAAGTGTAGAGCATACGAATTAGCCTGTTGAAAATGCCTCTTTTGTTCTTTTTCAGTAGCTTCAATATATCTAAATTTGGCTTCTATTACTATTTCAACTTTATTACTTCTTAAACCAAAGAGATAATCTGGAATTACTCTTTCCCTTGTGCCTAGTAAATTCAACTCCCCCAGTACCAGTTTGCAAATGTGCTTTCATTTGGGCTTTTTTAGAAATGATTGGTAAATTTTGAAGTTCTTTAAAACTAATATTAGGTATTTTAATTTTATTACAAATTTCAATTCTATTGTAGTAATAAAAAATGGATCATAAAAACCATCTGCATTAGCTCTCCATATAGAGTGAATTAATGAATAAGGATAAACACAGTACATCAGTAAAATATCTCCTCTTTTTGTATTTATGTTTCCATTCCAATAACTTCTAAAATTTTTATTAGCATTCTCAATAATTTCAAAATCCAATTGACTTCCATGAGCCGCTTTTATAAGCCATACAAGCAAGGGCAGTGGTAATTCTTTATCTCTATTATTTTCTAAATACTGAGGAGCATAATCATATAAAAATGCACATAGCTCTATAGGTAATAAATGGTGTTTTGTTCTAAATTCATAAAGAGCATAATTAATTTGATTATAATAATTTGCTTTATCAAAATAATTATTTCTTGCCGGTGCGTCTGGTAAATCAATTTCAAACTCTTCACAAATATTTTTAAATAGATTAAAGCTAAAATCTAAGTTTTTACCATTAACATCTTGAAACATTTCAGTTTTAAATAAATAAGGAAAAAAATACTCAGGGCAAACTTTATATAGTGCTAAGCTAATTTCCGAAATATAAAAAGTTATAAATTCGTCAAGTGTTATTTCTTTCTTTTTCTTTGTCTAAGCCATTCTTCAGAAATCCACTTCTCGAAATCATCATCACTCTGGATATTATTTGATTTATTTTCATACTCTGGTAAAGATGTAACTTCCAAAATTTCTTGAAAAAACTCATTATAAGCATCTTCAATTGATCGTAAAGGTTCTGCTTTTTGTGTTTCTTGCATCCATTCAAGATAAATATCAAAAATCTCTTTATCAAAATACTTGTTTTCTAAAGCTCTGATTTCTATAGTTTCGCAAAATGAAGAAAAGCTTTCAAAACCTTTAGTTTGTTTATAGTTATTCCAAGAAAATTGATTAAAAGACATATTTCCTAAAAATCACAAACATTGAATAAAAATAAATACTACCAAAACCGCATAAAAATAAATACTATCAAAACCGCTCTCAAAAAGCCCTAGACCTTTAGTTTATTAATTAATTTGATTAGTGTTTAAGCTCCAAAATAAAGTTTTTTAATGTGCGATTTCTGGTTTTGCAATACCTGAAGAAAAGCTTATTAATATGGCCTGAATTGAGAATACTCTTTGCCCCCTTAGCTTAACTTTTGATTAGCGGGAAAATTTGCTATATAATACTGAAAATTTTAAAATAAACTTCGACTATTAAATTATTAGAAAATTGTTTAAAAAAATCTTAATTGCCAATCGCAGTGAAATTGCCTTACGCATTATTAGGGCCTGTAATGATATGGGGATAAACACGGTTTTAGTTTACTCACAAGCTGATGAAGAATCTTTACCTGTAAATTTAGCTGACGAAAGTTTTTGTATTGGACCGGCTCAAGCGGCTCAAAGTTATTTAAATATTCCAGCCATTATAAATGTAGCCCTGCTTACTGGCACCGAAGCTATTCATCCTGGTTATGGTTTTTTATCCGAAAATGCTCATTTTGCTGAAATTTGCCGCCAACATAAAATTAAATTTATTGGCCCCGCCGCTGATTCAATCAGGCAAATGGGAGATAAATCAACTGCCCGTGAAACAGTTAAAAAGATTGGTGTACCGACAGTACCAGGATCTGAAGGTTTAATTAATGATTATGCGGAAGCTTTGTCTTTAGCGAAAGAAATTGGTTTTCCCGTGCTTATAAAAGCTACTGCTGGTGGTGGTGGGCGTGGTATGCGTATTGTAAATTCCGAATCAGAATTAGAAAATTGTTTGACCTCTGCTAGCCAGGAAGCCCAAGCCGCTTTTGGAAATGCTGGAGTTTATTTAGAAAAATACATTGTAAATATGCGTCATATTGAGTTTCAAATTTTTGGCGATAGTTATGGAAATTTGGTTCATTTAGGCGAAAGAGACTGTTCAATACAGAGAAGACATCAAAAATTAATTGAAGAAGCTTTAAGCCCCGCTTTAGACGATACACTTCGCCAAGAAATGGGACAAGCCGCCATTGCAATTGCGAAAGCGATTAATTATGAAGGAGCTGGCACCATTGAATTTATTTTAGATGTGGACACGAAAAAGTTTTATTTCATGGAAATGAACACTCGCATTCAGGTCGAACACCCTGTTACCGAAACTATTACGGGTTTGGATTTACTGGTTGAGCAAATAAAAGTGGCTTCAGGGGAAAAATTATCATTTAAACAAGAAGAAATTAAGTTTAAAGGTCATGTTATAGAATTTAGAATTAATGCGGAAGACCCAGAAGCTAATTTTAGGCCATCTCCTGGTTTAATTGGTGAATATATTAGCCCGGGCGGAATTGGTATTAGACTGGATTCTCATTGTTATGGCGGTTATAAAATGCCTTCTTTTTATGATTCTTTGCTAGGTAAATTAATTGTGCATGGTTCAACGAGGCAAGAAGCTATTAATAGAGCAAGAAGAGCTTTAAGTGAATTTGGTATTGAAGGAGTAAAAACCACGATACCGCTTCATTTGCAGCTATTGGAAGATGATGTTTTTAATGCCGGCAATATTACCACTAAGTTTCTGGAAGACTTTATGAAGAAAAAAACTTGATTCATAAAATATTTAAAGACTATTTACTTTCCCGAACAAAGCACTGATGGATTCCGTCAATGAACTCATCGATATTAGCATAACGGTTTTTCACTAATCCTAAAAAGGAAGATTTAGTTTTTGCAGTGGCTTTTTTAATTAGTTCAGCTGTTCTATTACTAATATTAGGATTTTCTTTTTTTGGATCAGCTCCAGGATCTGGTTGATCTTTTAAGGTTAAACATTTATAAAGGGTAGCTCCCAAGCTATATACGTCGCAGCTTGCATCTAAAATGCCATTTACCTGTTCTGGAGCAGAATAATTTTCACGCAAACCAACTGCATCAAAACCAGCTCGGGCAATTCCAAAGTCAATCAAAACTAATTCGCCATTTGGCATAATTACTATATTGTCGGGAGCAATATCAGCGTGGAAAATAGGAAGAGGTTTTTTATTATGCAAAAAACGTAAAATATGGGCAAGTTTCAGTCCCCAGTTCAAAACTTTGGCTTCTTCGACTGGTTTATTCATTTTACGCAAATAATCTTTCATATTTTCGCCAGCAATATAATTCATAATTACAAAAAAGACTTCATTTTCCCAGAAAAAATCAAGTACTTGAACAATATTTGTATGAAATAAATTACTAAATAATTGATAATCTTTTTCGATTCCTTGCAGATCCGCTGGTCCTAAATACATTTGCTTCATGACACAAATTTGATTATTATTATATGAATCTTGAACTAAATAAATATAACCTTCTCCACCCCGTGCCAAAAGCCTAATGATGCGGTAACGTTCATTAACAAGATGAAAATTGTCTAAAAGAAGGCTTTCATTTGATTTTTGCATCTTTAATCTTTAATTCATAATCAGTCTTAAGCTATGCAATTTATTTACCCGAAAATCAAAAAACTTTAAAATAACTAGACTAAATAGTTTAAAGCTAGCAATTTTAAGAAGTTTTGCTTTATGCTAATAGCAAATTTTGCATAATACAAATTAAATTTAAAATGAACTTTAATCGCGACGATTCTCAGTCTTCTTATTCGGGTGGTGGCTATCGAGGTAATAGTCCTCGAAGCAATAGTGGTGGTTTTAACCGAGACCGAGACTTTCGAGGAAATAGTAGCAATAGAGACAATTACCGTGATCAAAGGCCTGAAAGATCAGATCGTGGAGATTATTCAGGGCAAAATAATACTGGGCGTTATGGTAACAATAATAATAACTACTCCGAACGAAATAACAATGCAGGCTCCACTTCCTATAGTAATCATGGTGGTAAAAACAATTTAAGCCTTAATTCCAAGCCATCATTACAAAAGCCACCTGAATTATTAAATGGTCAATTACGTTTATTACCAATTGGTGGGCAATGTGAAGCGGGGCGTAATGCTTGGTATTTTGAACAAGACTCCGAGATCATTCTGATTGATGCTGGCTTAGGTTTTATGCCTCATGGTTTTAAAGGTGGTGCTGATTGTACTTTGCCTAATTTAACTTATTTGGAAGAAAATAAAGACCGTATAAAAGCTTTATTAATCAGTAATTCGCATGAAGAATATGCTGGTAATTTAATTAATTTTATACAAACCCTGGATTTGAAAGAAGTTTATTTGCCACAAATTCTCGCTAAAGTTTGCAAAAAAGAATTGGCTCTCTTTCCGGATTTAAAAGTTAATATAATTGAGCCAAATAAAATTTATAAAATTGGGAAAAGCTTTGAAATTAATCCTTTTACACTGACCTTTATCGGAGCGGATTCATTTTCATTTTTAATTACTACTCCTACGCACCGTACATTTTATACTGGGCCTTTCAAAATAGACCATATGCCTTCAATACGCAAGGGGCAAACGGATATACAAAGTATTGCTAATTTAGTAACCGAAAAAGGCGTTGATATTTTAATTTCTAATTCTACCAATGTGGAGAGTATGGGATATACCGGCTCTGAATCATCGGTGAATAAAAAACTTATTGAAATATTTGAATCCGCCCCTAGCAGAGTTATTACTTTATTGAATGCTTGTGCTACGCATAGATTAGCTTCTTTATTACAAAGTGCTATTAAAGCTAAACGCAAAGTTTGTTTGCTAAATGAAACCTTACAAACTTGGTATAAAGCAGCTGTTGAGTGCGAATACTTTAACTTCCCGAAAGAACTTTTTATTGAGACCAAAGATTTAGCTAAAACTAATAATAAAGATATTTTGATTTTGATTGGTACTGAAGAAAATAGCTTATTAAAACCTTTTATTGATTTATCTTATAAAAAACATCCCGAAATTTCTTTGATTGAAGGCGATAGTATTATACTTTCGGGTAATCCGCCTTTAGGTACTTCGCGTTTAATTGCTAATTCCGTCGACCAATTATTTTTGCAAGGCGTACATGTCATTGGCGGCCGGGAAGCGGGAGTGCATGTGCAAAGTTATGCGGCCCAGGAAGAATTGAAATTTATGTATAATTTAACGCGTCCTAAATATTGTGTACCAGCTCATGGAGAGTCTCGGCAATTAGTTTTACATTCAGAGCTTTTAGCCCACTGCGGAGTAGATACTCGTAATATTATTATTGTTGATAATGGTAGTATTGTGGATTTTGATTCTGCACAAAATAAAGTTGAAATTACGGGCAAAGTGGCGGCTCAAGCGGTATTTTTTAATAGAGTAAAAGATAGTAGTTTAAATACTCAATCTATTGAAGAAAGGCGTAGTTTGAGCGAAGATGGAGTTATGACTATTGTTTTGGTAATTAATAGTTTAGATAAAAAATTAATAGCTGAGCCATTTATTAATATGTTTGGTAATTCTTTTAATACTGATACAGACTGGCCAAGAGTCAAAGACTTGATTTTGAGTGATGTAAAACAAATGGTAAATAAAGCTTTATCGCAAGGCCAAACAGACTTTGTAGTTTTACGTCGTTTTGCACACGATATTATTAGCAGACGTATTCGTGAAAAATACGGAATGTCGATGCCAGTTTTATCAATTGTTATACAGGAAGTTCAGGCGGTAGTTTCAGTTTAATTAAAATTAATTATTTAGTTTGTAATTTTAAAAGTGCTTGCTGGGAAGCGATTTGGCTGGCTTCCTTTTTAGAACTTCCTTTGCCTATTCCCATTAATTGATCTTGCAAATAAACTTCAATTTCAAAAATAGGTTTATGAGGCGGTCCGCTAATCGAAGCAACTTTATATTCTGGCAAGCCCCATTGTTTACTTTGGCTTAACTCTTGTAAGGCAGCTCGGTAATTATCTTTTAAATCCGAGGCATCAGCTTCTTCAATAAGCTCAGTATATAAATTTAAAATCAGTTGGCGAGCTATTTCAAAACCATAGACCAAATAACAGGCTCCAAATAAAGATTCCATAATATCTGACAAAACTGATTCTTTAGGAACTCGGCTTCCTGTACGTACAAAAGGTTTAATATTAAGTTCATGCGCAATTTGTAATAAGCTTTTATCACTCAATAAATAAGCACTTAATTTGGTTAAATTTCCCGAATTATAAGTTTTAAATTTGTGAAATAAATGCTCATTAATTGAGGTTTTTAAAATAGAATCTCCCAAAAATTCTAATCTATCATATTGATCATTCGTTTCATCAAAAGAAGTATTTTCCGGCAAATCTAATAAAAAGGATTTATGCGTTAAAGCTTGCCAAAATAATTTAAGTGAATTACTGTCTTGAGTCGGTTTTAAATTCAGAATAGTAAATAAAGAGTCTAAGCTTGGCTTTTGCATATTTAGATAATCAAAATAAAATTAAAAACTTTCCTATTAATTTAGCAATTAAAACTATAAATCTTAATTTTTATTATTTATTTCGCAGTTACTTAAAAACTTTGTTTATAAAAATAAATATTAGTACTGCCGTAATTTTTTCTTTGCCAAAGAATTAACTGAGTTGAATTTAAGGCGTTTTCAATTTCTATTTGTCTTTTGGCAGCCATTTCAAATACAAAAATCCCCGCTGGTAATAAAATCTTAGGAATTAAATTAAATAAGCTAATTAAGTCTTTCAGGGCAATATCATAAGGCGGATCAGCAAATATTAAATTAAATTCTGGCTCTGATTGATATTTACAAGCATTAGCTTTAATAATTTTACACTTATCATTTTGTTTTAACTTTTGTGCATTTTCATTAATCGAGTCAATAGAAGCAACCAAATTATCGATAAAAGTGAATTGTTTTGCTCCCTCAAGTAAAGCCATAAGCCCTAATGCTCCACTGCCAGCAAATAAGTCTAGGCCATTAATCATTTCCCAATCAGCAATTTCAGATCTTAAAACATTAAAAATAGCCAACCGATTTTTACCAGTAGTTGGTCTGATGGAGGCCGGAGCTTTAAATTTGATTAGTCCCATTCAAGTGCTTTTTTCTTATAAGCGTAAAATAAGCCTAAACTCAGAATAAAAATAAAAGCAAAAGCTTCGGATAATAAAATTAATTTGCCTTCAAATACATTAGCCAAAGACATTGCTAAAGCCCATGGGATAAGAAAAATAAATTCAACGTCAAAAGCAATAAACATTAAAGCAAAAACATAATATTTAATATCAAACTGCACTACCTCATTGGATAATGGTTTTACGCCGCATTCATAAGTTTGCTGTTTAATTTGCCTTTGTTTTCCAATTTTAAAAATTTTTTGAACGGCTAAAGATAAAAACAATAAAACTGTTCCCAAAGCAAAGCCAGCAATGATAAATAAAAATACTTGAAATAAAGTGGAATTAAAAAATGCCTCAAAATTAAAGTTTTTCATTGTGATTATTTAGTTTTAGTGGTGCTGGAAGACTTTTTATTAACTTCTTCTTTAATTTCATCCCTAAACACTTTACAAGCTTCTGCGGCACCTTTTTTAATTTCCAAATAAGAATTCATATCAGATTCTTTCATAGTTTCAAGTGCTTTCAGGGCTTGTTCTTTGGATAAATTGATCGACATCATTTCTGAAAAAGTTAATTGAAATGCAACCGCTGTCAAGGCTTCTTCACAATCTTGCATAACACTATTACTAATTTCAGGCTTATTATTAGTTTCAGCTGATAAGCAAGAATAATTGTTTAAGGTTATAAAACTAACAGCGAGTAAAATTAAATTATAAAGTACAAAATTATTTTTTTTCATAAAACGGCTCAAATCGGATTGAATTGATTAAATTTGATATTGCTATAAATATAAAATAAATTATAAAAAATTAGTTTGAATCTTTAGCCTAAAAACATTATAGAAAACCCTATTAAATTTCTAACTATACGATTTTGGTGAATTTATGATAAATATTTACTAAGTTTTCAGGTTTTAAAATTATGAGTTTGCCCATTTTAAGCATTTTATTAATTATTTCTTTAATTGCTCCGTTTTCATTTGCTTTAAATAAATCAGGCGAGCAAAAGTCTCTTCAGAAGCAGGCTTTATTTTTATCTTTTATAATTTCGGCTTTGTGTTTAAGTATAAGTTTTCTTTTTTTTCAAAATGCTGAAAGCGGCCTTCAATTAATTGAATCTTATAATTGGATTGGTAATATTTTAGTTTTTAAGCTTGGCCTAGATGGATTATCGGTAAATATGTTGCTTTTAATTGGCTGTATTTTACCGATTATTATCTTGAGCCAGAAAATTAAAATTACTAAATTAAATTATGGATTATCATTTGCCTTCATTAGTTCAGTAATTGGTGTGTTTTTAGCCCAAGATTTGATTTCATTTTTTATATTTTTTGAATTAGAAATAATTCCTTTATATATTTTACTGAGCCAAGATAATTCAGCTGAAAATAATCAAAGTCAGTCTGGCAGCGACTCAGCCGCCAATCAGTTTTTAGTTTATGCTTTAACGGCCGGTGCTTTTATTTTGGCAGGTATTTTAGTTTTATTTATGGCTAATGACGGCAAAACTTTTTCCTTTAGCGAATTTAATGCTTTTAGCTTACAGCCAGTTGGTGCTGATTCTAAGAATATGCAAAGAATTTCTTTCTTTTTATTTTTAATTGGGTTTTTAATTAAAATTCCCGCTTTGCCTTTTCATGCTTGGTTTATCAAAGCTATTCAAAAATCTTCGCTGGGACTTGCTTCCCTTTTAATGATTAAAGTGGCGGCTTATATTTTAATTCGCTTTATTACCGAAATATTTCCAGCTTTATGGCAAGAATATTCGTCTTTAATTGCCGGTATTGGTTTTGTAAATATTATAGTTGGAGCTTTATTTGCCCTCCGCCAAAAAGAAATAAAATTAATAATTGCTTATTCAGTTATTAGTCACTTGGGTTTTGTTTTACTAGGGTTATCTAGCGGAAATGCAGCTGGTTTGAGTGGTGCTTTATTTCAAATCTTTAGCCACACAATTTTAAGTATTGCTCTAATTTTGGCTTTAGGCATACTGGAAGAAAAAGCTGGTAAAAATAATCTGAAATTAGATGACTTAGGGGGACTTGCCAATAATATGCCTGTTTTCTTTTTCATTTTTATGGGCTTAATTATGGCTAATTTAGGTTTACCAGCTTTATCAGGCTTTATCGGAGAGTCATTAGTTTTTTATGCTTTATTTAGCAATGCCTCCGACTTTTCTTATCCGCAAGTCTTAGGCTTAATTGCGACGCTAAGTATAATTTTTAGTGCAGTTTATATGCTTTATATTTTGAAAAATGCTTTTTTTGGCTCTTTAGGCATCAAGATTTCGTCTCAAACAACAGACTTAGCAATTTCACAGAAACTTTTACTAGGCAGTCTTTTATTTATGAGTTTATTTTTGGGCATTTATCCTCAAATCCTAATTGAAAAGTCTAAGCCAAGTCTTGAATCAATTATCGAGTTAAAGAAAAAAGTATAACTAAATTAACGTGAGTTCGATAAAAATCAAAGTTTGAAATAATCAACAGAGAAAAAGTTATTAAGTTAGAGAAAATCTGTCGGATAACAACTTGTTAGGCCTTTCATTCCTTGGCTAAAAATATTAACGGCTTCAAAGCAGTAAGTGCCGGAATGTACACCATCTTTAAATTCTTGAAGAACTTTCTCAAAGGTTTTTGGCTTCCGATAATAATCCCTATCTTTTGTAGTTGCGGCATCTAGTTCATCACAAATATTAACCATCGATCCCCCAGGCGATTGCCTGCCTTTTCCGAACTCCCATCTTAAATGATGCTCAGCTATTGCAAATCCAAGCTGTTTTTTCAGAAATGGATAATCTTGCAAAATACTTAGTCCAAAAGGAACATGCTGCATAACTAATCTATATTCTTCCAAGGACAATTTACCCGGCTTATCTAATATTTCTAAAGGAATTCTTGCCTTTCCAATATCTTGCACAGCCATCCCTAATACAAGACGAAGTTTCTCTTCAGGATCTATACTTGTATCTTCTAAAACATGTTTCATGTAATAAGCTCCCTTAATAGAACCCCTTAATGAAATTTCATGATGTTTACCAAGCTTAACTAAAATTGGAGTTAATTCTTGTTCAAGGCTATTTTCCCACTGTAATCTATTTTGGGAGGGAATTTCGGGTAATAAGCGTTCTTTAACGTCCTTTGTAAACTGAGAGACCATTTTGACCACGTTTTCAGGCACATTTCTATCAGTTGTTTGTAGTTTAGCTAAAGAAGGAGGCAAAACTGCTTTTATCATAAGGAACTTGGATTTATATAATTATTACATCGCTTAATAATATATTAATTTTTCACTGGCTGTCAAGACTTGTTCCTGTGAATTGGTTTTTTAATGAGAAAAGTAAAGATAGTAAGAGGATTACCTCTACTAGCACGTGAATTCGACTAAAAGCTGTTTTCTGCAGTTGGAAATTTCTGCTCGTGAATATCACTTATATAATTTCTGACAGCTAATTTTATGTCTTGAGCCAAATTAATGTACTTTTTCGTAAATTTAAAATTATTTTCGGTTAAGCCTAATACATCGGGCGTAACTAAAACTTGTCCGTCACATTCCAAACCAGCTCCTATACCGATAGTGGGTATTTTTAAAGTTTTAGTTATTTGTTTTGCTAATTCAGCCGGTATCATTTCAAGCACCAAACCAACTGCCCCTGCTTCTTCAAGTGAGCGTGCTTGGTCAAAAATTTGCCTGGCTTCTTGTTCAGTTTTTCCTTGTATACGCCCTCGGCCTATAGTTTCGCATGCTTGTGGTGTATAACCCAAATGCCCAATTACTGGAATTCCAATTTCATGACATTTTTTAATAATCCCTAAGGTCAAATCACTGGCACCTTCTAGCTTAACAGCATTGGCACCCGCTTTAATCAAATTAGCTGCGTTTATTAAAGCCTCGGGCAAAGAAATTTGATAAGATAAGAATGGCATATCTGTGACAATTAAAGCTTGTTTGACCGCTGAGGAAACGGCTCTCGTATGATAAAGCATTTCAGTCATACCAATTTCAAAAGTATTATTAAGCCCGAGGAAGACATTAGCTAAGCTATCTCCAATTAAAATTATATCAATGCCCGCTGCGTCTAATAAACTAGCTGTTAAATAATCATAGGCGGTTAAAGCGGTAATTTTTTTCTGATTTTTTTTGAAATTAATTAAGTCAAAAGCTCTAATCTTTTTTTTAGACTTAAAATCTACGTTTTTTTCCAACTTTGCGTTCACGATAAGTAAACTGATTGAATTTAATTTTATCATCAAATAAAAGAGTAAATCCAAAATTAATGCGTTTAAAAACCGGATCATAACCTAATAAAAACTTAAAATCCTCCGGGCCAATGGTTGCACGAACTTGCTGAGCCACAAATTGCTGACGAGTTAAACTGTAAGACGAATATCCACCTACGCTTAGCCAAGAAGTAAAATTAAAATCAGCATTCGCTGAAACGCTCTGCTGGCCTTGTATAACTTGGTCAAATCCAAAAGGTGACTTGCCGGATGGAGCTAAAAAATCATAACCTAATTCAATATCAGCATAATGATTGAGATGCGTACGCAAACGGGGGCCACCATTAATAAAAGCATTAAAATTACCGGTTGTATAAACCCTAGCTGTGCTAGACCCAACAACTGACAAACCAATATTATATTTTTCAGAGCCAACTTCAATAATTGGCTTTGTTCTTAAATATAAAGTTTGTTGTAATCTTAGTCCGCTTTTGTCTTTAATGGTTGACCCTCCACCCAATGAGTCTCTCTGTAAACGGCTGATTAAGTTATTTTCTTGATTTCTTAAATCTTGTGAATCAGTAATAAAAGATAAATCTGCAAAAGAATAAATCGAGTTTCCTTCGAAAGCAGAGCCAATATAAGGTATTTTTATTTGCCGATGATCATTTAATTGCATAAACTGTTTAGTTATTCCACCACCCATATAGCTATTCCAGCCATAAACAAAATCATTGTGTCCAGTCAAATGACTTCTTACTTCTGCTAAACCACGAGCTTTTGCGGATCCATAAGCTAATAAAGCATTATTGCGTGGGTCTGAATATTCCACCAGGCCTCCATACCCCAATCTGCTGCCCATTTGAACAAAAGGTGCTAATGAAAAAGCTCTTTTTTTAGCGGGATCTCCCAGCACAAAACTTAACTTAGGTCCCAAATTAAAGTCACCGGCTCCCGTTCGAGGATTATTACCTAAAATTAGCCCAAACATTTGCTGGCTACTGTCTCCAGCCGTAAAAACCCCATAAGGAATGGGTAAAGTTAAAGGGAATTTTTTAAATTTGAGCTTAGTTCCATATAAAAATAAATTATTTTGAATGCGGTCGGGATAATATTTGACGCGATCTGTACTAACTGAAAAACTTGGGCCATCAATTAAAGCGGTTTTTGAATTAGCGGCTAAGGCTTTATTAAAGCGAAAAGTCTCGACAGTATTTGGATTAGCAGTGAGGCGAATAGGGTATGGTAAGTCAAATTCACCATTTTGATAATTGGCACTATTAATAGTTTTGGTAGAAATAATAGTTCCCTTTTTTGCTTCAATAGAGGCTAAAGCTATTTGAGATTTAACTTCTTCGAAAAAAGCTTCATTATTATTAACTTTTATTTCCATATATTTTGAAAAAGTAACTTGTTCTTTACCAGTTAAAAGTACATTTCCATAAGCTTTCAAAAGCTCTTTATCCGGATAATATTCAATTGTATCGGCCGCTAATTTGATATCATCCTTCAGCAAATATAAAATGGCATTTCCTTTAATTGTGACAATATTAGCTATTTGATCAAAATCAACTTGATCTCCTTCAAACTGAGCCTGGTCTTGTTTATCTTCGGTATTAGTTAAGCTAACTGGATTTAATCTTGCATCCGCTTTTTCTTCCGGTGCTTGCTTGTCTTTTTCCTTTTCAGAAGATTGGGAAGTTTGAGAAAGAGGAATTTGATCTTCTACCTGAGGACTGACCTGAGAATCAGTAATTTTTTCATCAATTGCTTTGTCGGCCAAAACGCAAGAATTATTGAATAGTAAAATTAAACAAAAACTCAAATAAAAGTATTGCTTGAAAGATTTTTTATTTAAATGAATTTTCAATGCCAAAATGAATCTAAACCGAAAGTGAATTTTAATTTTAAATACAAATTCAAATAAAACTTATAAATTTTAAATAATTCTAGAAGAAAATATGTATCAATTACATTTATTTAATTTAATAATTCCTTTTAACTATCAAAAGCCTATCTATGAAGGGTTTATATTAATTAATACCAAAAATGGAAAAATTATTAAAATTGGTAGCCAAAATGATGTTTTTTTTATCAATACAAGTGCTGACTATGAAATTTATAGACATAAAAACTCAATTTGTTTGCCTGGTTTTATAAATAATCATATTCATTTGGCCTATAAAAATAATTATGTAATTGCCAAGCCCAATCAGCAAATTGAATGGCTAAAAAATTTAATTAAAACTTCACGTAATTGGCCAGAAGAGGACAAACAGGAAATTATTAAAAATAATATTCAAAACTGCTTAAAAAATGGAATTACTTTTATTTTTGAAAATACGCCTTTTGGCAAAATTACCGCCACCGAAATTACAAAAAGCCCATACAAAAACAATTCATTAATTGGACTCGAAGTTTTTGGCAATTCAGAAGAGCAAAGTCAATTTATTTTTGAAAAGGCAATTGACAATTTGAATCAATTAGAGGTTGAATTCAAAGATTTAAATTTTACACTTTCGCCACATTCAATTTATAGTGTTGGTTCAAGTTTATTAAAAAAGCTGATGCAATGGGCGAAGACGAATAATAAAATTTTAGCTTTGCATTTAGCTGAATTTAATTTTGAGCTGGAATTATTAGAAAAAAATTATTTAAATCCAGACTTAAAAGAGTTTTTTGAATTTTTGCAAGTTTCTAGCCCGGAATTAAAAAATAATAGCTCTCAAAGCACAATGCAATATTTGTTAAATTTAGCGACTGAGCTGGAAAATACTGATTTGCTAAAAAACTTTTTGTTAATTCATTTTATTTTAACTACAGATAAAGATTTGGAAATTGCCCAGAGATTTGGCTTAGGAATAGTTAGTTGCCCACAAAGTAATTTATTTTTGCAAAATGGTTTGCCTGATTATAAAAATTGGCTGAAATATAATTTGCCTTTTAGCTTTGGAACAGATAGTTTGGCTAGTAATTTTGACTTTGATTTTTTGAATCAATTGAAAAATATTTATTGGCTTTTAAATTGCCAGCTTTCAGCTCAAAATCTTTTTGAAACAATAACTTCGATTCCTGCCAAACAATTAAAATTAGAAGCTGAAGTTGGTTCTTTAGAAGAAAACAAAAAAGCTAATTTTATACATTTTGAATTAAAACCTGAAAACATTGCAGAAATTAAGTCTCTGGGCGAGCAAGATTTATATACTTGGCTTTTAATAAATTTAAATACTAATTTAATTAAACAAGTTTTTATCGAAAGTAAACCAATTGTCTAATTTAAAATTTATCCTGAAATTTAATTAACAGAGCTTGAAAAATATGGCTCTTGGCTATTTCACTCATTCCAAATAACTTTATCACTGCGTTACAAATCAGTTTCCCATTCCCTATCAATTAAATGATTATATTCTTCCAAAGAGATTG
>JAAFJH010000017.1 GCA_013298875.1 Synechococcales cyanobacterium bin2.concoct.b11b12b14.033
CTTTATCGGCTTTTATTGATAATGAAGAAAGAGTAATTACCATCGAAGACTCAGCTGAATTAAGAATACATAGTTATATTGACCACGTTGTTAGATTAGAAACTCGCCCAGCCAATGCTGAAGGAAAGGTTTAGTAACTGCCCGTGATTTAATTAGAAATGCTTTGCGTATGAGACCTAACCGGGTAGTAGTTGGAGAATGCCGGGCTGGAGAAGCGGTTGACATGTTACAGGCTATGAATACTGGCCATGAAGGCTCCATGACAAGTTTGCACGCTAATACCACCAGAGATACTTTAAAAAGGCTAGAAACCTTAGTATTAATGAGCGGTTTAGATTTGCCTTTAAAAACTGTCCGAGAAATGATTGCTTCGACAATTAATATTATAGTTTTGCAATCACGCTTTTCAGATGGTAGTCGTCGAATTAAGCAAATTAGTGAAATTGTTGGGATGGAAGGTGAAACTATTACTTCGCAAGATATTTTTGTTTATAAACAGACAGGGCTTGATCCAAATGGAAAAATAGTGGGGCAATTTATGCCAACTGGGGTTTTACCTAAGTGTTTAGGACATTTAAGGGCACATGGTATGGATGTACCAATGGATTTATTTGCACCTGAAAATGGGCCGCAAGCTCCTCAACAAGCACCAAGGAGATAGACGATTATGGGAATGCTCGAGATTGGAGGTTTGATTTTTTTGGCTTTGGTTGGTGGTATTGCAGCCAAAATGTTTTTAGACATTCAACAAAAAGAATATACTGATGACCGAATGAGACAAACCTTTGCAGCTCAGTCAAAGGGGATGGAAGATGATTCGGCAAGTAGTGAATTTTCTGAATATCAAGAGTCTGTCTTAGAGCATATTGATGGCCGAATAAATGATGGCTTTCCGATTTTGGGTGAAAAAATTGTGCATGCGGGATATCGCATAAAAGCTTTTCAGTGGTGTGGCATGATATTTTTGATTACCCTGGTGGTGGCTATTTTACCGATATTTTTCTTACAAAGTACATTTGGTATTTGGGCTATTGTTTTTTCGGTAGTTTTGTTTATTTTGGTGCCAGCCATTGCTTACTTCATTTTAAATATGCATATTGGACAAAGGGTCAGCATTTTTGACGAACAATTTGGAGTTGGTTTGGACGTTATGTCAGCCAGTATGAAAGCGGGTGGTACTTTTATGAGTTCCATTCGTTTTGTAGCGGAAGGTTCAGAAGCTCCCCTTAGCAATGAAATGGGACTTTTATCGACTGAATTGGGTTTAGGTACAGATATGAATACAGCTCTCGACAGATTTAGGCAAAGATTACCCTCTAAAAATTTATTAATATTTGTAATTGCTATTAAAGTTGCTAACCAAACTGGGGCGTCTTTGGCACCAATTTTAACAACTTTATCGCAAGTAATTGTTGAAAGGTTTAGACTACAGGGTTTAATCAATATTGCTATTTCTGAAAATATGGTGGGTATTTGTATTTTAGCGGCTTTCCCGTGGTTAATAATTCCTCTGCTAGCTTTTGCTTGGCCAGAAGCATATGTGGAATTTTTTAAATGGAATCTTGGGGCAATACCGATTGGCAAGGCAATTGGCTTTATAGCTTTCTGCTGGTATTGTTTTGGGGTTTTTGTCATGTATAAAACTGTTAAGGCTATAGACACCTAAAAATATGGAAATCGCAATTATTCTTACCCTAGTTATTATTTGCAGTGCTGGCATATTTTTCGTCGTGCAAAATAATCAACGAAAAGCCGAATCTAGCAGTAGCGATAATTTAAATCGTCGTATTGCCATTTTACAAGAAGGCTTTCAAGACCAAGGATTTATAGAATCACGAGAATCAAATGTAGGAGCCGGAGATTCGTTATGGCAAGATTTTATGAATTTGATTGGGACAGTTGCACCAGTTCCTAACCCAGATAAATTAGAAGCCTTAAATAAAGCTGGCTATCGAACTAAAAATGCTCATATTTTATTTTTTGTACAACAAATTGGCGGAGCTATAGCGGGTGGATTACTAGCTGGCATAGCAACTTTAATGATTTCCCATGATATGCTTTACGGCTTATTAGCTACTTTATTAGTTGGATTATTAGGTTTTATTGGTCCTCAGTCAAGCTTAAGAAAGAAAATACAAGAACGTTCTTATATGATTGATAAAACTTTGCCAGACATGATTGACCTTTTTGCTAATTGTTGTATTGCCGGTGTCAGCTTTGATACAGCCGCTGGTTATATTTTAAATGACTTGGGAGACGATCCGCTTTTAACCCCAATTAAAGAAGACTTTTTGGCTTGGCAAGCAGATGTAAACCTAGGTATGCCTCGTCCCGACTGTTGGAATAAATTATCCAATCGCAGTAATTCTAAAAATATTCGTTATTTTACTTCTTTAATTAATCAAAGCGAAAAGACTGGAGGTAGTATTGCTGAATCTTTGTTTAAAATGTCTGGCTTTTTCCGGGAACGCCGTAAACAACAAATCCAGGGGGAGATTGCCCAGTTAGCAACTAAAATGTCAATGCAGACTATGGTTTTTATTGTTTTACCAATTATCGTTTTGCTAATGGGTCCCATTTTCCTCAATGCCGCTCAAATGGCCAGCCAATTATTTAGATAAGCAAGGCACAAAGCTAAAGCTCAGCGTTAATAATACTGATTTACAACAAATGGTCTTCAACTCTTCCTGAGAAAGATTTCCTGCAAACTGTATGAGATTATTTTAGTTTTATCTTGTCTGGTCTGGAAGAGAAAGTTTAATTATTAAATAAAAAATTCTATATAAAAATCTGTGAAATTTCGCAGAAAATACGAAAATTAAATTAATAAACTTCAGACAAAATGAAATCTAAAAAGATAATTATAATTGTTGGGCCAACTGCCAGCGGAAAAAGTGCTTTGACTCATGCTTTAGCAAAAAAATACGGCTCGGAAATTATTTCGGCGGATTCACGTTTAATTTATAAAAAAATGAATATTGGCACTGCCAAGCCCACCAAAGAAGAATTGAATGAAATAAATTATCATTGCTTAAACTTGATTGAACCTTGCCAAGATTATTCTTTAGGGAAATATTTAGAAAATGCTCAGCCAAAGCTAAAAAACATTACTGAAAAATATAATTTTGCTTTTGTGGTCGGTGGAACTGGCTTTTACTTAAAAGGTTTATTAGAAAATTTATTTTTGCCAGAAATTGGCCCAAACTTAGAATTAAGACAAAAAGTAAAAGATCAAAGCACCGAAACTTTATACGCTGAGCTAAAAAACAAAGATTTAGAAAACAAATGGAAAATGCACTTTAATGATAGGCTGAGAATTATTAGAGCTTTAGAAATTGAATTAGTTCATGAAAAGAAAGATTTACCGTTTATAAATTTGGAGTTTAATAATTTTTTAGCTGAATGTGAAATTATTTGGTTAGGTTTAAACTTTGACTTACGCGATAAATTAAGAGCTAAAATTAAACACCGAACTGAATTAATGCTACAAAGCGGGCTGATTGAGGAAACCCAAACTTTAATTAATGAATACGGCCAATTAGATTTATTTGCCAAAACAATTGGTTATGCAGAATGTTTAAACTATTTAAATAAGCAAATTCTTTCAACCGATGAGCTTTCAAACAAAATTATCATTTCGACATCTCAGTATGCTAAACGCCAAATAACTTGGTTTAAATCAAATGAAAATATTAATTGGCTTAATCTAGAAAGCCCAAATTTATTATCTCAAGCTGAAAGTTATATAAATTTATAATCAATAATTACCTTTACTTTGTAAAATACTGCGAACTTGTTAAACCCGACGCAGTAGAACCTACCATTTTATTAGCCGCACTAAAAATATTAGACAATTGGAAAACCCCATTACTTCCTAATTTAACAGCCTGGCCAGGTAAAAAACAATTAAACTGGTCTAATATAGCTGAAAAAAGTGTAAGTGTCCCCCCCAAAAGCTGTAAGGTAGCAGCCATTGAACCCGAGCTGGAAATATAAGAATTGTTGAAACCGGTAGACAAAGAACAAATGCCCATAAAAAATAAACCAATATTATTTAAAGACATCATGGAGTCAAGCAAATTTTTCCAAGCTGGCTTATCAGCAGATATTTTTTCTAAATCATGATTGCCAAGTAATTTGTCACCATTATTAAAAACCTGCATTCCACCTAAATTTGATACTGCAATAGCCGTTCCAATAACACTAATTAAACGTAAAACTCCATTTAACATGGTAAAATTACAATTAACTTCCGGGTGTCCAAGCCTTAATAATGGTCTTTTCCAAGATTTTTCATGCACTCCATCAGTCGTTAATTTTGCTTCAAATTCTTTGTCTTGCCCTATTAAAGCCCCAATATTATTCTTTAAAGAGTTTGGATTGAATAATTCCTTTAAATAATGGCTGCCAGCCGCTAATTCTTTTTTACCGTTCGCCCAAAAATGATCTTTAATCTCTTTGATCCAAGTTTGCATATCCGCATTGGCTGCTGGTTTATAACATTCAAAACGAGCTTTGTGCTTACTACTTTGGGTGAGCATAGCCAAAAAAGTAAAAAACATTGCAAAACCATAAAAAATCCGCGAAAAAGCTGAAATTCCGGCCGTTGCTTCGGCTGCTTGATTTTTTAATTCTTTTTCTTTTTCAGGAGTTAATTGTTCACTGGCTTTTAGCTTGGTTAATTCTTGTAAAGCATTTTTTCTTTCATTTTCAATATTCCATAAATACAAAGCTCCACTCAATAAAAGCGAATAAGACGAAACTCGACTGGGTGAAGCCAAAGCTGCTCCATTCAAAGTGCCACAAATCATTAATAACGTATAAGCCGGTGGATAAATATTGGCTAAAGCTGAACTAATTTGACTAGGGTTTTCTAATTTACTTAAATTTTGATCGCGAAAAAAACGAGCTACTAAACCAACTATCAAAGCAGGTACTGCAGCGAAAGGAATCATGAAGTTAATATGGGTCGCCTCATTAATACCGGCTTTTTTCGGATGTCTAATTGAATTCCAGACTGTCCCAAGCACATTATGGTCTTTCTTTAAGGCCGCCGTCGCTGTTTCACTCTTAGCAATAATATTAGTTCTATTAACTTTCTTATTAAAAGCCAAGGCAGAAATATGATTAGAGGAGCTACGAACTGAATTAACGACCATTCTTAATTTAAAGTTATATTAATGTTTGTATTGCGTAATAATTAAATGTTAAATTTTACTATTTCTTAATAATTTAAGCTTAGTTTTTATGTTTATTATTTTTAATAATTGTTATTTAATTTGATAATCTATTCTTAATTTTAGCCAAATATTAAGCAAAATTTCCACTCGAAGTTAAATTTTTGTTAATTCTATTTTTTTGTTTCCAAATTCTTTATATTTCAAAATATTTTTTTACGTTCTTTTAAATCTTATATGATTATCTATGACGTTAATTTGAGCGTAATACTCATTATTCTATTTTAGATAAAAAATTAATAGTGTTTAAGTCTTAACTTTTATTTGGTAAGATCATTATTGAAATGTAATTAAGCCCAGCCAAAAGTTTTTTTGCTTATTGTCTTCAAGCTAAGCTACTTAAGTTTGTTTTAATAGCATTAGCAAATACTTTGTACGGAGTCAGCTTAATTTTTTTCTTTTTCTCATTTAAAAACTCACTTTGTGGGGGGTAATATCTATCATGTATTCCGGTTCTCGTTTTGACAGAGATAATAACAGCAATAGCGGCAGCGGCGGCGATCAGGGTCAAAGTAATAATAAGTTATATATTGGCAATCTTCCCTTTTCTGTTGATAATAATTCCTTGAGTGCTTTCTTTGAAAACTCGCTTGGTCCAGATTCAGTCTCTAATGTTCAAGTTATAATCGACAAAAATCGTCGCTCAAAAGGCTTTGGCTTTGTTACTTTTGCTACTCCTGAGTTAGCAGAAAAAGCTACTGAATTAAGAGGACAAGAAATTGAAGGCTTAGACGGTACAAGAAGACAAATTGACATAGCTCCAGCTCATCAAAAAAGAACTTCCTCCTTTGGAGGCGGTGGCTTTGGTGGCGGTGGCGGAGGCGGTGGCTTTGGTCCCAGAAGAGATGGTGGCGGAGGCGGTGGCTTTGGTCCCAGAAGAGATGGCGGCGGAGGCGGTGGCTTTGGTCCCAGAAGAGATGGCGGCGGAGGCGGTGGCTTTGGTCCCAGAAGAGATGGCGGCGGTGGCGGTGGCTTCGGTCAGAGAAGAGATGGCGGCGGAGGCGGTGGCTTCGGTAGTGGTGGTGGCGGTCAAAGGAAGAGACCTTCTTCTAATGGCAGCGGCGGCGGCGGTTACGAATCATCAGCCCCAGCTTCATCTCCTGGCGACAAATGGCAATAAATATTAAATTATTTTATAACCATTTAATTTAATGATTCAATTCAAGCAAGAATTACTTACGGCCTTGACTAATAAGTTGGGGTCGTATTTTGTTTATTTAGTTGGTGGAATGGTAAGGGATTATTTAATACAAAATAATTTTAATTATCAAAAAATCAAAGATAAAGAAATTCCGGATTTTGATTTAGTAGTTTTTGGCTGTTCAGACTTAGAAAATAAAGTTAGAAGTATTGCTAATGAAAATAATTCAGCTTTTATTATTTTAGATTCTGAAAATCAAATTTATCGAATAGTAAATGTCGCTGAAAAATGGCAAGCTGACTTTTGTGGCCCAAGGGGCAAAAACATTGATGAAGATTTAAAAAAAAGAGACTTTACAATAAATGCCATTGCTTATGATTTACAGCAAAAAAAATTAATTGATCCTTTAAGTGGACAAAAAGACTTAGAAGCAAAAATATTAAAAGCAATTAGTTTAGAGAATTTGAAGGCTGATGCCTTGAGAGTTTTAAGAGCCTTTCGTTTAAAAGCTAAATTTAATTTAAAGCTCGAAATTGAAACTTGTAATATGTTAATTGAGGCTTTTAAATTGATTGATTCGATTGCCCTTGAAAGGATTTCAGCTGAGATTTGGGGTTTACTGGAAAGTGAAAATTGTTTTGTAACCTTAAAAGAATTTAGAGATTTAGGTTTTTTTGAAAAGATTTTTCCTGAGTTTTTACCGCAGAAAGAAGTTCCGAGTAATGATTTTCATCATTTGCCCCTTTGGGAACATACTTTTGAATTAATTAATCAATATGAAAATTTTGTAAAACCCCAGTTACCTACTGAATGTTTGAGTTTTATTCAAAATAATCAAGTTAATTATATTTCGTGGGAAGCAATTATTAAGATGTCTTGTTTGCTGCATGACATAGCTAAGCCACGTACTTGGGAAATTATCAAAGGCAAACATACTTTTTATAATCACGATAATCTAGGAGCAGAAATGGCTTTGGAGCTTGGTAAAAGAATGCATTGGCCGAAAGCAGTTACTCAAAATTTGAGCATTTTAGTAAAATATCATTTGAGGCCTTTCCATATTGCCCCAATCGGCTCTGAACCAACTGAAAAAGCTTTTAGGCGTTTTTTTAGAAAACTAGACGATAATTTTTACCCTTTAATTGCTTTGGCTTGGGCAGATTTACTTTCGACACGTGGGCCAGCTATTAGCGAGGAAATGATCAAAAATAGTGAATTGAGATTATTAAATTTATGTGCAAATTATAAGGAATTTAAAAAACAAGAAATTAAATATGACCCTTTATTAGCCGGTGAGGACTTAAAAAAAGCGATTGAGTTGAGCAAATTGCCTCCTAGCAAATTAATTAAAGATATTTTAAAAGAATTACAAGATTTGCAAATGGATAATGAAGTACAAACATCTCAACAAGCTTTTGACTGGTTTATAAATCGAAGCAAGGAAATTTCATTAGACAGTAGTAATACACAGTAAAGACAAACTGAATTAAAAGTAAATAAAGTTTATAGGCAGCTTACTTAGCTTTTCAGGACAATCCCTTAAAAAAAATTAATATTAATTAGAGACTGTTTTTTAAATTTATTGTTAATTATTCTCGATTAAAGTGAATTCTTATTATAGTTAGTTTTTTAGAATAAAATGGGATCTGGATCTACACGCAGAACTTCAAGAGCTACGACTCGTACTACCCGCGGTGGCGGTGGCGGTATGAAAACTGGCTCTGCTATGGGAATGGGCATGGTAATTCTTTTTATTATTGCGGCCTTGGGAGCTTATATGGTTTACCAAGACGGCGTCAGAAAAAAAGAATTAGCCGCAGCAAATGCCACAACTCCTGTTATAGTAGCCGCTACTGAACTAAAAGCTGGAAAACAATTAACACCTCAAGACATTACTATTAAACAAGTAAAGGTTGGATCGGTAGAACCAGGTGCTTTTACGGATGCGTCGGATCCATCTTTGATTGGAGGAACCTTAGTCGTAAATATATCGGGTAATCAAACCATTTTACGTAATTATATTGGTGTCCCAGAAGAAAGGCTTGCACCCAAAGAAGGGGAAAGAGAAGCCACTATTACTCTAAAAGGACAAGATGCTAATGATTCATTCTTAAGAAAGGGTCAGGAAGTTAGTGTCTTTAGAGTATTTACAACAGCTAGCGGAAATCGTATTACTCAGTCTTTATCTAAGCGTGCCAGAATTTTAGAGGTTAAGAAAAATGATAGTTTGGCAGCTAATGCTCAAGGTGGCGGTGAGGCTCAGGCTTTAACAACTTTGGCAGTTTCACCGGAAGATGCACAGCGTATATTACAATACCGAGACAGCGGTGAAGTTAAATTATTAGATGGCCCAAATCAAGAGCCGCCGCCTAGCCGAGTGAGTTTATTTCAAGCTTGGAGAGGGGTTGAACAAGAAGAATCTGAATTGACATCCGAGGTGGGTGGGACTTTAATGGCCAAAGAGGCTAAAAGCGGTTAATTAATAAAAAAAGTGAGAGAATTAGAGATCAAAATTATGTTAAAAAAACTTGCCAGAATCAGCTTATTTAGTTTAAGTCTATTTGCTAGTACTTTAAGTTTTAGTGCAAAAGCCGGCTTAAATTCAATCGGGACAACGGTTCCAATTTCAACTAATCTTGAAGTTAGTGTTGGGCAATCAACTTTAATTAAATTAAGGCAAAAACCTGAAAGAATAGCTTTAAGCAATCCCGGAATAGCCTATGTTTTAATGATTACTCCTGAACAAGTAGAAGTAATTGGCCGTAATCCTGGCCGAACTAATTTGTACATTTGGTATCCAGCTAAAGATGATGCTAAACCTGGTACACCTTCTAGTGTTTATGGTGCCGAAATAAGTGTTGGCTTACCGAAAGCCCCTTATATAACCAATACTCCTACTATGGAAGTTTTAAATGGAGACTTCTCGGAACTAATTTACTTAGCTAATCCGTCTGAAAGAATTAGAAATAGTAAACCAGCTCGTACTTCTGGCCCAAGTACCGATATGCCTGAGCCTTGCTTGTCCCCTGGCTGTATTTAAATTAAAAGGTAAATTTATCATGCAAAACGAATTCAAAAAACACATAAGCTTTTTTTTACCTCAAAGGTTAAGCTCTGGTTTACTTAAGAAAAAGTTTTTATTAGCGGGATTTTCCCTAATGGCTTTTTCAGTTTCTAATTTTTCTTGTTTAGCGGAAACAGTTTTTTTAAAAGGGACGGCCTATCAAACTGGAATTGCACTCAAAAATATTAATGTCGGTGCCAGTGAAGTCATTGTTTCAAATGCGGCCATTAAAAGAGTTGCCGTTGCTGATCCGTCTGTTGCGAGTGTTAGGGTTTTAAGTGATACTAGTGCTTTAGTAATGGGGCGTAAATTAGGTAAAACAACTTTATTAATTTGGGAAGGCAAAGAAGCGTCTGTGCGGCCAACTCGCTTTGATATTACCGTTAGAAGAGATATTACTGATTTAATTGCTAGCCTGAAAAGTTTGGATCCAAATATAAATGTTGATTATATTTTAATTCCTTCTAATAAAATGGAAGCCGTTACTCAGCCACCTAATTCTAATGGAGCTTATACAACTTCTTTCCGTACCAAAATAGATACGGTTGGTGATCCAGCACCTTCGGTGGTTGTGGATAATAGTCAAGGTTCTCAGCCAGCCTCAACTGGAGCAGGAGGAGCTGGAGCCGGTGGAGACATTAAAGAAAAAGTTATTTTATCGGGCAAAATTAAAAGTGCTGATATTATCGCCAAGGCTTTGACCATCGCTTCTACGTATATGGGCTTTGACGCTACCATGAAAATAGTTACACGTAATGGTGGTGTTTTAGCTGAACAAATGTCTTCTCTTTTAGGTGATGGCAGCGGCGGTGGTGGAGGGGGTGCAGGCGGAGGCACTCAAAGCCTCGAAAATCCAATGGCCTTTACTTCCAATTTAAAGGGTAATTTAGCTAATGGGTCAATTATCACTAATGGAGATGGTTCAATTGTCAGTATGCTTGAAGTTGGTGAAAGACCACAAGTTTCCGTCATGATTCGTTTTTATGAAATTAGCCGTGGTACTGGCAAAGAGCTTTCTGGGAAAGTCGACTGGTTACCCGTTAATAGAAACAATTCCAATATTGGTGGCGGAAATATTGGCACTAATGGGCTTTTGGGAAATGTAGCTAGTACGGCTGTGGGTCTAGTTAGCAATGCTGGTGCTGGTACTGCATTTTCGATATTTCCTAAACAAAATTTAGCGATACAAATAAAAGCTTTAGAACAAAGAGGAGAAGTCAAATTATTAGCGGAACCAACTTTGGTAGTAGCTAGCGGAGAACCAGGACGCTTTTTGGCTGGCGGAGAAATTCCAATTCAACAAGGTATTTCCACTTTAGGAGCGATTGGCCAACAAGTTAGATTTGAAACCTTTGGTATTAGCTTGAATGTTTTACCAACTATTACAGACGATGACTCTTTGTTAATGAATGTCATGGCTCAGACTCGTGATTTAGACAGTTCTAATCCTTTTATACCAGCTGGATCTAATTTGCCTGCTTTTAAAACCCGTAAAGCCGAAACCCAAGTTGAACTTGATCCGAGCCAGGTTTTGGTGATTGGCGGTTTAATTAATGCCAATAGTGTTAATAATTTAAGTAAAATTCCTTTATTTGGTGATATACCAATTTTGGGTCTTTTGGCCAGAAGCAAAAAATTTACTAAAGAAGAGAGTGAGTTAGTTATAGTTTTATCACCAGAAATTATCCGAGGTGCACATCCAAGCCAAGTTATTAAACCAATGGCACTCGAAAATAGCCGTCCAGGTGAATTTGACTTTATTCCTACTCGTATAAATACTTCCCGTACTGGGACTCCCATTGGCAACCCGCCACCAAATATGCCAGCCCGCGGTCCAGTTGATTTATCGAGGCCAACTACCGTTAATGATTTAGATCATATTTATAAATAAAGAAGTTAAATAATTATTCAAACCTTCTTCCAAAAAGATGCCTAACTCACTTCAAATACAATTTAATTTGGGGGATGAGGGTGTGTTGAAGCTTTCACCTAAATTAACGTGAGTTCGATAAAAATCAAAGTTTGAAATAATCAACAGAGAAAGAGTTATCGTTCTAAAGAATTTCACTTTAAAAGCCCCCCTCCGCCACCTGAAGCGGGGAACTTGAGCAATGTTAAGTTGTGTTTAAAGTGGGCTTTTGAGCTTTGGGATAGGATATTAGATTTTGATACGTAAATTAAGAGCAGGAGGAGTGGCAGAAAAAGACTTAGAAATTGGCTTACAGAAAAAACTTGAATATCTTCTCTCAGAGATGTTTCTGTGTATTTTATCTGTCGAACTCACCTTACTTAAATCATCTTAAAATTAAATTATCGGTTACTAATTGGTGAATTATCTGCATAAATACGCTGTGTAATACCCAAAGAAAATAAAGTAATCCACATAGAAGTTCCTCCATAACTAATTAATGGCAAAGGCACTCCCGTAACGGGCATTAAGCCAATATTCATGCCAATATTTACACAGACATGAAAGCATAAAAAAGCTAAAATTCCGACTATTAATAACTGCGAAAAATCATTTTCTAAATCTTTGGCCAAAATAAGTAAGCGAACACACACAATTAAAAAAGCAATTAATAAAACTAAAACTCCGATAAAGCCCCATTCTTCAGCAATTGAGGAAAAAATAAAATCTGTATGTTGCTCTGGTACAAATTGTCCTTGGGTTAATCTGCCTTGTCTAAAGCCCGCCCCATACAGTCCCCCACTTCCAACGGCAATTAAGCTTTGAATAATATTATAGCCAGCTCCTTGAGGGTCAACTGATGGATCAATAAATATAGTTAATCTTTTTTGCTGATACGGAGCCAATATTCCCCAAGCTACAGGCCGCCCGACAACCGATATAAATAAACAAAATAAAATATAAAGCCCCAAAAATAAAACTTTAATATTTTTTTTCCAAACTTTATAATGATTAGCAAAATAAATTGACAGTGCTAATATACAAATGATGCCTAAAATCGAACAGTCGAGTTGAATTAAATGCTCACGAAATTTAAATGAAGCTAAGATAAAAGCTTTTTCACCTAAAGCACTGCTAATTAAAAGCAATAAAGGGCTTACTAAACCAATGATTTGTGCCAAACTAGCACCGCCCCAATAACACATTGAAAGAAAAACTGCTATTAAAACCATGGATGTTCCCAAGTCTGGCTGAATAAATATTAGTCCAAAGGGTAAAAGTAAAATTATAAAACCGGTTGAAATAATACTAAAAATACTATTAGCTTTATGCTCTGTTAGCCAGTTTGCGAGGGCAATAATACAAGCAATTTTAGCCGCCTCCGAAGGTTGTAAACTGAATCCGCCAATTGAAAGCCATCTCTGAGCACCTAAAGCGGAAGTTCCTTTCACCAAAACAATTAATAAAAGTAAAACTGCTATTCCATAAATAAACCAGCAAATCTTTTTCAAAATGTCTGTTGGTAATATATAGCCCAAATAAAAAACTGATATGCCGAAAAGAGCAAAAAGAATTTGCTTATTAAAGAATTTGCCCTGAGCAACACTAAACTGAGCAATTAAGCCAATAATAATAATTACCGACAAAGCTAACATTAACCATTTATCAGTACGGTCTAATTTGCTATTTTTCCATAAATTAAAAGATTTAAAATTCATAAATACTTCATCAATTCAATACCAGCCGGCATAATACAATGTTCCTTATATAAATTTCGATTTTGTTTAAACCAATTATAAGTTTTTTGAAGGCCATCTCTCAAATTTATTTTGTTTTTAAGTCCCAAACTATGTAAAGGTTCCAAATCAGCAAAATAATGGTCAATTCGAAAAGGAAAAATGTCACGTATATTTAATTTTTTTTCGGCTGCTAAACTCGGACTAAAATATTTCAACTTAGCCTCTTTGCCAACTACCTCCCCGCAAACTTTTATAAAATAATTAACCGAGTACAAATTTTTATTTGCAATATGAAAAGCTTTATGTAAAGTCTGATTAGTTGGCAGAAAACTTAATTCAACTAAATTTTCACCAATTTCTTCCACTAATGAAAATTGTAATAAATTCTCACCATTACCAGGAATTAAAATTTCTTTTGAGGCCTCAATTGCTTTAAAGAATAAAATTTCTCTTTCAAAAGTATTATCAGGACCATAAATATATAAAGGTCTAATCCAAAAGCTGGCTAAATTTTCGGTAGTTTTTAATATTTCTTCGCATTGCAATTTCCCCAAATGAGGCTGAGCAGTTACTTTGGCGGAATTTTCTTCTAAAGGTAAAATATCTGATTTAGCATAAACACCCGCTGAACTCACAAAAGCCCATTGTTTAACTCGGTTTTTTAAAACTTGTAAAGGTGCTTTTAAATCTTCCGGCTGATAAGCAGTTATATCAAAAACTGTTTCAAATTCATTAAAATCAGCCAAAACGCTCTTTAATTCAGCTTCATTGTGGCGGTCAGCTTTTAAAGAAAGTAAATTACTATTATTATCAAAAAGCTCAGAGTTAACGCCACTCCTAGTAATAGTTATAACTTTAGAATTAGTATTTTTAAGCTTTGAAAGAAGGGCTTTGACGGTAGATTGCCCTACAAAGTGATTGCCACCGAATATTAAAAAGTTTGTTTTCTGCATAAACCGATATTATACTGCCACCCAGGAATTTTCAATTAATTTATTATGATTATTTTAAATTAGCTTCTTTCTACGTGCAATTACACTGAAAAATAATTTATGAAAATTTATATTAAAAGAAAAAAGCCAATTCCCCGTAATTAAACAGAAAGTTGGCTTTGATTTACTTGAAGAGTTTTATTTTTTATTTAATCTATTTTTACCTCCTAACTTAATATAAGTACTAAAGTGAATTATTGAGCAGTAGCTACAATAGACATGGTTGTAGTATAAGTTCCAGCTCTGTCAGCAGCATAATCAACTGAAGCAGGAGCAATATTTCCACTTAATTTGAAAGAGCCAAGGTTATTGTCTGTACTAATAGTATCTCCTGAATCTAAATTACCACCATCATAGTTGCCGTCCCAACCTTGAAGACCGGTAAAATTAGCAGTAAATTCACCAGCAGAAGCTCCACTATCATGAATCAAAGTTAAAGTCTCATCATAATCTAATTTAACGTTGTCTACGTTAGAAGCGACTAAACCTTCTATTATAAATTCATTATCCGAATTGGTTTTCAAATCATTAATGTCAGATCTAACTGCAAATTGTGATCTTGGCACTGTTGCACTACCAAATGGGCCACCTGGTGTTGTTGTAGCTGAAGAAGTAGTATTAATTGCCATTGCTACAAATTTGCTCATAGTTAAGCTTAGCTCTACATCTGTACTAGTTGAAGGATCAGCTACGCTTCCATTACTAGATGACATGCCATAGCCTTGAGTTGATAAGCTAGTTCCATCATTTGAATAAGTCAAACTCTGCCCATTATCTGCTGATAAATCATCTAATGCTTTAGCTGGACCTACGGTAAAAAGTATTAAAGCACCTGATAAAATAGAAATAAATTTTAAATTTTTCTTTGTAAACATGATTGGGTTTTCTCCTCTTAGTAATTTAGTCTCATCAATCGGCTCATTTGCCTTGAGTCATTCATGCACCTTAAACTAAATTAACTAACCCAAACAGAGGAGCATTACTCTATCTCAGCGGGATTGTATACCAAATTCACTAATATATTTCTAAATTTCTGGTGAATTTCCTAATCTATAAGCCAATTCATAAAAAATTGCTTCTTCTGTATATCTCGAAAAGCTAGGATCTTTGGTAATTACACTGAAAAAATAATTTATGAAGATTCAAGTCAAAAGAAAAAAAGCCAATTCCCCATAATTAAACAGAGAGTTGGCTTTAATTTGTTTGAAGAGTTTTATTTTTTATTTAATCTATTTTTACCTCCTAACTTAATATAAGTACTAAAGTGAATTATTGAGCAGTAGCTACAATAGACATGGTTGTAGTATAAGTTCCAGCTCTGTCAGCAGCATAATCAACTGAAGCAGGAGCAATATTTCCACTTAATTTGAAAGAGCCAAGGTTATTGTCTGTACTAATAGTATCTCCTGAATCTAAATTACCACCATCATAGTTGCCGTCCCAACCTTGAAGACCGGTAAAATTAGCAGTAAATTCACCAGCAGAAGCTCCACTATCATGAATCAAAGTTAAAGTCTCATCATAATCTAATTTAACGTTGTCTACGTTAGAAGCGACTAAACCTTCTATTATAAATTCATTATCCGAATTGGTTTTCAAATCATTAATGTCAGATCTAACTGCAAATTGTGATCTTGGCACTGTTGCACTACCAAATGGGCCACCTGGTGTTGTTGTAGCTGAAGAAGTAGTATTAATTGCCATTGCTACAAATTTGCTCATAGTTAAGCTTAGCTCTACATCTGTACTAGTTGAAGGATCAGCTACGCTTCCATTACTAGATGACATGCCATAGCCTTGAGTTGATAAGCTAGTTCCATCATTTGAATAAGTCAAACTCTGCCCATTATCTGCTGATAAATCATCTAATGCTTTAGCTGGACCTACGGTAAAAAGTATTAAAGCACCTGATAAAATAGAAATAAATTTTAAATTTTTCTTTGTAAACATGATTGGGTTTTCTCCTCTTAGTAATTTAGTCTCATCAATCGGCTCATTTGCCTTGAGTCATTCATGCACCTTAAACTAAATTAACTAACCCAAACAGAGGAGCATTACTCTATCTCAGCGGGATTGTATACCAAATTCACTAATATATTTCTAAATTTCTGGTGAATTTCCTAATCTATAAGCCAATTCATAAAAAATTAAACTAAATTAACTAACCCAAACAGAGGAGCATTACTCTATCTCAGCGGGATTGTATACCAAATTCACTAATATATTTCTAAATTTCTGGTGAATTTCCTAATCTATAAGCCAATTCATAAAAAATTTCTTCCTCTGTGTATTGAGTAAGCCCATTCCAATCATTGGCAAGTTTATTGGCAAAACGATCCACTATTTCTGTCATGTGACCATCTGTATAATTTAGAGGATTCAAACCAGCTTCAAGAAAAAGTTGAGTATTACGAGAACGTATAACTAAGTCCTCAAGAGTTATATTGAGTTGATCTGCTATAGTTTCTGTTAGAGATAATTCTCCCAATTGATTGGGTTCTATTGGTTCATGACGAATGCTATTTAAACTATAGCCTTCTCCCTTAGTAGCTTCTGATTTAGTACTACTATTAGTATGCATAATAGTTGGAGCGAAGGGTAAAGGGCAAGAGAAGCGTCGGCCGCCACGTGAAATTCCTGATGGAACGACACCTTTTTGTCTTAGAAGGTAAAAGGTAGTAATTTGATTTACTTTCATTTTATTTAGTTAGCATTTATTTGAGTAATACGTCTTAATTGTTAAAATAAAATTTAAAAATGTAAATCGTCTTTTTGTTATATTTTTCACAATATAAATTCATCATTTGATGCAGTTAAAAAGTAAAAAAGCCAATTCCCCGTAATTAAACAGAAAGTTGGCTTTTAAATTAATTATTTTGATTTTTGTATTTTAATTTTGTTTAATTTACCTCTTAACTTAATATAAATACTAAAGTGAATTATTGAGCAGTAGCTACAATAGACATGGTTGCAGTATAAACACCCGCTCTGTCAGCAGTAAAATCAACTGAAGCTGGCTCAATATTGCCGCTTAATTTGAAAGTACCAAGGTTATTATCAACATTAATATCATCGCCACTTGCTAATGCACCGGCATCATACCCACCTTCCCAGCCTTTAATACCGGTAAAATTAGCAGTCAGCTCGCCAGCAGAAGCTCCATTATCATGAATCAAAGTTAAAGTCTCATCATAATCTACCTTAACATTGTCTACGTTTGAAGCCACCACACCTTCAATTATAAACTCAGGAATTGAATTGGTTTTTAAATCATTAACATCCGATCTGATAGCAAATTGCGATCTTGGCACTGTATAAGAACCAAATGGACCACCTGGTGTTGTAGTAGCTGAAGAGGAAGTATTAATAGCCATTGCTACAAATTTGCTCATAGTTAAACTTAGCTGCACATCTGTGCTAGTTGAAGGGTCAGCTACGCTTCCATTACTAGACGACATACCATAACCAGTAGTTGATAAGCTGGTTCCATCATTTGAATAAGTCAAACTCTGAGCATTATCAGCGGATAAATTATCTAATGCTTTAGCTGGACCTACGGTAAAAAGTATTAAAGCACCTGATAAAATAGAAATGAATTTTAAGTTTTTCTTAGTAAACATGATTGGGGTTTTTCCTCTTAGTAATTTAGTCTCATCAGTCGGCTCATTTGCCTTGAGTCATTCATGCACCTTAAACTAAATTAACTAACCCAAACAGAGGAGCATTACTCTGTCTCAACGGGATTGTCTATTAAATTGATTATTATATTCCTCAGTCTTTCATGTCTTTCCCAAGCTACTAATACTTGAGTAATAGCACCAACAAAAGCTTGGGCATCTTTTGGACTAGCCTGAAAAGTTATTTTCAATTCATAATCATTCAGATTTTCGATCATTATTTAAAGAAATTTAAGGGATTAAAATTACTATTGTCTAGCTCAATGCTATTAGGCATTATTGAAACCGATACTCCGTGAATTATTTCCGCTGGCTCCGACAAAATAAGCCCCGTTGAAATTCTATTTGCCAAAACCTCAGTACTTTGCTTAATCATTAACTTGCCGGTAATTAAACTTTGATTTGGCAATTTGGCATTCGGTGAAGAAGAGCTTAATTCTAAAACATTTTGATTAATTATTCTCCAAACAAAACCATTACTAAAATCATTACTTTCAATTTGCAAGTCTTGGGCTTCTTCTAAAGCCAAGGGAATATAAATCCTTTCATAAATATTGCCCTCTGGTAAATAAGCAAAAATTCCTAATTCTCTCAATTCAGGAAAATTAAAAACCTTTTCTTTGTCTTTACTAGCATTTCTTTCTGAACGTATAAGGGTTTGCCCTAAGGATTTAACGTAAAAATCTTTACTTTCCTGTTCTTTTCTTTTACTTTTACGTTTTCTAGCTTCTTTTTCGGCATCCAAATTTTCTAGTTTTTCGGAATATAAACTTAATGAATTAAAGCCAATAAAAGCCTTTGGAATTACTCGGGTTGGTTTGCTAAAAGTCCAGGGAGCATCCCAATTAATAGTTATACTGGTTTTGGCAAACTTTTCGTCTTTTTTGGTTAAAGGCCTTATATAAACAATGGCTTCCAGCTTTTCGGGTAAACTTTTGGATCTTAAAGAAGCAAAACTAATACCTAAAATTTTCTGATTTTCATCTCTTTGAATTGACCCGACATATGACGATACAATGATGTCTTTTAATTCAACTTTATATAAATCAACTTTCTCTGGCTCGCTTATATTCAGCGGTACAAATAAACTTTTGGCATTAGCGGGTATATTGGCCAAGCTAATTATAATTTGATTTGGACTGGCCTGAATTGATGCATTACTGGCCAAACCTGAAGAAATTAATCCGCTTAAAATTAAACTAAATAGTAAAAAATATATTTTAAAAATTTTCATAATTATAATTATACATTCCTTAAACCTGTTAAAAGCCTAATAAATAGTAAATTATGATATTATTCTTTAGCAAAATTCAGCAGCGGGTCGTGGCGCAGCTTGGTAGCGCACTCCCTTGGGGTGGGAGAGGCCGCTGGTTCAAATCCAGTCGACCCGATTTAAGAATTTTATTGCAATGCACTATTTAATCTATTTTATGTCAATTAGCTCTTCTAAAGAAATTTCGATTGAAGTGAAAGACTTATCGAAGTCATATGGTGATAAAAAAGTATTAGATTCGATTAGCTTTACGGTTTACAAAGGTGAAACGATTGCTATTATTGGGCCGTCTGGGTGCGGTAAAACTACTTTACTAAAAATTCTTTCGGGTTTAGAAACTGGCTTTGAAGGTGATATTTCCCTCAAATCAGAAAAAGTTGGTATGGCCTTTCAGTATTCGGCTTTGCTTAATTCATATTCGGTGGCCGAAAATATTTCTTTTGCCTTGCACGACTCCGGCTTAAATGCAGCGGACAAAGAAAAATCCGTCAAAGATAAACTTGAAATGGTCGGCTTGGAAGATCATTATAATTCAATGCCTGATGAGCTATCGGGTGGACAGCAAAAAAGGGTTAGCTTTGCGAGGGCAGTTATTAATGATCCAGAAATTGTTTTTTATGATGAACCGACCGCTGGTTTAGACCCAATTGCTTCGACTATTATTGAAGATTTTATGAATAAACTTTCTCGGTATGAACATTCAACGGGTGTTGTCGTAACTCATCAACAATCAACTATCAGACGTACCGCTGATAAAGCAATTTGTTTATTTAATGGTCGTATTGTTTGGCAAGGCTTAATTAAAGATATAGACTCAGACCCAAATCCTTATATTCGGCAATTTATTGATGGCAAGATTGAAGGGCCTTTTAATGTTTGAAGAAATTAATAATTTGATTTGTAATCACAATCGTCTGCCCGAGAAAGCACAAGAAAAATTATTTAATGAATTAGCTCTTAAATTATTTAAATATCAATTTGAAAAAAATTCAATTTACCAAAACATTTGTTTGTCTCGTCATAAAACTCCCGCAAATACGACTAATTGGGCGGAAATACCAATTTTAAGCACTGACTGTTTTAAAGAGTATAAATTATTTTGCCAGCCTGATAATTTTGTCGAAAAAACTTTTATTTCAAGTGGTACCACCCAAAGCCAAAAAAGCCATCATCATTTAAGCCAAGCTGAATTAACTCTTTATGAAAATTCATTGATTCAGACTTTTTTTCAGGCTTTTAAATTAAATGAAGAATCTCAAATTCAATACTTTATTTTAACCGAAAACCCTCTTGAAAAGCCAAATTCATCTTTGATTTATATGTTTGAAACTATCAGAAAAAAATTAAACCTCAATGCAAATATTTATTTTGTCCAAAACGACCAATTACAAATTTCGTCCTTGAAAAAGGCTTTGGAAAAAGCTTGCACTACACAAATTCCTATTTTACTGGCGGGAACAGCTTTTTCTTTTGTTAATTTACTTGATTCTAATATTCCAAATTTTGAATTTCCAGCTAATTCAGCTTTAATGGAAACGGGTGGCTTTAAAGGTAAATCTCGCGAAATAAGTAAAACCGAATTATATAAAGCTTTAGCTGAAAAGTTTAATTTACCAAAATACTCTTTGGTCGGGCAGTATGGCATGAGTGAATTGAATACCCAATATTATGATGCCAGCTTTGCTTTGGGAGCAGAAAGTGAAATGTCTCGTTATAAAAAAGCGCCAGCTTGGGCCAGAAACCGAGTATTGAATATTAATAATTTAAATCAAGAAGTTAAAATTGGAGAAACGGGCTTGCTAGCTCATTATGACTTGGCAAATTTAGATTCTTTAGCTTTTGTTTTAAGCGGAGATTTAGCTATTAAAAGAGAAAGCGGCTATTTTGAATTAATTGGTCGTGCCTCAAATCTGTCTTTGAAAGGTTGTTCTTTGAATTATGAAAATTTAAATGATAAATCTTAGCCACGTTTAATTTAGGGATAACCTTTTAGCTTCATAATAACTTTAAAATATACAAGTCATTCGTAAATTATGGTCGATCCAATCGCTTCAAAGAGTAACATAGCAGCTACTACTAATACTTTAATAACTTCTGAAAAGCAAACCTTTGAGAGAATACTTACTCAAGCAAAATTACAAACCCAAGCACCTAACACATCGCAAGTACAAAGTAGTGAAAATAATAATTATCGAAAAACTGGAAATTATTTAAATGTTATTGAAGACAGCCTAAGACAAATGGTTTTAAACTCAGGTTTAACAAAGCCTCCGAGCCAAGAAGTTTTGCATCATTTCATAAAAAATATTACATCTACCTTAATAGAGTATAAGTCACCACCAGATATAATTAATTCATTAGAAAAGGCACAAACTATTACTGAATTAATAAATTATTTTGATCAAAAAAGCAAAAATGAAAAACAAGGTATGAATTCTATACTTGTAAAAGCAAATCTTGAAAAGCAAAGCCAAAAACCTATTCACGAAAAATTGGGAGATTATTTATACAGCATTCTATTATCTTTGGAAAAAAGTAATCAGAAATCATACTTATTACAAATCCCAAATAATAAAAATTGGACGGAATTTACTCAAACTATTCGCACTAATTTATTAAACATAAATGAAAATATATCTCCAGAAATAATTAATTTATTAAGCAAAACCCACAATTCCGGTGAATTAATAGCAACCCTTAATCAAATATTTAATAGACTTGTATCACCAGCACCAGAATCAATTCCAGAAACGCCTTCAATTTTTGCTTAATATTAATTATTTTTTAGTTAACTTATTCTGGGTAGCAAGTCTATTTTCTCTGGTGGCAAATAAATTTTCATAAATCCAATAATTTTCAAAAACATTAATTACATATTTCCTGGTTTCTTCATAAGGGATATTTTCAATGAATAAGTCAGGGTCTTGGTTTGGGGATGCCTTTTGCCATTTACTAACTGAACCGGGTCCAGCATTATAGGCAGCTACCGCTAATTGAGCTTGTCCATCAAATCTTTGAATTAAATCACCTAAGTATTTAGCACCTAAGTTTATATTATAACCGGGTGTCATCAGTAGGTCGGACGTCGCAGCTGGTAAACCTAAAGACCGGGCAACTTCTTTGGCTGTGCCGAGTAATAATTGGCATAAACCATAAGCTTTAGAAACAGAAATTACTCTTGGCTGAAAGCGTGATTCTTGCCTCATTAAAGCCTGCAATAAAAACGGATTAAAATTATTTTTCAAGGCCGAGTTCTGAGTATATTCAAAGTAAATTAAGGGATAACTTAAGCTCCAATAATCATTGTGCGGATTTAAAGGAGGTTTTCGTTTATAAATTTGATCGGACGCGACTTTTATGCCATCTATTATTCTTTCTTCAACTTTTATCGCAATCCAAGCCTGCAAAGCCGGATATTGTTTCTGATAATCAGGAGGTAATAAACTTACTGCTTCTTGCCATAAATTCAAATTTAGTAATTCTTTAATAGTTGGGTTTAAAGCTTGAATTTCTTCTTTTGGAAGAGGCCAGTCCCAGTTTGCTGAATTAAACGAATTATTAATAGCTGAAAAATCTTTTATATGCCACCCTTGATCAATTCCGCCTCTTAGAGATTTAAGTCTTTCTTTGGCTCTGAAAGCATAATAATTATCAATATGAAATCTTAAAATTTGAGCATAATAATTTTGAGCTTGCGTGTTTTCGCCTGCTATTTCAGCACTTTTGCCCAACCAAAATAAAACCTTAGCCATTTCCGGAGAATTTGCATATTGAGCAATTAAGTTTTGCCCGAAATTAATAGCTTCAGCTTGTCGGCCAGTTTTATACATATCCCAAAAAATTTCATTTCCCGCACTCGCTGACCAGGAGCTATTTGGATATTTTTGTAATAATAAATTCAGGTTTTTCTTTCTTTCGGAAGTATTAAAAGCGGCTAGCCTCCAATAAATAAAAGCTTTATTTTCATCGGATAAATTATCTTGAGCTAATAAAATTTGGGCAAAATTATTTCTTTCGTCTTTGGATGAGTTAGTAAATAATAAATTTAAAGCTGGCCTAAAATCATCATCTGCGGCAAAAGTTTTTAAGCCATTGAATAAAGTTTTTTGGGCTAAACTTTTTTGTTTTTCATTTAAATAGGTTTTACTTAAAATAAACCAATTCAATTCCGTAAACTCAGCACTCAAAAAATCACTTAACTTTTCATTATTAGAGGGTTTTTTATCTTTATAAAAATAATTTAAACCAATTAATACTTTTTGCTTAGAGCTTAAATTCCCATCTTTTAGCCAAATGTCCGCTATTTCGCCTGCAAACCTGCCATCAGGACTTTTACTTAAATATTTTTCCCACAACTGATTGCGTACAGAAACATTATCAGCTGGTTGCATTTGCCCTAAATAATAAGTTGAGCCAATTGCATAATTTGAATTAGGAAATTTATTAACTATGAATTGAAAGCCTTTTTCCGCCAAAGAAAAATTATTTTGCCGCAAATAAGAACGGGCTAATTCATAATTGGCAGCTTCAAAAGACAAGGAATTTGGATGATTATGCAAAATATCACGACAAAAATTCATAACTAGCTTTTCACGGCCAAGCTCAGCATTTATTTCAGCTTTATGCAATAAAACTCGGTCAGCCAAATAAGGCACTGCCCTTAAAGAAATTTGAGAATAATAATTTAAAGCTTCTTCAAAGCGTCCATTCCGCTGGGCAATTTGTCCTAAAATATATAATCTGCGAGCTTCATTAGTGGGAGTTAAAGCTTTATTTAATTTTTCAAGCTTTTCAATAGCTAAGTCTTTATTCTCAGGTAAAACTTTAATGGCACTAGCCAAATTAATAGAAGGCGGGCTTGTAAAATCATTTGGATTAATTTTCTGATTTTCTAAAATCTGTACCAGACTATTAATTGGCAAATTCAAACCGAGCAAAATAATTAAACCGGAAACAAGTAAAACAGATAGTATATAAATCCCAATTTTAGGAAAATTAAATTCAAAGCTTTTCATTTTTATATTTTTGCAGGAGGGCTTTTTTTAAAGCATTGATTGATGATAATTTATCAGATTCAAAATTAATTTTGCCAGAATTATTCATATATATTAATTTAAAATCTTCACCTTTCCAGTATCAACTAACAAATAAATATTATAATAATTGGCTTCTTTGTCTCGGTCAATCACAATAAAATTACTTTTTTGTATAACTGAAACCAAATATTAGAAAACTTTTACTTGGCTGATTAATAAATATTATAAAAGTAAAGAATAGGAAATACCCATTAATTGATTAATAATATTAAAGGGCTATTGTGGAAAATATCAGAGTTATACGACGAAATAGGTATAAGTAAATTTGGATCCTTCTTCCGCAGCTTGGAGCAAGTTTTTTAATACTAACAAGAAATTTTATAATAATTCTACGGCTGATGATGGTAGCGACCGCAGAGAAATTGCCCAAAACTTAGATGATAAAACTGATGAAAGTTCTACTCCACCTTCTGCTGAAGATACTATAACAATTAATGGCATCGAAGATAAAGATAATCCAAATGAGAATGTCAAAATTTCAAAACAGGTTTTAAAAAAGTGGGCAAAAGATGAAATTGCTGTTGGAAAGACTGGAGTAAGAGGAGAAAGCTTTAAATTACTTAGTTCTATAGGTTTAACTACTGCACCTAATGATACTTTTCAACTTTTCAATGAAGCTAAAATGAAAGCTTTTCAGTCTGTCCACGGATATGCGGAAAAAAATGAAATCAAAGCTAAAGTTGTTGCTCCTAAATATTATTCAGCTGAAAAACCTCATTTAACTGCCGAAAATAGTCCATTAAAGCCAGAAGTAATAAAAGCAATTCCAGCACAATTAACTAAAAGACAAGCTGAACAAACTAAAGCACAAACTCAGCCCAATACGACACAAGCAGCACAGACCGAATCAAGCTCAACGACTGGAACTCAAGAAAGTGGAACTGAAGGAACCTCAGGAACTCAACCAGGAAAATCAGCAACTAATGAAACAACTGGGGAGACCAAAAAGACAGAGGGAACCAAAACAACAGCCCAGGCAGCTAAACAAAATCCAACTGAGACTGTAAAAATAAAAATTAATGGAGTGGAGAACCTCGTCACGCTTACCAAGATAGCAGAAGCTTTAAATACTTATAATATAGAGTCTCTTCTTACACTTATGGAAGGAAAAGAGCTTGCTTTTAAGGATAATCAAAATAATACTTTTAGAATACAAATCCCTAAGGATGTTCTAAAGGATGTTCTAAAGAAAGTTCTGAAACTAATATTTGATGACGAAACACAACGAAGTGCTTTTATTGGTAAATTTATAGCCAAAGACCAAGTGGAAGCTTTATTGGCGTTTTTAGGAGATGAAAAATCTGAATTATTGGACAAATTATCTCCTGAAGAGAAAGCTAGAATAAATAATCTTCTCTCAGACAGCTCAACAGCTAATACAAGCACCGAAACAGATGAAGAAGTTGATCCAAATAAATTAATAGATATTTTAGTTAGGGTAGGAAATGCAGTAGCTCCTAGTACTAAATCTGTTAAAGTTGCTTGGATTGCATCGAAGTTAGGTAATTTGCCAGTTGCGGAATTAGAGAAATTATTTAAGGGCGAAGAAGCTTCATTTCCTAATAATTCTGGCTCAGGAACTTATAAAGTAAAAATTAAACCAGATCATTTGAAAACTTCCTTAAGATTAATTGCTAAAGATCCGGCCGAATTATTTAAATTAACTGACAAGCTTAAAACTACCGCCCACGTAAATGCTTTTATTAAGTTTATCGGTAAAAATACAAAAGAAGCTCAGCAAGTATTAATACAACTTCAACCTGATGAAATAATGAGATTGCTTAATGCTTCGGATGATTTGGATGAATTAGCTAAAATTTTAGAAATTAAAAACACTAATAAATTATGGGCAAAATTAGCTGGTTTAGATGAGACTCAATTAAAAGCTTTAATGAATAAAGAAGTTTCTGGAATCAAATTGTTTGAAAAACTAGGATTTAATAGTCTTGATGAGTCTCTTAATATTAAAAATATTGGTTTACCCAAAACAGCAAAAATAAACTTTCTTAATTCAGACTGGGAAAAAAATATTGACTTAAAGAAATTAAAATCAGCTGACTTTAAACAATTACTTTTAACTTTAGATGATAAGCAATTAAAAACCTTTATGGGTGCGAAATCTGTGGGACAAGTAACAGCTTTATTAAACAAATTAAAACCCGAAGAAGTAGCTGAGATTTTGTCCAGACCGAATTTTATAAAGTCTTTAAATTCAGTTAAATTTCTCGGTGAAACTGAGTCCTCGCTGAACAATATAATGTTGTATGCCTTTGATTCTGATAATTCAGCTAAAATTTTAAGTAAATTAGAGCCGAAAGTTTTAAATAATTTATTGAAGTCTGTAAATGTCAGCTTAAGAGAAGTAATATTACAAGGCATAAAAGGATTGAAAAATTCTCCATTAAATCAAATATTAGCCAAGCTTGATGATACTGAATTAAAAGCACTTTTGAATTTAAAAAATGGTGCTGGAGAAGAATTATTTAAACATTTAAATCTTGGAAATACCGTTGATGAAGCTTTTAACACTATCAAACCTGGAATGAGTACTGGAGCTGCAAATGGCATCTTGGGTCAATTAAAAAATCTTGCTAAAGGTGCTAAAGATTTTGGAGTCATAAAAACCTTAGGTAAAATTATTAAGCCAGTCCTGCCAATACTCCAGAAAGTAGCCAAAGCCATACCAATTCTGGCACCAATAATTGACCTTATTACGGGTATTGCATTTGATAAAGAAAGTTATGGTAAATCAGCTGCTGGCACAGTAGGAAGCTTTGCTGGTGGCTGGATTGGTGGTATTGGTGGAGCAGCAGCCGGAACAGCTTTAGCAGCGGCAACAACGGTAGGAATGGCAGCCTTGACTGGACCTTTAGCTCTTTTGGCTGTGCCAGTTGGTGGAATAGTAGGCGTAGCGGTTACTATTTTATGTGCAATTGCTGGTTCAGCTGGCGGTGGTATGCTCGGTGATGCATTATATGAAGCCATAAAAGGATTCCTACCGCAAGAATTAACTAAAGAAAATCCACTGAATCTTTAAATCAAATGAATTATGAAAAATAAGATAATCAAATCAGGGAATTGAAAGACAGAAATAAAGAAGAAGAAAAATTGAATTAAAAAGTAAGGAGAGTATAAATTAAAATAATCCATTCAGTCGGTGAGTTAGTAAATTGGGATACTATAGTTATTGATAATTTTTAATTACAAGCTCATCTACCAAGCCTCTCAAATTACCTTTTGAATTTATACTTCGGGTAGCTTGTATTTTATTTAATTTAAAATCTGAATATAAATTCTCAAAAAAATTATTATCTGGTGCGGAATTACTTAGCAAAAACTTACTTCCTTTAGCATTAATTAATTTGCAAAATTCCGCTAATATTTTTTGTTGAGTGTCTCCAAAAGAAGCTTTAGTATAATTATTAAAATTAGAGGTTTTGCTTATAGGTTTATAAGGCGGATCTAAATAAATAAAGCTATTAATATCAATTTCTTTTAAGCAATCTTGATAAGGTGCGAGTTGTATATCTGTATTTTTGAATAATTGAGAAAGAGCCAAAATATTTTTTCCATCCGCAATTTTAGGACTATTATATTTACCAAAAGGAACATTAAACTTTCCTCTTAAATTCAGCCTGTACAAACCATTGAAGCAAGTTTTATTTAAAAAAATTAATTGAGCTGCTCTTGAAACTAAATATTGCTTTTCATTTTTTTCTGAATCAAAATTATTGTTAAATTCTTCTCTAATTTTTAAAAATAAATTTAACCGGTCTGATGCTTGAGTTGAGTCATAAAGATTTTGATACTTTCCCAAACATTCAATAAGCTCGGTTGGATTATTTTGAATAACTTTATAAGTATTAATTAAATCAATATTTGTATCTGAAATATAAGCTTTTTCAATTGAGTAGTTTTGTAATAAATAAATAAGTAAAGCTCCTCCGCCTATAAATGGTTCGAAGTATTTTTTTATTTTTTTATTCCTTACAATTTCATCCGGAAAATGATTTTCTAATTTTTTTATCAAACGAGATTTCCCGCCTGCCCATTTAAGAAAAGGTTTACTCATTTGTAACTTTTATATTATTTACCATTATCTGGTTATTAAGTTGTAATACTTTATTTCGGAATTGCTATATCTTACAAACTAGCTTCTAAAGGTTTTAAACCTAATTTGCTAATTAATTCATAATCGTGATTTAGGCCAGCATTGGGGGTAGTTAATAATTTTTCGCCTGTATGAATAGAATTTGCACCGGCCAAAAAACATAAAGCCTGAGCTTCGTCATTCAAAGAGCGTCTGCCGGCTGAGAGCCTGACCATGGCTTTTGGCATTATAATTCGAGCAATTGCTACCATTCTAACTAAATCAAAAGGATCTAGCAAAGGTCTATCTTGCAAGGGAGTTCCTTCAATTGGCACCAAAGCATTAATCGGTACTGAATCTGGATAATGCGGTTTAAGAGAGGCTAAAACTGCTAAAAAACGCTTTCGATCAGTGCTGGTTTCTCCCATACCTAAAATACCGCCGCTACAAACTTTAATGCCTGCTAATTGAATATTTTTTAAAGTCTGAATTCTATCCTCAAAAGAACGAGTTGAAATAATTTCTTGGTAAAATTCTGGACTATTATCAATATTATGATTATAAGTGTGCAAGCCAGCTTCAGCCAGTTTATAAGCCTGAGTTTCGGTAATCATACCCAGCGTACAACAAACTTCCAAATTTAAAATTTTAACTGATTTAATAAGTTCGACAATTCGCTCAAAATCTTTGCCTTCGGGTAAATCACGCCAAGAAGCTCCCATACAAAAGCGAGTTGAACCATTATTTTTGGCCTCTTTGGCTTGTTCTAAAACCTCGTTAATATCTAAAAGGGCATGTGCTTCAACAGCAGTTTTATAATGTGCACTTTGCGGACAATAATGACAATTTTCTGGACAGGCACCGGTTTTAATACTACTTAAAGTACAAAATTGAATTTTTGAAGAATCGTGAAACTGCCTATGAATAGTTTGAGCTTCAAAAACCAGTTCTAATAAAGGTTTATCGTATAAAATATTTATTTTGTCTAAAATATTTAAATCAATTAATTCATTTGGGTTTTGTTCTATTACCGATTGAGCTTGAATATTCATGAGTTTATTTTTTTCTAGTGATCATACATCATTCTTGATTCATAAAAAATTAACTAAGTTTTACTTATAAAAAAACCCGCCTGATGGGTTAAATTATCGGACGGGGAAAATCAAATTGATTATTTTTTCTTTTCAGTTTTTTTAACTTCAGTTGTCTTTACTTCTGGTTTACCAGTGGCTGGGTTTACAGTTTCGGTTGTAGTAGTAGTTTTAGTTGTTTTTGTTTCGTCAGCTTTTGGTTCTTCGGGTTTAGTTTCGGTGGTGGTTGTACTACCAGAACCTGTATTTGAGCTGATTTTTTTGAATTCTTCGGTTAATTTTTCAGAACTTAAGCCGCCATTGGTTGATTCAACAAATTTACCGTCTTTATCAAATAAAAATAAAGTTGGAATAGAGCTAACTTTGAGAGCTTTAACTAAATTTTTCTGTTCATCAACATTCATGCGCAAAACTTTGATGTCAGGAAATTTAGCTTCGACTTCCTCAACAGTTGGTTTAAAAGCTCTACAAGCTGGACACCAATCTGCAAAAAAGAAAAATACGGTTGGGCTACCTTTTACTAATTGGCTTTCAGCAGCTTTTAAACCTTCTTCCGATAAAGGAGCGTTAACGGTTGAACTTTCGCCTTTATTTTCAGTTGGGGCAGAGCTTTCTGTGGTGGAAGTTTCGGTGGTGGTTTCCGTCTCAGTGGTTTGAGCTTGCTTTTTACCACAGCCAGTAAGGGCTAGCATAAGCAAAGTTGAATAAATGAATTGTTGTTTCATATTTTTGTCCTAAATAAATTATTGAACCAGTAAATATTCAGTGTAATGAAATTAGACAAAAATAGTAAAGCTTTTCTTCGTAAATAGAGCAAATTAACTAAAAAAATGTCAAAATAAATTTTTATGTTCTCGTGTTTAGCGAATGGTTCAAAATTGGATTAGCCTCATTAAAAGCTTGAATTTTTCTCTTTTTAACATTTTATTTTTTTGCTTAATTTGCTTTTTATTCCTAATTATTATTTTATGGTCAGAATTTTCACGGTCAAAAGGCAATTTAAAGTTTAAAGATGTGGTGAAAAGCTTATGGGATGAGTTTTCTAGCTCTAATCAAGAGGAATCAGATCCGGAATTAAAGGAAAATCAAATTTTTGATCCATTAGAAGAAGTTTATAAAAGTATCAAACAAGAGAATGAGAATCAGTCGGAAAAAAATACAAATGAGGGCATATTAAATAATAATTCTTTTGACGAACATATTTCTAATTTTTTGCCAGTGTTTAAAAATAATCAACAAATTAAACCTGAGGAAAATAGCTTTCTGCCAATTAAAGCAGACTTGAAAAATAGTGAAAAAGATAATGAATCGGAAAATGACCTTAAAGTAAATATTTTTAAAGGTTTACAAAATAATAAATCAAATTCTCAAACTGAAAAGAGTTTTGAAGGTTTTATTGCTTTAAACTCCCAGGAATTATTGGCGGAATTGCCTTCGGAAAATGCTGAACCTTTTCAACCTGTCAATCAGAGTATATATTTTCCGCTAATTGAACTAAAAGGAATACCAATTTTACGCTTTAAAGAGCTAAATATTTTAAAAAGAGCTTTTGATGAAAGAGATTTAAACATTTTAATTGGTGATTTAGCCACCGGAAAAGCTTATTTGAGCAGTCTTTTTGCTCGTGAAGTGAAATTTAATGAAGGTTATTCAGTTATTTCTTTTAGCTTTAATCAAAATATTAACTCACTGAAAGAGGGCTTGAAATTAATTTTACTTGAACAAATTAAATTACCTCCCCAGACTATTAAAGATAATACTTTACAAATATTTCTTAAAATTATTGTTTATCAGCCCTTTTTCATTATTTTAGAAAATATAGAATTGCTTTCGACCCAAGATTTAGCTATTTTATACAATTTAAATTTAGGGGTTTCCAAATTATTATTAATTAGCAGTTCTTTATCAGCTCGCTCAATTTGCCAGGCTCAGCCAACACTCAAAAAAAATATAATTCAAATTTCTGACATAGACACTGATTCTATTCAAAATTACTTTTTAGAGAAAATCCCTTT
>JAAFJH010000018.1 GCA_013298875.1 Synechococcales cyanobacterium bin2.concoct.b11b12b14.033
TTTCTGAAAGAGAATAAGCTTTTATTGAGAGATGAAAATTTTGTTTTGAATAATTTACATTTAATACCAAATAATATAAATGTTCGTTATGGTACTGGACAAGAAGGTTTAATAACAGGTTTAACGGAAGATCAAAAATACTTTTTAGTACAAAATAATAAAACTAATCAAAACGATAAAGTATTAGCTGAAGAAATCATAAGAATGAACCTAGTCGTTTTCAGAGGCATTCCAGCCGCTAAAATAAATAAAATAGGTCAGACTAAATTAACTTATGAATTAAAACCTGAAAATTGGATAAAAGCCACAAAGTATAAAGTTAATGAAATAGAAGTAATTTTACCTATTAATGGTTCCGTAAATCATCAAAGAATATTAAATAAATTAAGTTTATGGCTTGCAATGGGTTTGCCTGAACACTGGATAAAAGCGGTAAAAACTATTGAGATATATCCATTCGCAAACGTAGGAACCGCTGCTAATTCTTCGGGAGATATCATTAGATTTTTTGACGGAGAAAATAATTTTGATTGGGGTGTGTTTAATCATGAAATTACACATTCGCTAGTTATGAAAGAAAATAAAAATATTAATCCAAATATAAGCCATGAAACCTGGACAAAAATTGCAAATAATACAAAAGATAGACAATTCGTGCGTATAAATGGTGAAAAATACGCAATTGAAAAAGAAACTATTAATAGCGACTTCTTAGAAAAGGCCTGTAAAAGATATACTACGAAGATTGAAGAATTAGAAACTAAAACTAAAAGAACAGAAGAAGAGTCGCTAAAATTGGCGGATGATAAACTTAATCTAGCTAGAGTTAACGCTTTAAGAAAAGCTCAAGCTAATGGTATAAACATAGAATCTATTATATATTTATATTTAGTTGATTCGGCAGGTTATACTAAATTATTGCTTTATCATCACCCTGAGGAAGAAGTAAATAAAACAATACAAGAGCTAGTTGAAAAAGTGTCATCAGTTACACAAGGTACTCTTAAGCACATAAGTATTTTAAATGAACTTGCTGTTCCCGTTGAAGAATATTTCTTGGCTCAAAGCAAAGATAATAATGCAGTGACAGACTATGGCGAGAGTAGGGCTTTAGGTATAGAAGATATTCCAGAATTTGTCGCAGAGGCTTTTGAAAGATATTTAATACAAGGTTTTCCAGCACCAAAATCAGCATTGCAAAATTTAAAAATAAAACAAGAAAGACTAAAAGAAGTTGAAGAATTATTAAATAGTGATAGATTTTATTCTTTGAATGACTTAAATAAAATGAAGGAATCAGGTAAATTAGATGAATTATTAAAAATGTTCCCTCCTATACAAGAGACTATAGATACAGTGGAAGCAGGAACTAAATTACAGGAAGAGCAAGAAGAATTAGAGAATTCAATAAAACAGATAAAAAGTAGAATAGATAGAAAAAGACATCTTGATTACGGTGAAGACTCGCCAGTTTATGATGGCTTTCATGGTTTAAAAGAAGCAATCAATAGTTGGTCGGATATTGGTGAAATATATTTAAATAGAACAAAAGCTTTTATTAAAAATTATATTCTGGGAGGAGCTTTTGGAGCATAACTTTTTACTCAACTTACTCAATAACGAGAATAAACAACAATATTAAATAGTTTTTAAAATCCAAGCTAAAGCTTCCTGAGAGGTTTTCCATCTAATTTCTTTTCGGCTTCTATTTCCTAATTGTAGTTTTTTTACTTCCTGAAATGAATTATCGGCATTAATTAAAGCTAAAAATATTTCACCAATTGGTTTACCTGTGGGGCCAGCTACGCCACTAACAGCCAAAGCCCAATCACTTTTAGCCAAATTTATAATTCCTGCAGACATTTCTAAGACAGTTTGCTCACTCACCGCACCAAATTCATTTAAAGTTTGGGGTTTTACTTTTAGTAAGCTTATTTTACTTTCATTAGAATAAGTAATTATATTTAGCCCAATACACACTGAACTGCCAGGTATATCCGTTAGTCTTTTGCTTATTAAACCACCAGTACAAGATTCCGCCAAGGCAATGGTTTGTTTTTTATATTTTAATTTTTCAATTAGCACCGATTCAAGCGTTTCTTGATTAATTCCATAAATAAATTGACCAACTCTTTTTTGTATAATTGATTCAACTTCGCTGATTTTTTGATTAGCAATTTCTTCATTAATCGCTTTGGTGGCAATTCTTAGTCTACATTCGTCTTGTCCAGCTAATGGAGCGGTAGTTGGATCATTTTGGTCTAATAAATCTTGTACTTTTTCGGCCAAATCAGATTCCCCAATTCCATAAAATTTCAATTCTTTAAAATAAAGTTTTTCTGAGTTTTTATTTTGGCTTTGCAGAAAATCAATTAAAAACGGTTTGGCAATTTCTCCCCACATAATTTTTACTTCAGTTGGCACCCCCGGAAAAGTCAGAATAATTTTTTGTTTTTCATTAAAAGTCTTTTGCCAAATAATACCCGGTGCGGTTCCAGCGGAGTTAAATAATATGTTTGCACTCTTCGGTCTCAAAGCCTGTTTTTTATTAGACTCGGCCATTTTTTTATTATATTTATCGAATAAATTCTGAATATGCTGCAAGATTTTTTCATCTAAAACTAGCTCTTCACCAAAAAATTCAGCTAAACATTCAGTCGTTAAGTCGTCGGAGGTGGGACCCAATCCGCCAGTGGTAATAATTAAATCTGATCGTTTAATTGCTATTTCAAAAGCTTCTTTAATGCGGTCTTTATTGTCTCCGACTATTGTTTGAAAATAGCAGTCTATACCCAGGCTTATTAATTCTTGGCCTAAAAAAACTGCATTAGAGTTAACAATTTGCCCAAGTAAAAGCTCAGTTCCAATAAAGATTATTTCTGCACGCATAAAAATTTTGTTTAAGTTTATACGATTTTACTTTAAAATTCCTTTCAGCTGAATTCCTTGTCCACTAATTTGCAAATTATAAATATCCACTTGCGAATTATCCGAAAATTTATAAATAGTGCGTCCATTAATTTGCGAAGCAAAACGCTTATTCAATTCACCTAAAACGAAATTTTGTTCAATAAAACTCGGTAAATATCTATTATCAAAACTCGTAAACTGAGTATTTTTTAAAATTAACTTTTGATGATCTTTCGATAAACCAATTTCACTTTTTAGCTTAACTAAAGCTATATTATCCATTTCAGCTACTCGACGAATTAAACTATCCAGAGCGGCATTATTGGTATAATGATTTTGTTTAAATTTATCTAAATTGACTGAGCCTTTGACAAATCCTTCGCTTAATGAAAGTTTTAAATTACTTAGTTTTAAATAATTACCTTGATCATCTTTATATTCAAAATCACGCTGATTAGCAAAAGCTTTGGTTAAAAAACTTTCTTTCAAAGTCAGGACAAAATCTTCTTTAACATCTTCGGCAAAAGCTCCCAAGCTGCTAAATAAAATTAATAAACAAAATAAAGTCTTTAACATTTTCTATAAATTAATTAGCTTAAGTTTTTATTTTAACTCTTAGTTGCCAAATTGCTGATTTAGAAGCTATTCGATTTATTTTTTGTATTATTAATGATGATTGTATTAAATTAAGCTCATGAATTCTCAGCCCGAATTATTAAATCAGCCTAAAACAGAAGTAATTGAATTAATTAATGAATTTCTAAATTTTAAATTTGCCGATTATTCATCAGTTAATTCGAAGAAAGCTTATCAAGGGGATTTACGTTTATTATTAAATTATTTTGATAAATTAAGTGATATTACTGAGCCAAAACTAAGAGATTTAAAATTATTTTTACTGGATAATTATGCAACTAATACGGCTGCTCGCAAGTGGAGTGCCTGGAGAGAGTTTTTACGTTATTGTCAATTAATCGGCAAAATTAAATATAATCCGATTTTTGAATTATCAATTGATATTAATCATAAAGACCGAAAATTAAAAAACAAAATTAGTCATAAAATTCTAGAAAATATTTGTAGTTCCGCTGAGACAATCAGGGACAAAGCTTTATTATGGTTTATTTATTCAACCGGAATTCGTGCATCCGAAATGGAAAAATTTGCCGTTTTTAGCAATTTAAATTTGGCAGCCAGAGAATTTTATATAGAAGACCGCACAACTTTTTTATGCAAAAAGGCTTTTAATTTATTGAATGAATATTTGACAGAACGCAAAGAAAAAATACCTTTTGGCTTAAATGAATATATTTTTATCAATGAAACGGGTCATTGCCCTAAAGATTATTATATTTACAATTTATTTTATAGAATATCCGAAAGATTTGGAGTTCGTGCATCCGTTGGAGATTTAAGAGATTCTTTAACTTTACGTTTATATGAATTTGGTGCAAGCCCGGAAGAATTAAAGTATATTTTGGGGTTTAAGTCTTTTAAATCAATAGAACCTATTTTACGCTTAAAATTTAACCATGAAACAATTTAAACTAAAAAATAAATTAGCAGCTGGACTTTTATTATTTGGCTTTTGTGCAGGTTTAATCACCGTCAGTAATATTAATGTTTCAGCAGTGGCAAATTCCTCAACCTCTTCTGCTAAAGATTCAGCTTTACTTATTTTATTACAAAATACAAAGCCTAATAGTGCGGAAGAAGTATATGGAGTGCTTCAATCATTTGGAGCTTTAAATGCCAAAAATAAAGCCCAAGCCTTAAATGCAATTAAAAATTCTTACCAAAATTACGTAGGCAAAAATCCGCAAAATAATATAAAAAATAATATTGAGCTTTATAAAAAAATAGAATTAGCTTTGCTCTCTGAAGGAAATTTATTAACTTCATCTTTTACCTCAGCCGAAAAATTAAAAATGATAAATAAAGAAAAAGAAGAAGCTTTAGTTAAGCAAAAAGCTATTCTTAAGGACAAAAAAGAACAAGAAGCTCAGACAGCTAAAATTAGAACTCAAGCTTTACAAGCGGTGCAGGCTCAAAAAGACAATAAAAAGCCTTCAGTTTTAGCTTCTCCAGAGGAAATAAAATTTATAAATGCTCTCGATAAAGTTGCTTTAGATACTTATAAAATTTATGAAGCTTTAGAAATTAAAAAAGTCCTTAAACAAGATAAATTAAGCCCTGAAGAAACAAAAAAGAGAAAAGAAACCATTAAACAAGTTATTTCAAACGCCATTAAGCCAGCCCAAGAAAAAAGAGAAAAAGCTTTAAGCCCCGCAACTATTAAAGCTATTCAGGAAGGCTTAACTCAAAGAGGTTTAGTTAATTAATTTATTTTTTGGCAGCCGCTCTGACAACTGTTTTTTTCTTGGCATGCTTTTTAGCACTTCGATTTTTACTATAAATTCTTTTTTTGCTTTTTCGCCCCGCACTAGCAATTCCTAAACTTGAAGATGGCATTTTTCCACGCACCAATTCAAGATTTTTGGAGGCAGTTTCATAATTAGGATTTAAGCTTAAAGCTTGAGAATAAGCAGCGGATGCTTTGGCTAATTGGCCATTATCATAATAAGCAACTCCCAAATTATTCCAAATACTTGCATCATTCGGATTTAAATCTCTCGCTCTTTCTAAATATTCAAGTGCTGACCTAATATCAGACTTTTTATAATATAAAAGCCCCAAATTGTAATAAGCATACGGATTATTTTGATCTAAAGCAATAACCTTTTCATAAGCTCTAATAGCCCGGATCATGTCTCCCATTTCACCTAGAATTGTACCCAAAAGCAAATGCCCCGATGAATAATTGGGATCAAGTTTTAAAGATTCTACTGCGTATTTTAAAGCTCTTTCAACATTTCCTAGCCTATAATGTGCATCAGCCATACTAGCGTAAATACGAGGATCCGGTGGATTATTAATAATTATGCTTTCATAAATTTGTATTGCATCGGCATAACGTGCGGCTTGGTGCAAAGATAAAGCTTGCTGCAAAGGATCATTGGGGTCAAGTTCGCTAGGTGTACCAAAAGGTGGTTGTTGGGGTTGTTGATTCGGGTCTTGCATTCCCATTCCTCCTCCGTCCATTGGCGGATAACCAGAATTAGGATCTTGCAATGGTGGATAAGGCGGATACATAGTTGGAGCCATAATCGGAGCAGGGGGCATACCATTATTTTGCATTTGCATTTGATAATTGGCAGCTTGAGCTTGATCCATTGGCGGCTGTTGCATCATCATCTGATTGGGCATGCCGCCATTATTTTGTTGTGGATAAGGATTATAATTAGCCTGATTCATCGGTGGCATTGGGTAATTAGCTTTCAAAGAAATTGCGTAAAAATCGCTTTCTGTAAAATTAAATATGCAAAAAGCAGAAAGCAAGATCAGCGGTAATTTCTGATGAGTGTGAATTGAAAGCATAATTTTCTTCAAATTAAATTAAATGGATATTACTAACTTATTTATATTTAATTATTCCTTAATTCCAATCTTTTTAATCAAATTTTTGGTAAAGGTCTTTTTATTGTGTCAGATTTCTGATTAGCAATTAATTTTTGACAATAAAAAAAGTTTTGGTCAATTTTAAAAGCATAGTCTATCTCAGAGCTGTTTTCACCGCAGTCTAAATGTATAATTTTGTTTTTACTTGGAATTATTAATAATGAGCTATAAACAAATTCACTGGGCAAAAGCTTGCCTGTATCGTCTATTTCAGCTAATTTTTGAGATAATAAAACTTTATCGGCCATTAATTGTTCAATTTTAAAGCCTTCCTGCCAATGATCTTGATTTACAAGCTTACAATCGGAGCAATGACCGCTAAAGTTTTTTTCATAAATTAATTTATTATCTTTAAATACTTTCAAATTTGCTCTCTCACCAATTATAGAATTCCTGTTTACTTCATCAAAAGGGCTAAGCTCAGCTCTAATTTTTAATTCTTTATTTTCTTTAATTTGTTTTTTCGCTTCAGTTTCAGTTTTATTTAAATTTTTAAACTCTGGCAATGGATATTCTGCTTCTTTTGGTGAGTCGATGGAATAATCTTTACATTTATAAGTTTTCTCTTTTTCATTAAAGCTTATAATTTGAAATCGCTCCGTAATATCTTTACAGTCAAGTTCTTTAATTTCATCAGTATCGGGGCTAATTAATAAATATTTCCTTTGCACAACTTGACCTTCTGCTGCATACTTTTCGGGCTGGCTAATTAAAAGTAATTCATTAGATAATTTTTCAATTTTTATTAATTTATCTTTGCTTGCTGGTTCAGCTAATTCATGAAATGGAACATTCATTTTGCGAGAGAAAATAATTTTTCTTTGTTCAGTATCTTCAATATTAATCCTGTAATCAAATGAATCTGAACTCTCAGGATCAATAAAAGTCCATACAGCTTTTAATCTTTTGCTGGGCGAAATACTTTCAGCTTCTTTTTTGATATTTTTGTCGCCTGGCTCTTCGATAGGTTTTTCAGCTATGTCTTCATCAATTGTATTTTGCGACTTGGAAGTGTTTTCTTCGGTCGGAAATTGGCCTTGGCAGGACGAAGTTAAGCCCAGCCACAAAGCTAAAAAAGACAATAATAAAAAATTAAAACTTAAAACTTTCATAATTAATAAAAATAGAAAATATATATTTAGTTTAACATCCGCTTTTTGCTTATTAAATTCAAGCTTCAAGATTGGGGTTAAAAATTTAGTTTTGTAAATTAAAAATCAATTCTTCAAGCGTATTTTTAGGCGAGCAAAAGCTTTTCAATCTTAATTTGGCATTTTCAATTAACTTAATTTTAGATAAATCAATTTTTTCTTTTTCTAAATAAATAGCAGTTAAATGGTCAAGTAAGCTCATCAGTTCAGGAATTTCTTTTTTTTGTTGTAAAATAATATCTGAATATTGGCTGGCTTTATAAAAGCTAATTGATTTAATTTTTGTCCATTCTAAAATATTATTATCAATATTAAAATTATCTTCCAGAGCTGATAATTGTTTATGATTAGGGAAATTAATGGCTTGGCAACGGCTACAAATTGTTGGTAAAACTTGTTCTTGGTCTCGGGTAAATAGTAAAAATAAAATATTTGGATTTGGTTCTTCAATGCTTTTTAATAAGGAATTAGCTGATTGAGAAGGTAATTGCTCAGATTCAGCTGTTTTGATCAAAATTACACGATAAAATTGAGACTTATTTTGAATACGTGAAAGAAACTTGGCAATCTGCTCGACGACAATGACACCTTTTTTACTCTTTTCTAAGTCTGGTTCTAAAATAATTGGTAAGTCTGGGTGCTGTTTATTTACAATCCAATTGCAGTTAAGGCATATTCCGCAAGGTTGCCCGTTTTCAATCGGATTTAAACAGTTTAAAATTTTAATTAATTCATAAGCAAATTCTTCTTTTAACGGGTAATCTCCGCCGCAAAGTAAATAAGCATTAGCCAAGCGTGTGCGTTTCAAAGCTGACTCAAAAAATAAACAAATTGACGGGATTTTTTCTTTCAAAGATTCTGAAAACATATTTATTTTTTGCTTTGAGCCAACTTCTCTTTATGTTCTTTTAAATCACCTTCTCTTCTTTGCAAGGAGGTTTTTTTATTACATTAAACCAATTTTTCGCTCTTGATGAGGAACTAATTCATGCATTTTACGATAAACAGCTTCTAAAGTATTTAAAATTTCATCTTGAGTTAAAGGTTTTATAGCCGTAGTTGATGGTTTTGTGTCGTCTTTTTTATCGTCTTTATCATCCGTGGCATTGGAAGAAGTTTTATTAGCATTTATATAAGCAATTAAAACACTGGTTGCTAATTCTAATTTTTTTTGAGAGTCAGTATTCTTATCCATTTTTATTTTTTGAGTAGCTTAATTTACCTGATATTTTACGCCAAATTAGTTTAATTTTTCTCTTTATTATCAATTTTTCTTTATTAAGTTTTGAACAGCTTTTACATCTTCTACAGCTTCGAAATATTTTTGGCTATTAAAATCTCCAGCCTCAATAATGGACAAGTCGGGCAACTTTTTATTAATTTCTGCTAAATCTGTTACCAATTTATTGAATTCACCAGAAGTTTTTTCCAGCATAGCTTGTAATTTTGCAATATCAACTTGAAGCCGCTGTCTTTCAGCAATATCGTCTGGACTACGAAGGTTTCCAGTTTTAATAGCCTCTGGTGGTATATTTAGCAACAACTTTTTATTAATTTTCTCTAAAGCTGCTATCAATTTCTTTAATTCACGAGAATATGTGTTTGGCAAATCTTCTAATTTTTTAATTTCAGCTCTAATTTGTTCTCTTTGAGCCACTCGGTTTGCTTGTAATTGCATCGCCCCTTTATCATATTTTTTTTTAATATTAGCTAATGCAGAAAACCTAGGAATTAATGATTCAATTTCAGCTTTTTCAGACTCCAAATTTGTCTGCTGAGTCCTTTTATGTAATATTGAGTTTTGAGTATCTATTAAGGAGAGTGTTAAATTACCTAAACGCTTTTGAAGTAATAGGTCAAATTCGGTAGGGTGTGCACCAAATGATACTTTCAGTTGATCATTAAATAATGATAAATAAAATGGAGGAAGAAAATCGAAAAATCCTTTTTTGCTTGCTTTTAAAGCTAATTGACTATTTAAAAGCTTAATTTCTTTTGATAAATCTTGTGTTTGAGCTTCCAAAGTCTTTATTTGAGTTTGCAAGGCAATTAATTGATAGTTCACATTATCCCGTCTTTGATTATATCGAGAAACTTCTAAGGCCGGGAAAAGTATTCCTACTTCTAGCCGAGGCTTTCCTTTGTCTTGAGCTATTATTTCTTTCAACAACTTAAATACTTGGTCTTCAGCTATTTTCTCTCGAAGGCTAAATATTGGGCTTTCAAATTCTTCGGGTGAAATTAAAGGAAGTAAATTAGTTTTTCCTTTTAAGGATAAAAGAGAAGGTATGCTCAGATTTACTATTTGTGGTTTAAAAGCAGAATTTGGAGAATTATTTGCAGATGGTAGTAAAACTGAAGGCACTTTAGCAATTTCTGGTGAAGGAATCAGCTTATCTGTAGTTGATGGTGGCTTTGGGGCAGTTGTTGTTTTCTGAGCTGTAGATTGAATAAGTTGTTTTGCTACGGGGAGGGGAGTCGTTAGACGAGGAGTTTTACGGATTGTTGATGATGAAATTTGCATACGCATAAAACGTCTTAACTTGACTAATTTAATTTGGCTTTTAGTTTAGCTAAACTTTTAGTGGAAGCAGTCATTTTTTAAGTAAACTTTAATATTGATAAAAAAATTAAATAGAGAAACTTATCTGTCTAAAAATTCAATAAACTTTAAAAATTAGACTAGTAAATATGCTTTTTAGGCTATTCAAAAATGCGAAAACTTGCTTGAAGGAGGATTTAAAGCTAGAAAAGTTTTGGAATTTCTGATTGCTGAATTATTAAATTTTTATTTTTGAGTTAATTTTCTTTTGTATTTCATAAATTAGCAGTTGGCATTAAAAACACAAATATTAAGGTTTAAGGGTTTTTCTCTTTTCTAAAAAGCTTTGTCCAATTATTTTTGCTTTTTCTGTCTTTATTCCAAAATTTAAGTTTATTTAATTTACTTTCCGTCTTATTAGTTGCGGGAACTGGATTGTTTTTGGGGCTTGGAGCATTAATAATTTGACTTTGAATTTGACGTGAATTTTCGCACTGAGAAGCATTCAGCCCGGCTAAAGCAAAATCAATTTGGCTTTTGTCTTTTTTACTAGCTAGCCAATTTGCCCAGTTTTCCTTTTCAGAGCCAAGTTTATCAATTAAAATTTGTTCTTCAATTGAATTTCTTAAGTCAAATTCATTGGCATTATTCAGCCGTAAAAATTCCTGAAATTCATAAGGATTGGCATATTTACTTTGCACTTTCTGAAAAGCCGTCTCAATTTCCCAGGGCATAATATTTAAATTGCGAGCTTTGGCTTCTTGCAATAAAAGAGCTTTATCAATTAATTTATTTTGGATTTTCTTTTGATTGTTTTGCTGAAAAAACTCAGTCAGTAAAGCATTTTCCTCCGCATAAGAATTTAAATCATAGGTATTTAACGGATTGCCAAATTGTTTTTGTTTTTGGCTAAATTCATAATGATATTGGCTGGCAGTGGCCGGAATAAAAAAACTATTTTGATTTTTAAGCTTTTGAATTAAATTTTGTCTTTTCTCAAAATCATCAACTGCTGAGTTTTTCCAAGGATCAAAAATATATTCAAGCTTGAATTTTTCTAAATCTTTACTCAAAAGCCTGTCATATTCAGATTTATAAATTGGATAATTATTGACGCAGCCAATTAAATTATTTTCCTGTGCTGAACTGGCTAAGCTTTTAAAGCCCAAAACAAAGATCAAAATCAATACTAAAATATTTAATCTGCGTTTAAGAAAAAGACCATTTGATTGTTTAAAATGATTCATTGAGAAAGTTGTTTGGCCGAGTATATTTATTTTTTACACCATTAAATTTAAACTCAATAATATCACTGCTTTTCATTGGATCATTTGACAGTACCGACAGGGAAAAAGATAACCCATATTAATCGGTGATTCAGAAATAATTATTAACTTTTTCTCATTTTGTATTAAAAATTTTGAAACCTTTGCTTTTTCTTAACAAGGGATAACTATATTGTTTATAGGAAATACACGTTTTTAAATAGCCTAAAAAAAGTAAGAGGTAATTACTATGGGATTTGGAGCAGCTTTACCATTAGCAAATGGAATTGGAACACTAACCCAAGGAGTCGCAGCCGGAGCAGCAGCTGTTGGAACAGGAGTAGCAGCAGCGGGAACAGCCATTGGTGTAGCGGCACTTGCAGCCGGCCAAGCTGTTTATGACGAGGTTGTTAATAAAGAGGGCGTTATTTATGGTAAAAATGGTGAAATTGTAGATTATACAAGAAGTGCCAGAATAGGAGCTTTCCTCCAAAGAACTGAATTACCTTCATTAGGCCAAGATAGATTTGAAACAACTGGACCAGGAACAGGAACACCAGCGGCAGGAACAGGAACACCAGCGGCAGGAACGGGAACACCAGTTTCTACCTTACCAGCAAGGACAACCATAGATAAAGTGAAAGGAGGCTGTGGTTATACTGCAGGAGCTGGAGCAGTAGGGGCGGGAGTAATAGCACATAATTCAAGACAAGAAGATCAAGGTATTCAACATACAGCAGCCTCAATCGGCACAGGAGTCGGTGCAGGAGCCGGTGTATTATGTGAGCCAGAGTCAGCAGTAAAAGGAGCAGTTACCACCGGAGTTGTTAGTGGAGTTGGGATCGGAATTTATAATGCCGGTGAAGAGAGCGGTAAAAGGAAATCACCCCCCCCTGCCTCCCTGCAAACTCCACTAACCCAACAACAAACACCTCCCGCATCTGCAGGATCAACAAATAGTCCAAGTCCAGACCCAACCCCACAACCACCAGCAAGTCCAAGCCCAGAGCCAAGCCCAATACAAACGCCAGGTAATTAAGGAAAATATTATGACTACCCCTTCTCTACAAGCAAATATAGGCAAATTTTTAGAAAAAGTTTTTGCTCAAAAGAAAACCACAAACGCCATTAATTTAGAGGAGCTAGAGAAAGCTACAGAAATTGGCGAGCGTCGTGGTAATACCGTGAGTAACACGTTTTTAACTGGATTAAATAAACTTGATACATTCGACTTACAGGGTCAATCTAAAGCTGGAGGAGATGGTTATTTATCTAGAACTGAGCTAGGAAGTTTCTTTGATTTTGTTAATAGTAATAGAACAACGCAAAATAAAAAATTCTTAGGTGATGTTTTAATTACTGAAGGAAAACAAACTGAAGCATTAAAAGACAAATTTAACTTAGCTGATGACGAACAAATAAAAGCTGAAAACTATCGATTACTTAATGCTATTTTAGATCCAGCCACTGGAGAGACAAAAAGAAATTTATCAAATGTTGATATTAAGCAAGCTGAAGGAGATGATGGATTTTTAGGTTTTGAGAAAGATGATATAAGGGATTTAAAAACAAATGAGGAAATAGTAATTAGTGAAGCAGAAGCTAAAGCAAGAATAACAACTAAACAAGCAAAAACAGCTGCAGCTAAGGAAGCTATTATAGAGGACGACATGGCAACTACAATTAGTCAAACTACAAGAACTTCTGACACACCGACAACCAACAATGACTTACAAACTTGGTTGAAAGAAGATACTAATGCAATAACGCTTAAAGATAAACTTGGCTTAACTAATGGCGTAGCTAAGAAGATTGTGGAGGGAAGCGATGATGCTGCAAAGAAGAATTTACAATTAGCTTTAAATAGTTTAAGAGAGCTTGCAAGTATGGCGATTGTTAAAGACGCTACTGGAGGAACAGGCAAAAACCCTACGAGCCTTGAGGAACTTTTAATTTTAAGGAGGACGGAATTTATTAGCCCTTTTTACAAAATAAGAAGAGATGCCGCTTTAACAATTTTATTAAACTTGACGGAATTAGACTTGACTAAGCCTGAAAATAAAACCAAAGTATCATCAGACTATACAAAATTTGAAGGAGATAAATCTACAAATCTTTTGAAGGCTGATTCTGACAGCTTCAATTCTTACGCTAACGGAAAGACTGGCGGGCCTGGAAAAGATTGGCTTAATAACAATATAAACTCAACAAAAGTTACAGCGGAACAAATTGGCAATTTAGCAAAAATTAATACTGGTACCGACATTGCGGAAAGGGGGAAAGCTTGGGCAGCGTTTTATAAATCAGCAGACGATAAAAGAGATATGAAAACTTTTGCGGCTCAATTTTTATTACAGCTCGATAAAGTAAAAAACGGTGGTGATAATTCTGTAACGCTAACCGGAAGTGACAATAAAGCTAAAGCAGCTGAATTAATAAAAATGATCGATAAAAATACCGTTACGATTAAAGATGGAAAATTGACTTTTAATGCGGCTTCGAAAGAATATACAATTCCAGTTAAAACGAGCGGTATTGTTTGGGATACAGCTAGTAATGGTTCTGGTGCATTAGTTGCTTTAAAAGAAATATTTAAGCAAAGCTCTTCTTCCTAAATCTCAGATGAACGCAGATTTAAAAGTACTGAATCACAGTTCCGGAGAATTATCTTCAGTCAGCGTTCAATTCAATTAATTTTTGTTTTACTTCTTTAATTGCTTGCCAAGCTTGCCACTTCGGAGAGCCAATTTCTTTGCTTTGATTACGCAATAAATAAGAAGGATGATAAAAAGGCATTAACCAAATATCTTTTAAAATGCCTTCAGTGCCGACAATCCACTGGCCGTGTAATTTAGTGATTTTAGGGTTTTTCATGCCCAAAAGGCCAATTAAAGAAGTTGAGCCTAATAATAAAATAATTTTTGGCTTTATAATCTCAATTTGAGAAAGCAAATAAGGCTTACAAGCTTCTATTTCAGCCGGGGCTGGAACTCGGTTTTCCGGCGGACGACATTTAACAATATTGCAAATATAAGTTTCGTTTTGCCTAGATATTTCAGCCGCTTCCAAGATTTTATCTAAAAGTTTCCCGGCTTTGCCAACAAAAGGAATACCCGTTAAATCTTCTTGTTCGCCAGGTCCTTCCCCAATTATGAGCAATTTGGCTAATGGGTTTCCATCTTGCACTACCGCCTTAGTACGTGTTTCGCACAGTTTACATTTAATACATGAATCAGCTGCTTTTTTAATTTCTTCAAGTGTATTTAAGCCCGAAGCTTTCTGACTGTTGGGCCAAGCTATATTAATATTATTTTGAGTGCTATTCATAAATTTAAATTTTTCCTTTAATCTTTGAATCTTTTTAATTATTTGCTAAACCAATTGCCCCAGCAGGATTACGAGAAATTAGTTTTTTCAATTGTAAAGTCAAAATCACTGAATTAATTTTAGCAATTGGTAATTGAGTTTCTTCAAAAAGGCTGTCTATGCTTTTGAATTCACGGAAAGATAATAAATTATAAACACTTTTTTCATTTTCATTTAAATTTAAGCTTTCCGGATTAACTTTTTCTTTTACACTCACCGGTTTCTTTTCTTCCACAGGCTTAGAATTTGAGTTCATAACAGCCGACTTTATAATTTCTAATTCCTTAAACATATTTCCTTGCTGAGGGACATTTTTATTATTTAAATGTAAGTTTAATTCTTCCACAATATCATCAGCGGAGGTAATTAAACGTGCCAAGCCTTTTCGCATCCAAAAATTAATTCCTTCATTACTTTTACTAGGTATTCCTGCCAACCCAAAAATAGGTTTTTTCAGTTCCAAAGCTCTTTCCGCCGTAATTAAAGCTCCACTTTTCAAAGCTGCCTCTCCAATTAAAACTCCTTGGCTTAAAGCTGCAATTATCCTATTCCGAGCCGGAAAATAACCTTTTTCGGGCATAGTTTCGGGCTTATATTCACTAATTAATAAACCATTTTCCAAAACCGCCTGATATAAAGCTTTATTCGTATAAGGAATGAATTTATCCACTCCATTCGCTAGCACTCCTACTGTTTTACCGTCCGGATTTGCTAAAGTTCCTTTGTGAGCAGCCGCATCAATACCCAAAGCCATTCCGCTAATAATGGTAAAACCCATTTCTGAAAGTTCATAACTTAAATTTTCAATAGCTTTAATCGCATAATCAGTCGGCTGGCGGCTGCCTACAATACCAATTGACTTTTCAAATAAAGATAAATCAAAATTACCTTTAAAGTATAAAATCAAAGGAATATCTTTTAATTGTTTCAACTGTTCTGGATAGTCAGCTTCTGTAAAAGTAAGAGCTTTAATATTATATTTTTCTAGTTTATTTGGTATTAGCTCCAAATCTTGCTCCGAACGGCATTTAATAAAATTATCAATTGTATTTTTCCCAATTCCCTTTACTTCTAATAAATCTTGTTTACCCGCTTGCCAAGCAGTTTTCAAATTGCCAAAGTATTCCCATAAAGCTAAAATTCGCTTTGGCCCCAATCCAATTCCTGGCAAATTATCAAAAGCTAACCAATAATATTTTTCCGCTAAATCCATTAATTAATTTTTTTCTTTGGACGCTTTAATAGACTTAATTGACAATTCTCTCAGCTGTTCAGCATCTACTTCTGAGGGTGCCCCAGTAAGCAAACAGCCAGCCGACTGAACTTTTGGAAAAGCAATTACTTGTCTGAGCGATTCAGAGTCAGTTAACATCATAACTAGTCGGTCTAAGCCCAAAGCAATTCCCCCGTGTGGAGGTGCACCAAAAGCCAAGCCTTGTAGTAAAAATCCGAAACGCTCTTGAGCTTCCTCATCATTCATACCCAAAAACCCTAAAGCTCTCTTCTGAGCCTCTTCCTGATGATTACGAATACTTCCACCACCCAGCTCCACGCCATTATAAACAATATCATAAGCTAAAGCTCTAGCTGACTCTGGTTCCAAAGCCAATAAATGAGAGTCTTGCGGATTAACAGCGGTAAAAGGATGATTCATAAAAGCAAAACTGCCAGTTTCGGGGTCTTTTTCAAGCAGTGGCCAGTCAATAATCCAAACTAATTTATCTAAATTTTCGTCAATTAACTTTAATTTGTGTCCCAAATATAAGCGCAATTTGCCCAAAACTTCATTCACCATTTGATGAGACTTATCAGCAATAAAGAAAATACTGTCTCCCGTTTTGGCTCCCGCCAGCTCTTTTATTTGGGTTAATTCTTCAGGTTTAAAAAATTTAGCAATTGGGGAATTCCCTAAATCATCATCCGCTTTATAACTAATCCAGGCTAGGCCTTTAGCACCATAGTCATTAATGCAGGTATTTCGCAATTCATCAAATTCTTTCCGAGACCAATCTTGCGTATTAGGCACACAAATCCCTTTAACTAAACCCTTGCTTTGGGCAATAGCGGCAAAAGATTCAAAACCACTACCGCTCATAATTGCTGAGAAATCAATTAATTCCAAACCAAAGCGTAAATCTGGCTTATCGGATCCGTATTTTGAAATGGCATCTTTATAACTCATACGATTAATTGGTAGCTCAATTTCTTTGCCAGCCGAAGCAAAAGCTTTTTGTAAAAGTCCTTCGGTCATGCGGATAATATCATCAACCTCAACAAAAGACATTTCAATATCAACTTGCGTAAATTCGGGCTGGCGATCAGCTCTTAAATCTTCATCCCGAAAGCATCTAGCAACTTGATAATATTTTTCAAAACCAGAAATCATTAATAATTGCTTGAATAATTGAGGACTTTGAGGCAAAGCAAAAAATTTACCCGCTTGCGTACGGCTGGGTACTAAATAATCACGTGCACCTTCAGGAGTGGAGCGAGTTAAAATTGGGGTTTCAATTTCTAAAAAACTACTTTTATTTAAATAATCCCGAATAGACTGGGTAATTTTGTGCCTAGCACGGAGATTTTTTTGCATTTTTTCAGTACGCAAATCCAAAATGCGGTATTTCAGTCTAAAGCTTTCATCAGCCTCATCAAAGTTTTCAAGCGGAAGAGGTAAAGTTTTGCATTTATTTAAAATCATAACTTCACTCGGAGATATTTCAACTGCTCCAGACCTTAATTCCGGATTTTGAGTGCCATCCGGGCGAGCCTTGATTTTACCTTTTATTTTAATGACAAATTCAGGCTTTAAAGTTTCAAAAACTTCATGTATTTCACCATTTACTTTGGGATCCGAGACTAATTGCACCCTTCCAGTATGGTCTCGTAATTCAATAAAAATTAATCCCCCCAAATCACGCCTAACATCAACCCAACCAGCTAAACAAACCTTCGCTCCTTCATCTGCCTGAGATAAGGTTCCACAAAAATGACTACGAAATGGCATAAATAAAAACTTTTAATTAAGTGAAAATATTATACCTGTATTGTGCTTTATGGGGAGCTATGAGGTTTTAATATTGTCGATTTTAAATTTCCGCTAATTATTTTTCAGTCGTATTCAGATTCCAGCCAAGACAATTCCAATGTTTAGCGTTTTCATCTTTCTCAAAAATACATAAAGCACCCGTATTTATTTTAAGCTCATATTGCTTGGCAAAATCATCAAAATTGGCTGTCAAATGAGGACTGAAACGGGCAATACCATTACTGGTTACAATTAATATTTTTTGGCCTTGATATTGTTTTTCCTTTTCCTCGGCAAATAATTTCCAAGCTTTGATTAAATAGCCTGTGTCAATTAGCCAGCCGTCTGGCACCGTGGCATTTTTATTCCAATTATCAATTATTTGTTTTCCCTTTTCCAAATTACCTTTTCCAAGCCTGAATTGGATTTGCTCTTCGGTTTTATTTTCATCTAATCCATAATCAATTTCTCGGAATAATTCGGTAATAATAATCGGAAATTCTTTCAAGCCAAGTGCTTTGATCGCCAACAAAGACGTTTGAACGGTTCTTAATAATGGTCCTGTAAAAATAATATTGGGTATTAAATTATGTTTTTTTAAATATTTCCCAATTAATAAACCCTTTTCTTCCTCAACTAGAGGCAAATCAGTTTTACCACCAACTCGGGTTGGGATTTGGCCTTTCCTGAAAGTATTTCCGTGCCGGGCAATAATTAAAGTAGTTTTTTTCATCAATAATTTTAATTTTTCAAATAACTTTAAACTTTTATTTTGAATATTTACAAAAGTGTCTATAATTTCTGTATTGAGTGATTTTATAAAAAATTAAGTGATTTTAGCTAGCTTAAAGAATATAGCCGACAAAATAATTGCCAATGAGCGTATTAACCGATCTGAAGCGATTGAACTTTATCAGCAGGCAGACCTACCTACTTTAGGATATTTAGCTAATTTGGTTCGCCAACGAAAAGCTAAGCCCAATCAAGAAAAGCTAGTTTGGTGGAATACTAATTTGCATTTAAACCCAACTAATGTTTGTATTGGACGCTGTAATTTTTGTGCTTTTGCCAAATTACCCAATGAAGAAGGTGCTTATACTTTAAGTATTGATGAAGCCACGGCCAAAGCTTTTAAAGGTTATGAACTGGGAGCCACGGAAGTACATATTGTTGGAGGGCTTAATCCCAAAGCTGCTTTGCCTTATTATAGTGAATTATTAAAGTCCATTAAAAAAAATGTCCCGAATTTGCATATAAAGGCTTTTACAGCTGTAGAAATTGGATTTTTTGCCAAATTAACTAAATTAAGCTATGAAGAAGTTTTAAAAACCTTAGTTAACGCTGGATTAGATTCTATGCCGGGGGGTGGAGCGGAAATTTTTGCTAAATCGGTGAGAGATGAAGCTTGCCCCGACAAAATCCCGGCTGAAATGTGGCTTGAAATACATAATACGGCTCATAAATTAGGTTTACGCTCCAATGCAACGATGTTGGCAGGAATTGGCGAAAAGTTTGAAGATCGAATTGATCATATTTTAACGCTTAGAGAGCAACAAGATAAAAGCCATGGTTTTCAAACTTTTATACCTTTAAGCTGTCACTACGAAGATACAGAAATAGCTGCTCTGGTTGAACCAATTACCGGAATTGAGCAAATTAAAAATATTGCAATTGGACGTTTATTATTAGACAATTTTGACCATATAAAAGCTTATTGGATTCAATTGGGGCAGAAAATGGCTCAGGTAGCTTTACAATTTGGAGCAGATGATATCGATGGAACAGTAGTAGATGAAAAAATCACTAATGCAGCTGGCTCTGGTCATAAAGGCACTCAAGCAGATATCTTGAAGAAAATTATTATTAATGCTGGCTTTCAACCGCAAGAAAGAGACACTTTGTACAATATTATAAGTCGAAAATAATATGGGTTTGGGGTTTTAAGGAATCCAAGAAGCTAAAGCTAAAACCGTTACTAGCTGCACACTAAAAGTAATAAATGGTGCAAAAGCAATTTCGTTGAGAGGATTATTATTTAGATTTAAATTTGGCTCTGAGCTGGCTGATTTATTGATTTTTAATAATTTACAAGTACCAATAACTATAAAAACTAGAAAAACTGCCAAAATTAAAAAAGTATTTATGCTAGTAGCTCCCCACAAACAACCAATACAAGCATTTAAATAAGCATCTCCACCACCTAAAACCGAAAGCGTTTCTTCTTCTTTTTTTTTTTGTTGTTTACTGAAAATTGGCAAGCAAACTTCATTTAATAAATAAGCAAAGCAAAGTAAAAAAATAATATTTTGACATTTTTCCGCTGGCTGGGCAATTAGCTGAGTTTGAAAAACTACTATATAACCAAAAATTAGCATAATTCCCAAAAGTAAACCATAAGCTAATAATGGGTTTGTACAAAGTTTTTCAAGCCTAATTTCTACCGTTTTAATTTTACTTGAAAGAATAGACAGCAAAAACCAAAAGCTTACAATAAGTAATAAACATGTCCAAAGCGGAAAAGCTGGCACAAAAATCGAAATTATTATTAAAGGTAAAGCTGTCCAAACGCTTAAAAGACCCTGCTGAGATTGCGGAAATTTCATAATATAATTACCAAAATGCGTTAGCATATCCGTTATTAAAAAGCCAAAAGCAATGCCCGCTGCACATTCAAAAGGAGTAATTTTAATACCAATTATTTCAAATTCCTGATTAGTAACTGGATATAGAAAAGCCAAAGGTAAAATGCCCAGTAAAAGCGGAGCCGTTAAAAAAAGATTAATTCTTTTAGTTTTTAAATCTAGCCAACCAATTGCCCAAAGCCAAACTTGAGTAAGAGCCAAAGTAAAATAAGTAATATTATTAAATTTATACTTAAAAGCAAAGTAAAAACAAAGCCCTAGCATTAAAGCACTAAGCCCGGAGTAAAAAAATAAAATAAACTTTGACCAATTAATTTTCAAATCTAAAATCTCTTTATTATTTAAACCTATCAAGCTTACACCAAAGACGGCTCTAATTCATTTTCTTCCAAGGCAGTTTTAAGATGTGTGTCTACGGCTAAAAAACTTTCTTCAATATTATATAGTATTTGACGAGCTAAAGACTTGAATTCAAGAGCCGCAACGGAAGCTGCATTTCCCCTTTTTTGCTTTTCAGCCTGAAAAATAGTAAGCCCCTGACCTGAACACTGAGCAATGCAATTACGATTATGAATGATTTGACTAAAAACTTGTAATTTATATTGATTTTTAATTTGTAAAACTGGTTTGCTAATATTCAAAGCCAAATCAACATTATTACCCACAACTCCCAAAATTTTGATACGGTTTTTGCTCCCTTGTAATAAGTGAGTTAAGCCATAAATTGAAAAAGGTTTTAAATCGCTTGGCACAATCATATAATCACCGGCTAAAGTTGCTAATTCAAAGGTTATATCCATGGCTGGTGGAACATCAATAAAGATAAAATCATAATTTGTACCTTTCAGCGAGTCAATTCTTTCCTTTAAGAAAAACTCTTTTCGGCTAGTCGTTTTTTTTGCAAATTCATGCAATGACTGATACAAATCGATATTAGAAGGAATTAAATCAATATTATTACCATTTGCATTTTCCCAAATAAGTTTATCGAGCGAGCTTCTAGGATAATCATCAAATAAAGCGACAATATTGCGGTCTTGTGTATTGGGCGGATAAATTCCCAAGCCTAAAGTTGTATTGGCTTGTGCGTCGAGATCAATGATTAAAACTTTATAACCAAATTCCACTAAAGCAGCAGCCAGATTAATACTTAAAGTTGTTTTTCCAACGCCACCTTTATTATTATAAACTGTAATTACTTTGGCATTGAGGCTTTTATCTTCATTATCTTCTTCAAAAAGCTTGCGGGATAAGGTAAATGCGATTTGCTCCAAGGATGAAGTGGAACGCAAATTTGGAAAGTCAATCACTTTATTCATTTTGCCATCCAATGAATAATCATAAATAATTAATTCTTGACCATTTGTCAAAACTCCATAACGGACTTTGCTGAATTCAGGCTGTTTAAAAACATATTCAATTTGATGAGTATAAAGGCTCAAATCTGACTTTGGAGCTTTAGTTTCAATGAAAAAATAAGGTTGAAACTTATCAGTTTTAGATTTACCAACCAAAAAGTCAATTTCTCCACGGTTAAACTGATATTCTTGCCTCCAATCAGATGTATCAAAATCTAAATATCTAAGCAAAGAAGCAATTAATTTAGTTTTTACATCGCCTTCTGAATAGCACTCTGTAAGCTCAATTTGACTTTGCCAAAAATCTTTCATGCTTTATTAATATTAAAAAATTATCAAACTTATTTCTGCACACAATATTCCCTAAAAAAGTTTATTTTAAAACAAATAATTAAATTCGCTTATTCAAAGCCTGCGCTGGAAACATAATTCTTTCTCAGAAATTTAATTCTTCGGTTGATTCATTGCAGAAAGCCTTCTGCTAAGCAGCTGATGATTATCATGAGTTTTGCAAAAAGCTTGGACGTGAGCCGGAATATGCAAAAACTAGAGCTAAGCAGTTAATTTAATAAAAACTAATTATTTTTTTGTATATACCCTGTCATAAAATTATCTTGATTGCCTCTATCTTTGCTTCGTATATAAATACCAGCACAGGTTACTCCAAAGCCAAAAAACTTGAATTTGTATAATGAGGTGGTTCACCAGAAGAAATTTTCAATTTGATTTTCGATAATTTACTTTTTAAGTTATTTTTATAATTTGTTTTAAAATCATATCTAAATGAAAATTTACAAATTAATCTCGTGGAATGTAAATGGAATCCGAGCCATTTTAAAAAAAGACTTTTGGAATATTATTGAAAACTTGAATCCTGATATATTAGCTTTGCAAGAAACGAAAGCCGATGCTTTAATTATGGCCACTGATATTTTAAATAATCAAACCTATTCCGAAATTCATTGGCATAGTAATTCGCAACGAAAAGGTTATTGTGGAGTGGTAACTTTGGCTAAAATCCCAACCATTGAAATTCAAAAAGGTTTTTTGTTGGAAGAATTTGACGTTGAAGGGCGAGTAATTGTTACTAAATTTAAAGACTTTACCTTTTTAAATATTTATTTCCCAAATGGTGGACAAGGACCGCACCGAGTAGATTATAAAATTAGATTTTACAATGCTTGTTTGGAATATATTGAGGCTTTGAGAGCCAAAGGTGAGAAATTAATTATAGCCGGTGATTATAATACCGCTCACCAGGAAATAGATTTGCATGATCCAAAAAATAATCAAAACACATCTGGTTTTTTACCGATTGAAAGAGCTTGGCTGAATAAATTAACTGAACTTGATTATATTGATACTTTTAGGCATTTTTACCCTACGCAACAGGACGTTTATACTTGGTGGGACATGAAAACCCGAGCCAGAGACCGAAATAGAGGCTGGAGAATAGATTATTTTTTTATAGCGAAAGAATTGAAAGATAATTTGCGAACTGCTTTTGTTTTACCAGAGGTATTTGGGTCTGATCATTGCCCGATTGGTATTGAAATTGAAATTTAAGCTAAACAATTATTTAGGGCATGAAAAGGTTTTTTCCTTTAAAATAAAGATGTATTTAAGATATTTATGGTGAATTAAGAAACTTAAAATCCAGTCCACTCCCCCCTTTTATAAAGCTTAATCCCTAAATTTTATTATAATTTAAAAGGCCTTATCCAGTAAATGACGTTAAACCAAGAACCTATTTCTTCTTACTTAAAAGCTAAGAAAATTCTAAATTTTCAATTCTCATCAATTCAGGCAGAAATAAGCCACTTTGAAGAAATTATAATTAAAGAGCTTATTCCTCAAGCTGGCCCTTTAGGCGAAATTATAAAGTCAATCCTCATTACTGGCGGAAAAAGAATTAGGCCTTCATTAGCTTTAATACTGGGTAATTTAAGTTCAGCGGAGCAAAAACTCACGAAAAAACATTATGAATTGGCCCAATTAACTGAATTAATACATACTGCCAGCTTGGTACATGATGATATTTTAGATGAAGCTCCTTCAAGGCGAGGTAAAGAAAGTATTCATATTAAATGGGGAACCAAAATATCAGTGATAGCCGGCGACTTTTTATTTGCCCAAGCTTCAGTTAAATTAGGAAAACTTGAAAATAATGAAGTTGTTTGTATTTATGCAGATGTTTTGGCTAATTTGTGTACCGGAGAATTAAAACAAGCTCAATATCGATTTGATGTGGCTAATTTAAATTGGGATAATTATCTCGAAAAGTCTTTTCATAAAACAGCTAGTTTATTTTCCGCAGCTACCAAAAGTGCAGGTTTATTAAATAATCAAAGCCCTGAAATAATTAATGAGCTTTATAATTTTGGCAAAAACTTAGGCTTGGCTTTTCAGATTATCGATGATTTGCTTGATTTTACTTCCGCCGAAAAAGATTTAGGAAAACCCATTTTGGGAGATTTAAAACAAGGAATTTTAACTGCTCCAGTTTTATTTGCACTGGAAAATACTTCGGGCAATATAAAACTAGATTTAATTAATTTAATTCAAAATCGCTTTCCGGATGTCATAAATGACTTGCAAAAAGCCAAAGTAATTATTGAAGGAAGTGGTGCTTTTGAAAAAACCTTTGACTTGGCTAAATCCTATATTCAGCAAGCTAATGATAATTTAAAAAACCTGCCAGACAATCAATATAAACAAGAATTATTTTCACTAGGTAATTTTATTTTGGCTCGCATAATTTAATTATTCATCTTCAATTGTTACCCGGGATCTTTGTCTGGTATTTGGTTTATTTTTTACTTCCGGATTACTTGGCCTTGCTTCAGAATTATTTCCTCGTGGTGGTGCGGCGGGTTGGGGTTTAAAATCTTCATCTCCTTTTATGGCAAACTCATCTTCTAAATCAAAGGGCAAATTATCATTATCTCTAGTTGGTTGAGTCGGGGCATCTGTTTCAAAATCAAGTATTTCTTCTTCGGGTTGTTGCCTCTGAACTGGTGGGACTGGCCTAGGAACTGATTGGCTTTGAGGTGCTGGCGGAGCAGGTTTAGGATTATTAAAAGGTGCATTATTATTAAATCCGCCACCTGAATTATTATTAGGAAAAGGAACTCTATCTCTAAAGGTTCTGGGTTTGCCTAATAAAGCCCCAAACAAAGCTCGCCCGATATTAATAGCCAATAGCAAGACAATAAAACAAGCAATAATAATTAAAAGCCATCCCCACCAAGGAATATGAAAGTCTTTATTGCCCGGTTTAAAAAATGTAAAACCTTTTTTCTTTGGTTCTTTAGTTGTCTGAATTGGTAAGGGCTTAGCAATAATTTCAACGTCTTCCGCTGACATATTTGGATCAGCAGCGGCAGCAATGGCAGCTTTTAAACGTGGAATAGAAACATTAAGTCCTTGCTTATCAATTACAACCGAAACCTTGATTTTTTGCACTGTTCCAGAAGGTGATTCAATAATTGTTTGTTCATAACTTGGATAACTTTGAATTGAAAAATTATGCCGACGATAATTACGCTTACAAGCCTCATCATTGGAGGCACAAGTATAATAAGTAGCGTCTGGTGCAGCCTGTGGTGTATTAATATTATTGATAATTGTTGGACTCGTTGGCGGGCTCGTCATGGCAGGATTTGGATAACTATTATAATTATTAATACCGGCTTGTTGTTGAAGGCTGCGGTTATGCGGCATATCTTTTTCTAGCCGTGGATCAACCATTTCATAACCTTGACTTTGCTGATAACCATTTACTGGCCGTGGAGGAGGAGCTTGTATTCCGCCTGAACTTCCGCTTCTTAAGCCAAAATTAGGGTCAGCATATCTTTGGTCAAAATTTCCTCGGTAAGCTTCTCCTAGGGCTGAGTCACCTAAAGCTTCTTCTGAATATTCATGATTACCAATGGCACCGTCTGAAAAAATAGTTTTATTCTGAGTCATTTTTTGAGAAACCAAACGGGTACTAACCACCACCTTAGATTTGCCTAAACCCAGCATAATATCTAAATATTCTTGTATTCTTTTTTGTATATTTAAATTGACCGACTCAGTCTGACCAGAACCACCACCAGTTAAACCATCTTCATCTCCAGTATAAGCAGTTGAATAAACATGGCCTTTGGTGTCAATAATCGAAATACGGCTAGTTTCAATTTCGGGAACATAACCGCTTACTAAGCTTAAAATGCTGGATATTTGTGAATTTCCTAAACTATGTCCTGGCTCTAATTCAACGGTTACGCTGGCTGAGGTTTTATCTTTAATATAACGGGAAGTAAATAAACGTTCGGGCGGAATAGTTACATGTACTTTGCCCCATCTAACTCCATCCATACGGCTGACAATACGCGATATTTCCCCACCGACGGCTCGCATGTATTTAATTCTTTTTTCATAATCTGAAGCGGCCCAGTCAGTTTTATCAAATAATTTAAAATCATCGGTTAAAAGCAAATCGCTTTTTGACATTTCAAGTACAGCTTGGTCAAATTGTTTATCGCGTACCTGAACAGTTACTCCACCAGTTTCTCCAGCTGATATTTCTGTATCTAACCCTTTTGATTCTAATTGAGCCGCAATTTCTAAAGCTCTTCCTTGATCCAAACCTTTAAGCAAGGGCTTATAAGCACCTAAATCTTTACCTTTATTAACAATAAAAAGAAAAATTCCTGCAATTAAAAGAATTATTAAAACCGCAGCAATAATAATCTGAACCGTGCGATTGAGCAATATTTCGGGTATTTGTACATTCGGTGGCAATTGACCTGAAGCCATAATTTACTTTTCAGTGATTTCCCTTTAAATATTTCTAAATAATCATTACCCAAAAACTCGACTTATTAATCAATTACGATGCTTTATAGTGTTGTAAAATTCGTTTGCTTTTTTGGTCAAAATATTAACGTGTTCATGAGTCAATCCAGTTATTTTCATCAGTTTATTGGTTTGTAGTGGGGGAGCATTTTTAGGTTGTGTAGGATTTTGAGCTGTATGTGAATCAATCTCTTCCGTTACAGCTCCACTTGCATATTTATAAGGATTATGAAGAACAGAAGGAGCAAGTCCCCGGGCAAGCCCTCGAGAATGTAGAACAGTTAAACCCACAAGTAAAAAATCTGACCAATATTTGAGCTTGTCTCTGTCTTCTTTTGGCAATCTAGCTAAACTTGGAAATCGACCTGTTAAATTGTGCTTGGGAACTTTCAGATTATGATTGTGAGCATTAGGAGGCGCTTCTTGAGGCTTTTGAGTAGGATTAGGCTTAGTAAATAGTTTTGTTGTTAAATTTAAAGCTTTAGAAATGGTGTTCATTATAAGTTTTGCTTTGTGTAAATGTAAATTAAACTTTAGTACTACTAAATTTAACAAAAACTAATCTTTAAATTCTACTAAACAAAAGTATAGAAAAGAGGATTAGCTCTCTCAAATACTCTTAAGAAAGCTTTTAGATTTGAAAATCAGTTGATAGCTGAACTAGCCCAAGTAAAACTTTTATTAATCTACAAAAAATAATTTAGAAAAGCTAGATTTACATAAGAATGCGTTAGAATACAATAAGTTTTTAATCACTTTTATTTATTTATGAATCATTCTGTTCCCGAGACTAAAGAAAAAAATATTAGCTCTTTCAATGCCTTAATAAGAAATATTGCAATTGTGGCTCACGTAGACCATGGAAAAACAACTTTAGTTGATAGTATATTTAAACAAAGCGGAATTTATCGTTCTAATCAAGAAGTTGAAGAAAGAGCCATGGATTCAAACCCTCTAGAAAAGGAAAGAGGAATTACTATTCTGGCTAAAAATACTGCTATTCCATATAAAGAATACAAAATTAATATTTTAGATACTCCTGGCCACGCTGATTTCTCGGGCGAGGTTGAACGGGTTTTGAATATGGTTGATGGCGTTTTATTGGTTATAGACTCGGTCGAAGGACCAATGCCACAAACACGTTTTGTTTTGCGTAAAGCTTTAGAAAGAGGCTTAAAAGTAATTGTCGTTGTAAATAAAATAGATAGGCCAGCTGCTGACCCTAACAAAGTTATTGATAAAACCTTAGATTTATTTATTGAATTAGGTGCTAATGATGAACAATTAGAGTTCCCAGTTGTGTACGCAAGCGGTTTGGCTGGCAGAGCTGGACATTCACCTGACACTGTTGGAGAAACAATTTATCCTTTACTCGATACAGTTTTAAAAGAGGTTTCACCGCCATCTGGCTCAGTGGATGAACCTTTACAAATACAAGTTGCTACTTTGGATTATAGCGATTATTTAGGACGTATTATTATTGGCCGCATAAGTAATGGTAAAGTAAAAGTTGGCCAAAGTATTGGCTTAAGTAGCGGTGAAAGCAAAATGGTGCAAACTCGCATCACGAAATTGTTTACTTTTGAAGGTTTAAAACGTATTGAAGTAGAAGAATGTTTTGCTGGGGATATTGTAGCCTTAGCTGGTTTAGAAGACGCTCAGATTGGAGATACAATTGTTGACTTAAATAATCCTAAGCCTTTGCCACCAATTAATGTCGAAGAGCCAACTTTACAAATGACTTTTTCGGTTAATTCAAGCCCATTTGCAGGCCAAGAAGGAAAGTTTGTAACATCACGTCAATTAAGAGATCGCTTATTAAAAGAGATTAAAACTAATGTTAGCTTAAGAGTAGAAGAAATGAATTCAACTGATTCTTTCCTTGTGAGCGGTCGGGGAGAATTGCATTTAAGCATTTTAATTGAAACCATGAGACGCGAAGGCTATGAATTTGAAGTCAGCAAGCCCAAAGTTTTACTCAAAGAAATTGACCATAAAACGCATGAGCCTTTTGAGCAATTAGTAACCGATGTGCCAGATGCAATGAATGGAGCTTGTATTGAAGCTTTAGGACGTCGTAGAGCAGAAATGCAAACTATGCACTCTTTTCAGGGACGCACCACCACCGAGTTTAAAATTCCATCCCGAGGTTTATTAGGCTTTAGAAGTACTTTTATCCGTTTAACTAAAGGGCAAGGAATAATGTCAAGTGCTTTTCTTGAATATGCTCCTCAAATCGGTGAAGTTGGAAATATTAGAAACGGAGCTTTAATTTCGCATGAAGATGGAGTAGCCACTGAATATGCTTTAAAAGCCCTTGAAGACCGTGGAGTTTATTTTTTAGCACCTGGTACTAAAGTTTATCGTGGAATGTTAGTTGGCGAAAACAATAGAACACAAGACTTGGTAATCAATGTTTGCAAAGCCAAAAAGTTAACTAATATGCGTAGTGCTGGAGCTGATGTTTTGGAAAGTTTGGCGACACCTATTCAATTAACTTTAGAGTTTGCACTTGACTATATTGCTTTGGATGAACTTTTAGAAGTAACACCTGAAAGTATTAGAATTCGCAAAATTGATTTAAACGTAAAGTAATTTTTATAACAGTGAAGGGGCATTTAAAGTTGGGCGGTTTTACTTTAATTACGGAAAAACTTTTAATTGATCAGGTTTATCTTCCCAACTAAGTTAGACATAGTTCAATATCTGGCAAGCAAATATTACAGTATTTTGCACAGAGTTAAATTTAATGAATTTAAAAAAAAAACTTTTAATTGCCCTACCTACCATATTATCTTTTTATTTAAGTTTAAGTAGCCAAGCAGGCATTATTGGTAATGGTACGGCTGCGAGCTGCACACAAAGTGCTATACAAACCGAAATAACTAAAGGTGGTTTAATTACTTTTAATTGCGGTGGCTGGACAGAAATTAAATTGGAATCTCCCTTAATTATAGGAAGTGGCAAAGTCTCTTTGGATGGTGGAGCAAGTAAAATTAGTTTAAATGGGCAAAATAAAACCCGCATTATTTATACAGGCAATAGCGTAGATTTAACGGTAAAAAATATTGATTTTACGAATGGAAATGCAACGGGTACAACTAAAGATGATGGTTCTGGTGGAGCAATTCATAGTGGATATCAGTCTAAATTAACAGCTATTGGATGCCGTTTTACTAATAATAAAGCTTCAGCTAACTCACAAGAAGGTGGTGGTGGGGCAATTTTTTCTAAAAGCCTTGGTTTTATAACTTTAGATCAGTGCAATTTTGTTGGAAATACCTCTGATAATTTTGCAGGAGCTTTACATCTTTTATTAAGCAGTCTGAAAGCTACTAATACTACTTTTAGCATGAATAAAGCCAATTCTCTTGGTGGAGCAATTTATATAGATGGTGCGATTAATAAGCAAGGAACTATTGATATAAGTAATTGTAATTTTAGTGGTAATACTTCCGGTGATCAAGCAGGAGGGATTTATACTTGCATGTACACAAGAGATATTATGACCGTAAAAAATAGTACATTTGATAAAAATACAACTACTAGAGATCATGGAGGAGGTATTGCTGCTTTTTGTGATGGAACCTTAAATATAGACGGTTCTTCAATTACCAATAATACCGCTGGTACATATGGTGGAGGTATTTATACTGAACAAATAACAACTGTCACTAATAGTACTATTACTGGCAATAAAACAATTAAAGGTGGTGGTATTGGCGGAGGTATTTCTAATTTAACTGGTGGAAGACGACTAGAAATTAAAAAATGTACTATTGAAAAAAACTCATCTGAATATGGTGGCGGTATTGGAATTGCAAATAATAAAAATGTTTATTTAGGAGAAAGTCATGTTGGCAATAATACTATTACTAATCCTTATCAAGTTTATTTACAATGCAGTGGTTCTCCGTTTCATGATTTAGGTACTAATAGTAATTGGCAAAACCCAATTGAAAATAATCCTGGCGATCCCAATAAACCTCATCAAAATTGTACTGAACCGATTAAGCCATATGGTGCAAGTAGCCCGACCCCAACTCCAGCAACCACCCCACCCCCTGCAACGGCAACAACTACTCCAGCTCCCGCAACAAGCACGCCTAAACCTAAGCCAACAGCCATACCTTGTAATTGTCCCGCTTTAACAAATATAAATTGCCAGGTTGGTTCTACTCTAACAAAAGAAAGCTATCTTCAGGCTTGTACTGGAGGGAGTACTAGTACTTGCCAAAGAAATATTTGTAAGCCTAATCAGTCTGCACCTAAAGCAACTAATAATTTACCAGTTGAAAAACAAGTTGTTACTAGTCCTATTAAATCGGCAATACCGCCTCAAGCAAATCCAATAAATAATACTGTAGCAACTATGACTTCGGCTTATAAACAGTTTCAGGAAGCAATGGTTAGATGGTATAATGCCTTTTTTATTAGAAGTAAATAGATAGATTTAATATTTAAATTCTTTTTACTTAACTAATAATTCTGGGCTAGGAGTTTTATTGCCTTCCTCCGTTGAAAACATTCCTCCAGTCCGAAAAGCTTTAATTTTCACTTCTCCTTCCCCATCTCTAAATACCATTAATTCA
>JAAFJH010000019.1 GCA_013298875.1 Synechococcales cyanobacterium bin2.concoct.b11b12b14.033
GGCAAATTAGTTAAGCGACCCGGCATAACTATTAACGAAGAAGAAGACAAAATTAAAGTTGTGGGTGGCGGCAAAATCTTTGTGGGAAGAGGTGGCTATAAATTACAAGAAGCACTGCAAGTTTTTAATATAAATCTTTATAATAAAGTCTGCTTAGATATTGGAGCTTCCACTGGGGGTTTTACGGATTGTATGCTTCAATATTCAGCTGTCCGAGTTTATGCTATTGATACTGGTTATGGACAATTGGCCTGGAGCCTGCGTACTAATGATAAAGTTAAGCCAATTGAAAGAATGAATGTCCGTTATTTGCTGCCCGAAAGACTTTATGCTAATGAAGAATCCGGACATAAAGCGAGTTTTGCAGCCATTGATGTTTCTTTTATTTCTGCTCTCAAAGTTATTCCAGCTGTCCAAGGTTTACTCGAAGGGCAAGATAAGTCTGAAATTGTAATTTTAATAAAGCCCCAATTTGAGGCTGGAAAAGACCAAGTCGGGCGGAGCGGTTTAATACGCAATCCGGTTTTGCATTTTGAAATATTAAAAAATTTTTTGCTTGGTGCTTACCGAGCTGGCTTAGATATAAAAAAATTAATTCACTCACCTCTTTTGGGTGCCGCTGGCAATTTGGAGTTTTTGGCTTATGCAACCTGGCCTAAAGCAGGATCTTTATTAAATCCTCAACTAGATATTTGGCTAAATAAAATTATTACAATTGCTTATTCAGAGCTGAATTTGATTGAGTAAAAACAAATAATTGAAAGTTTTTATTTCCGCACTTTTAATTTAAAACTGAATAATAAGTAATTTATTTTCGTCCAATATTTTATTTTTTATGTCATTAATTTTCTGATGATGAAGGAAAATATAATTTGGTACCAAATAAATCCACTTTACTTCAAGCAAATTGCCGAAGAATATAAATTAATTGACAAAAAAGATGAAAAATATAATTTATTTGATTTAATCCAAACAGCTTTGCCAATTTTAAAGCAAAAGGGGTTTACTGGGCTTTGGCTAATGCCTTTTTATAGCCGTGGGCAAATTAATAAACGTGGGCAAGGCCATTTATATTCAATTAGCGAATATCAACTCGATCAAGAATTTGGTAGTGATCTCGATTTAATAAACTTAGTTGAAGCTGCTCAGAGAATGGGATTTAAGGTTATTTCTGAGTTTATTGCTAATCATTTATCTCCGGATGCGTCTTTTTTGCAAAACCAAAATAAAAATTTAATTTATTTAGATCATGAAAATAAACCGTTTTTTGACCACAATTGGACAGATACTATTAAATTAAATCATTCGGCTCCAGAAGTAATTGGCTTTGTGAGTGCTACTTTTCAATGGTTATTAAAATATTATAAATTTGACGGATTAAGATTAGCCTTTGCAAATTATGTATTTCATGGAGCAAGTAAGCCTATAAACTCAGGCATGGGAGATTTTCAGTTTTGGAGTAAAGTGCTGAGTAACCCATTGTTAGATGGAAAAATATGGCTAGCGGAAATCGCTGAAGAAAAAAATCAAGATTTTAATGGTTATAAAGATCATTTTGAATTGATTAAAGATGGAATAACCGCTCAGGAAAATCAAATTGCTAGTTTATTCTCTAAACATTTTCGTTTTCAATTGATTGGCAAGCCATTTCAGGAAAGATTTTTTAATGAATTATTTTATCAGTCTCAAATTGCTCATTTAGCCGGCATAGATATTAAACAAGGCTTTTATCCTTTTTTGCATTATGCTTGCAATCATAATTATTCCCCGAGTTTAAGCTTATATTCTTCACCGGCTGCTTATATTTTAAGTTCAGAAATTATCGCTTTTTTACCTGGAGATTTTTCAGTTTATATGGGTGAAGAGTTTGGCTTAAAGGTAAAACCAAGTTTAATGAGCGTTAATTATTGTGACGAAGCCGGAAATATGCTTGAAAGCAGTCAAATCAAATTTGGAGACGAGAAAACTAAAAATTTAATTAATCAGAATTTAAACTTTGCTTTAAATTTACGTTCCAGCGAAGGAGTTTTGCAAAAAGGGCACCTTTTAATGGCTAAAGTTCTTAATGAGCATAATTCTTTGTCACGGAATTTAGTGGGCTTTGTGCGTTATTTACCCGACCAAAAAGATTTGATTTTAATTGTGGCAAATTTATCAGAACAAACGGCCAGTGGGCAAATTAATAGTTTTTTCCGGACTTTTGACTTTCCGGCTCATGAATTCAAATTGGCTGAATTATTAAACTGGATTAAACCACCTAAAGCTCAGCAAACCTTAAAATTACAAACTTTAAAGCCTATTTTAGGTAATTATATTTTAGAAGACCAAAACACAGCTTTGAATTTTACTTTACCGCCTTTATCCAGCCAATTCTTCAAATTCATTTTAAGCTCAGACTAACTTTCAAAAAATTTATTTATTTTTCATTTTAATAATTACCATTTACACTTTAAATTTAGGTAAAATTTTCTGCAGTATTATTTTTAATATCGAATAAAAGAGGGCTTTACTATTGAAATATTTATTTACATCTGAATCTGTTACTGAAGGACATCCGGATAAAATTTGTGATCAAATATCTGATTCTGTACTTGATGCTATTTTAAATGAAGATATTAATGCAAGAGTAGCTTGTGAAACTTTGGTGGCGACGGGTTTGGTTGTAATTAGCGGAGAAATAACTTCCAATGCACATATAAATTATGCCGAAGTAGCTCGTAAAACCATTCAAGAAATTGGCTATAATGACCCAGCTTTAGGCTTTTCTAGCGAAACTTGTTCGGTTTTAGTAGCGGTTAATCGTCAATCTCCTGATATTTCTCAAACAGTTACTCAATCTTTAGAATCGAGAAATGAAAGTTTAAATCAGCATGAAATTGCTAACTCGATTGGAGCTGGTGACCAGGGTTTAATGTTTGGTTTTGCTTGCAATGAAACTCCTGAATTAATGCCCATTTCAATTGCCATTGCTCATCGTTTAGCTTTAAGACTGAGTGAAGTGAGAAAAAATGGCTCTTTAAAATATTTGAGACCCGATGGCAAAACCCAGGTAACAGTTGAATATGAAAATGGCTTACCAGTCAGGCTCGACACAATTTTAATTTCTACTCAGCATGAAGAAAATATAAACCTAGATAAAATTAAAACTGATTTAATAAATTATGTTATAAAACCAGTCCTAGAGAGATATAGTTTAAATATTGACGATAAAACCAAAATTATTATTAATCCGTCTGGGCGTTTTGTAATTGGAGGCCCTCATGGAGACGCTGGTTTAACCGGACGCAAAATCATTGTGGATACTTATGGTGGTTATGGACGACATGGTGGTGGTGCTTTTTCTGGTAAAGATCCAACTAAAGTAGATCGCTCAGCCGCTTATGCCGCCCGTTATATTGCCAAAAATATTGTAGCCGCTGATTTAGCTTCAATATGTGAAATTCAAATTTCCTATGCTATCGGTATGGCAAAACCGGTTTCATTGTCAGTATTTACGCAAGGTACGGGTATATTAGATGATGAAAGCTTATCTAATTTAGTGAAAGAACATTTCGATTTACGCCCTTGGTCTATTATTCAGCAATTTGATTTGAAAAATCTGCCAGCTAAAAATAATGGTTCTTTTTATAAACAAGTAGCTGCATATGGTCATTTTGGACGCTTTGATATAGACTTACCTTGGGAAAAAATCGATCAAGTTGAAATATTAAAAAAGAAAGCTCATCAATACAAAAACTCCAAATTCCCAACCGTCAGCTTGGCTTAACAGTATAAATAAAAATGTCAAATAATAATTTAATTCCTAGTTTAATTCAATCAATTGCTCCTTCTTTAATTAACCAATTGTCCGCTAAATTCGGGTTTGATGAAGCAAAAACTAATCAAATTTTAATAATAGCGGTGCCTTTAATTGTTACGGGTCTTAAAAAATTAACCGAACAAGGCGGAACTGATAAGCTAAATGGCCTTTTGGATCAGCACGCTAATATTGATAATATTGCTAATATGTTTTTGCAGTCAATCAGTGGTGGTCAGCAAACAGCTGCTTCAGGTCTAACTAATTTACTTGGTAATTCCGCTAAAGAAGCAACTGATACAATTTCGAATAAGTTTAACTTAAACCAGCAAACAGCGACCCAAGTTATTGGTAGTATTGCACCTTTAGTGATGAATGCTTTAAGTCAAAAGAGAGATGGAGAGGGAATTGGTGCTTCGGGTATAGCTTCATTAATTGACCAGAATGGAGATGGCCAAATTATGGATGATATTGCCGGACTTTTTATGAAAAACTTCAAATAAATTCATGAATAAATCCAATATAACTACTAGAACTAGCCAAACACCGTTTAATCTTTTTCAGATTTATGCTGATATTTGGAAATATAGAAGCTTTCTGCTTAATTTGAGTAATAGAGAAATTGAAATAAGATATAAAGGCTCGTTTCTAGGAATTATTTGGAATTTTCTCAATCCTCTTTTATCTTTAACTATTTACTTTCTGGTTTTTTCAAGGGTTACTAAAACAGAAATTCCTAATTATTTAGTTTTTTTATTTGTGGGAATTAATTGTTGGAATTTTTCGACTCAGATTTTGGCCAGAGCTTGCGATTTGTTTCAAGCAAATGGAGGTTTTTTATCGAAAGTTTATTTTCCACAAGAAATTTTAATAATTTCAATGATACTTTCGGGGGCGGTTAATTATTTAATTTCATTTGGTTTAATATTTGTATTAATGCTAATAACTAAGGCTCCGATTACCTTTAACTTGCTTTGGTTTCCAGTTTTAATTATTCTTCAGTCAGTATTTTTGTATGCAACTTGTCTCTTTCTATCTTCAATAGGAGCCATTGTCCGTGATTTGAGTTATATAGTTGCAACTTTATTATCTCTTTTATTTTTTGTAACCCCAATTATTTATTCCGCAGAAACAATTTCAAAAAAGTATGCTTGGTTATTAAATGCTCAGCCCTTTGCAAGCTTAGTATCTTTATCTCGAGATATTATTTATGCGGGAACTCATCCGAATTGGCATTTGCTTTTATACTTTAGTTTATTTACGCTTATTTGGTATTTGATAGGGCATTGGACTTTTAACCGCCTAAGATATATAGTTTCCGATTTAATTTAAAATAATGAGTGAAGAAAAGCAAAAAGAAATTGTCATTAAATTTGAAAATATTAGTAAAAGCTATTATTCAGGAATTAAAGCATTTAATTTAAGAGAAGTTTTTGCACGGCTTTTACAACCTAAAGATTTAAACCGCCCAGAAATTAAAAGCCTGGATGATGTTTCTTTTGAGGTTTATAAGGGTGAAACGGTTGGAATAATAGGACAAAATGGCTCAGGGAAAAGCACTGCTTTAAAAATAATAGCTGGAATATCTGCTCCCACAGCCGGAAAACTCACCCTCAAAGGAAAAATCACTAGTATGCTGGCTTTAGGAGCTGGCTTGCACCCTGATTTTACCGGACGTGAAAACATTTTTTTGAATGGTAGTTTATTTGGAATGAGTAATTATTATTTAAGCTCTAAAGTGGCAGAAATTATTGATTTTTCCGAGCTAGGCGAAAAGATTGATCAACCACTTAGGACTTATTCATCAGGTATGATGGCACGTTTGTCTTTTTCGGTAGCTATTCAAACTCAGCCCGAAATTTTACTAATCGACGAAGTTTTAGCGGTGGGTGATATAGCTTTTCAGGAAAAATGTTTACAAAAATTTGAAGAAATAAAAAGCCAAAAAAATACAACTATTGTTATGGTAACTCACTCATTAGAGCAAGCCGAGGAGCATTGCTCAAAAGTAATTTGGATTCAAAATAGTAAATTGATGGGGATTGGCTCGCCAAAAAAAATTGTAGAAGAATACACTAAAGCAATGATGAGCCATTAAAACACTGCAATTAAGTAAGTTTTATTATTTTGAGACAATTAATTTCTGTTTTAAATTTGGAATTGGAAAATATGTTTTTTCTTTAATAGTTGTTAATTCACTTATTTCAATCTTTGGATATTTTTCTTGAAAATAATTTACAACTTCTTTTACTAAACTTTCTGGAGCGGAAGCACCGGCCGTAATGCCAATAGTCTTAATTTCTTCTTTTTCAAACCAGGTATTTTCTATTTGCTCTTTTCCATCAATTAAGTAAGCATTTATTTTAAATTCTTCAGCACATTCACGTAATCTTTGTGAATTAGAGCTATTTTCGGAGCCTAAAACTAAAACTAAATCACTCAATTTTGCCAATTCACTGACTGCTGCTTGTCTATTTGTAGTTGCATAGCAAATATCTTCTTTATCGGGGCCAATTATTTGTGGAAAACGCTTCTGCAGAATATTAATTATTTCTCCCGTCTCTTTTAGGCTTAATGTAGTTTGGGTTAAAAAAGCTAATTTATTATTATCAGGTGGCTGAACCGAAAGTGCTTCCGTTTTATCATTAATTAAAATAATTGAATCTGGGGCTTCTGCTATAACGCCCAAAGCTTCATCATGTCCGGCGTGGCCGATATATAAAATTGTATAGCCTTCTTTTACAAAACGAATTGCTTCCAAGTGGACTTTTCTTACCAACGGGCAAGTTGCATCAATTACATAAAGTCCTCTTTCTTTTGCTAAAGTATGGAATTCGGGTGGCACGCCATGTGCACTAAAAATTAGAATTGAGCCTTTTGGCACTTCTTCTATTGAGCTAACAGATTTAGCCCCTCTTAACGATAAATCTTGCACAATTTTTTTATTATGTACAATTTCTTTTAAAATATAAATTGGAAGATCAAATTCAGTTAAAGACTTTTCCACAATGCCTACTGCATACTCGACGCCAGCACAAAAACCACGTGGCTTAGCTAAAATTATTTTTTCTACCATATTAATAATTTTAAATTTTTATTATTTAGTTTAATTTTCTCATAAATCAGGCTCAGCTCTAAATATAATTAGGTATTATTGTGAATTAAATTTAAATATGTTTAAAGAAGAAAAAGACTTTGCGGTTGAAAACGCTTTGTACATGGTAGCGACACCGATTGGTAATTTACAAGATTTAACCCTCAGAGCCTATAATGTTTTAAAAAATGTTGATTTTATCGCTTGTGAAGATAGCCGCCAAGCTGGAAAGCTGATGAAAAGCTTGGACTTAAAAAAAGATTTTATTATTTGTCATGCTCATAATGAGCAAAGAAAAGCTTTGTATTTAGCTGAATTAATTCAAACTGGCAAATCAATTGCTTATATCTCCGATGCTGGCACGCCTTGTATGTCGGATCCGGGTAATTTTGTGGTGCAGGAAGTGCAAAAATTGGGCTTTAAAATTATTCCTATTCCGGGTGCCTCTTCTTTAACTAGTATTTTGTCGGTTTGCAGTTTTAATTTGGCTAAAGGTTTTTATTTTGCGGGTTTTATGCCACGCACCGAAACTAAAGTTATTAAATTAGCTCACAAGTCTCTTGGCGATATGGAAACACCTTTAATCGCTTTAGAATCGCCTTATCGTATAAAAAAAACTTTGAGTATTCTAGCTAAGGATTTTCCGGAATATAAGATTTGTTTAGGGCGTGAGTTAACCAAATTTTACGAGCAAATTATATATGGAAATTTAGCTGAAATAAGCACTAATCCTAACTTAATTGAAAAAGGTGAATTTATTTTAGTTATTAATACTTTAAAAGGCTCATTGAAAGAGTAAAGTTTATTGAGTTTGTATATAACTTTCAGATTCAGTTTTTATAGTTTTAATCCAATTATCAGATAATCCAAACCAATCAGCAATGCTAGTAGCGGTATCAAGGAAGCTTGGGCGAATGCCAATATTTTTATTTGACTTTTCCTCAAAAGCTTTACTATAAGCCAAAATTGGTATATATTCTCGGGTGTGGTCTGTGCCAGCCACGGTTGGGTCGCATCCATGGTCAGCTGTCAAAATCATTAAATCGTTTTGCGTCATTAATTTTAAACATTCACCGATAGCCAAATCAATTTTTTCCAAGGCCAAGCCAAAACCTTTTGCATCGTTGCGGTGGCCAAAATGCGAGTCTGTTTCAACTAAATTAGCAAATATAAATTGCGGTTTAGTCTGATTTTTTTCTTTCAGCAAAGAAATAATATTTCCTAAACAAGCTTCATTACTTTTTCCTTCGGTAAATTGATCAATACCAATTTCACAAAAAATATCCCGTATTTTACCAACCGAAATAGTTTGACAATTATTTTTCTGCAAAAAGCTTAATATTGTTTCTCCTGTGGGTTCAATGGCATAGTCGTGGCGGTATTCGGAAAGGCGGTAAAATTCTTTTGCACTGTTTCCGTCAAATGGTCTGGCAATGACTCGACTAACTTCATGTTTATTGCATAATATCTTCCGGGCCTTTTCGCACCAAGAATACAAAGTTTCCAAGGGAATTTTACTGACATTTGTGGCAATTTGAAAAACGCTATCAGCTGAAGTATAAATAATTGGCCAGCCAGTTTCTAGGTGTTTTTCCCCAAGCTGAATTAAAATGTCGGTTCCGGAAGCGGGTATATTGCCCAAAACTCCGCCACAGCCAGTAAATTGAATAAATTCATTAATAATTTCAGCGGGAAAACCATTAGGGTAAACAGGGAAAGGATTATCTACCATTAAACCAGCCATTTCCCAATGCCCCGTCGTTGTATCTTTGCCCAAGGATTTTTCGGCTGCTTTGCCCCACAAGGCTAAAGGATTTGTTTGGGGTTTTACTCCTTGTAATTCAATTATATTTCCTAAGCCCAACTTTTCAAGATTAGGTAAATTTAAACCTCCGCAAGCTTTGGCAACATTCGCTAAGGTATTGGCAGAAGCTGGATCATTAAATTCTTGCCAATCTGGCATTGCTCCAACTCCACACGCATCTAAAACAATTAAAAAAGCTCTTTTCATAAATTTATTAAATATTGATATTTTAATTTTATTGATCTCATCAATTATTGATAAATATCTTTTCGGTGTCCAATTTTTAAGACGTAAATTATTAATTTATTTTCTTTAATTTCGCAAATCAACCTAAAGTCACCTGTTCTAAAGCGGTATAAACCTTTTAAATTGCCCATTAAAGCTTTTCCTAATAAAAAAGGATTAACTCCGTTTTGATTAATTTTGATCAATAGATTTTCTAGGAAAATAATAATTTGCTTTTGGCTTTGCTTAGCTAGTTTAGAAAGCTGTTTTTCAGCTAAATCATCGAATTCTATTTTGTACTTATTCATTCTAAACCTAGTTTTGCTTTAACCTCTTCTAGTGAATAAGTTTTATTTTTTAGGCTTAAAATATGCAGGCCTTCTAAATAGTCTTCTAAGTCTTCTAAGTATTGCTCTATCGCTTTTTTTATGTGAAAAGATTTAGTTTTATTAGTATTTTTTGAAATATTAGTAAGAGCTTCTTCTAACTCATCAGATATTCTAATTCCTATATATTTAGACATAATGTAAAACAATTGTTTAACAAGTTGTATTTAGTATAGCTTAATTCTAATCATTGTTTTTATGAATGATTTAAAAAATTCTTTTATTAAGGGTAATATTTAAGTATTTCCAATTTTAGTATTTAATTTATAAAGGTAAATATAGTGATTTTAAGCACTTTAGAGAAATTCCTTGGTTTAGGCCCTGAAAGATTTGTTAAAAAAGTTCAGCCATTAGTCGAGCAGATCAAAAACTTGGATGGTGAATATTCATTAAAAACTGATGCTGAATTAATTGCCCGCATCGCTGAATTAAAAGTTAATTTGACTAATCCAGATTGGAGCCAAAAAGACTTACAAAAAGCTTTAGATGATGTTTTAGTGGAAGTTTTTGCTATTACGCGTGAAGCTTCATGGCGTGTTTTAGGTATGAAACATTTCCCTGTGCAATGTGTTGGGGGTATTATTTTGCACCAAGGTAATATTTCAGAAATGCGTACTGGTGAAGGAAAAACCTTAGTCGCTACTTTGCCGGCCGTTTTAAATGCTTTGTGCGGACGCGGAGTTCATATTATTACAGTTAATAATTATTTGGCCAGGCGTGATTCTGAGTGGATGGGAAGATTGTATAAATTTTTGGGTTTATCAGTTGGCTTAGTTGTACCAGAGGCGAAATCAGCTATTGAAAAGCGAAAAGCTTATTTGTCTGATATTACTTATGCCACCAATAATGAATTGGGTTTTGATTATTTACGCGATAATATGGCCGAATCCAAAGAAGAACAAGTACGCCGAGGTTTTAATTTTGCGATTATTGACGAGGTAGACAGTGTTTTAATTGATGAAGCACGTACACCATTAATTATTAGCGGAATGCCTGAAAGCAGCAAAGAAGAAGTTTATTTAACTATGAACCAATTAGCTAAAAAGCTTAATAAAGGCAAAGACAAAGATGATGTAAAAGGTGATTATTATGTTGATGAGAAAGCTAAAAATGTTATTTTGACTGATACTGGAATTGCCAATGCAGAGGCTTATTTGGGCGTACAAGATTTATGGTCAATTGAATCGAATTTGGCTCATCACGTTTTACAAGCTTTAAAAGCGAAAGAATTATTTAAAAGGGATACTGATTATGTTATTCAGCCAAATCCAGACAATAAAAAACCTGAAGTTGTCATTGTGGATGAATTTACTGGGCGTTTAATGCAAGGCCGTCGCTGGTCAGATGGATTACATCAAGCTATTGAAGCTAAAGAAGGAGTGCCATTACAAGAAGAGTCAATGACTTTGGCGAGTATTACTTTCCAGAACTTCTTTAGACTTTATCCAAAATTAAGCGGTATGACTGGGACAGCCGTAACCGAAGCGGAAGAATTAAAAAATATTTATAATTTGAATGTGGTTCCTATTCCTACCAATCGTATAAACTCACGGAAAGATTTAAATGACCAAGTTTATAAAAATGAAAAACAAAAGTTTTATGCGATTTTGCAAGAAATAATTTCGGTACACAAAGTTGGCAGACCAGTTTTAGTCGGTACAACCAGTATTGAAAAGTCTGAATTATTATCAGATATGCTCTCTAAGCCGCAAGCCAGCGTTGAGTTAATGATTTGGCGGTCTGAAAGATTAAAAAGAGTTTTAAATGAACAAAATCCTAAACCAGAAGAATTAATTAAAAATATTACTCGTCTTTTAGATAAACCTTTTAATATTACTTATTTGGCTGCTCAAGAGGTTTTTGAAAAATATACGCAAAGCGAAAATACTAATTCTAATTTGGTAAAAGCTATTCAAAATGTTTTGAGTGACTTGCCAAATAAAGATGAAAATGATTTGACTTGCTTCATTGGTACTTTCCTAGACAGCTGTTTAATTGTTGAAGAAATTAAAAAAGGTATTAAGCATAGTGTTTTAAATGCCAAACAACATGCCCGAGAAGCTGAAATTATTGCCCAAGCTGGAAGATTTGGAGGAATTACAATTGCTACAAACATGGCCGGGCGGGGAACTGATATTTTGCTTGGCGGAAACGCAGAATTTACGGCCAAAGAAAAAATTAAGCCTTTGCAATTAGAAATTGGTTCTTTGGAATATGAGGCTGCTTTACATGAAGCCTTAGAGCAAGTTAAACCAGACATGGAAGCTAATAATAAAAAAATAGTTGATTTGGGCGGTTTACATGTAATTGGTACAGAAAGGCATGAATCCAGACGAATAGATAATCAGCTTCGAGGAAGAGCGGGCAGACAAGGAGATCCAGGTACTACTCGTTTTTTCTTGGGTTTAGATGATTCTTTAATGAGGATATTTGGGGGAGACCGCTTAACTGGAGCAATGGATATGTTAAAAGCCGAAGAAGATTTAGCTTTGGAAGCTGGTTTGGTGAACCGAGGAATTGAAAATGCTCAAAAAAGAGTAGAAGCTCATAATTATGAAATCCGTAAAAAGCTGCTTGAATACGATAATGTGCAAGATACACAAAGACGAGTAATTTATCAAGAAAGACAAAGAGTTCTTGAAAATTATAGTCTGAAAGAGGTCTTTGGGGAAATGTTAAAGGAAAGAATTGATAATTTAATTTTTACTTACATTGATCCGAATAAACCACCCGAAACTTGGTTTGAAAAAAATATAGCTGAAGAAGTTATAGCTGAAAATGATGAAGAGCAAGATTCAGATTTGGCAAAAAAAGCTCCTAGCTCAATGGATTTACTTTTAGCCTCTATTGAAGCGGAAATACCAGAATTTAGTGAAAGAGTTAGCCTTGAAAAAATAACCGAAATGTCTTTTGCGGAATTACAAGAATATTTAACCGAATTGATTTTAGAAATTTATTCTGACAAAGAGAAAGAATTGGGCGAATCTTTTGAAGAAATTCAAAGACAAATTTTCTTGCATTCTATCGATCAACATTGGATTGAGCATTTGCAATCATTAGATTCATTAAAAGAGGGAATTCATTTAAGAGGTTATGGAAATAAACAGCCAATTATTGAATATAAAACTGAAGCCTTGACTTTATTTGATAATTTAATTAGCTCAATCAGAAGGCAATCGGTGATTTGGCTATTTCATACTCAGGCAATTAGTGAAAATAAAAAGAATAAAATCTTAGCTTAACTCCTTAAAATAGTAGTGGCTAAGTGGGGAATTTGAATCATATAAAGTCTAAATAATCTATAGAAATTGATTTATTTACAGAAATTGATTTACCTTAAATATTAAGTCTATTGGAAATTTAATAATCTCCGACTACTTACTGGCAAGTTTAGTCAAAGTTAATCAGCAAATAATGTAGGTTTATTGATGGAATACCAGCTTTTGTTTTGCCTAATATTAATTTATTCGAAAGTCAATATTTATTTACAAAGGTGTGATACATTGAAATTTCAATTCTTAAGACTTTGTTAACTGTATTTACAATGAAAATTCAATTCCCAGCTCTTTTAGCTCAACCATCCAGAATAACTGCAACTGGAAGATTAAAACTGGCTCCACCAAGTAATAATAAAAAATTACCTCTTTCAGCACCACCAACAACCTCACCAATCCCTACGCCTGCTTTGACAGAGAGCTTACCGGTTAATTTGGTAGAAAAGCAAGGGCAAGCTTCAGCAATTCAAATTCAAGATCCGGAAAGGGTAGCCTCTCAAGTGGCATTAAGATCTCAAGTAGCAGAAAATCCATCTCGTTTTATAATTCAAAATCCAGAAAAAAATCCTAATGTAGACATTTTATTAGGACAATTAGCTGAATATCCTCAATTTACCCAGATTTTTGATAAAGTAACAGTGATAGGAACTTCTCTGCCCGGTAATACAAATGCTGCCACGAATGGATTCTATTATGAAGTAGATAAAGATGGTAAAAACCAGTTTAAGTCTTTTGTGAATTTATATGCTGACAAAATTGTAATCAATGGAAGACTTGGCTTTCTGCAAGCTGCCCTGGATGAAGCTGGAGACAATAGAACAGCTGTAATGGTGGGTGAGGAATTCGGAAGAATTGTCGGCGAAAGAACAAATTATAACACTCAATCAACAAATAATTCACTGTCTTATTTTGGGGCAACCTCGCTTACGACTGGAAACCCAGATGAGGGAGTAAGGCAGTTTGCTAGCAGGTTTCCAGGAGCAGTTAAACAATATGGACTCATTAATCCATTATTTGCCTTGGCTCAATTTTCTTCAAAAGAAGTAGGTGAGGCAACTAGAAAATCCAAAGAGACAGTCTTTCAATTGTTTGGTCTTACTGAGCAGATAAGATTGACGGCTGATCTCAATGGCGTATGGCCAAAGAAGCTGTATGAGACAACTCCAACAGCTGGAGCAGATGCTTTTACTCTTACTCAAGATGATCTTATAAATGATGGAGCTAAGGGTATTAATGGTGGTCGCGGAAACGATACTTTTCTCATTTCCGGTGTAAATACAAATCTGTCTAATAGATTAGTGAGTGGAGGAAAGGGCAATGAGTTATTTCTAGCTTCCCTTGAAGAAGGAGGATGGTTAAATGTTAATGGTGATGGCGGAAATAATTCTACTGTAGGCATTATTCCTCCTGGTGCATATCTGCGTGCAGAAAAAATGAGCAGAGTTACGGTAATTGGGGTACCCTCCGGGATGGGTCTTTTAGAAGTGAGTCCGGGTACACAAATTGATGTTATTGGTGCCAATAAAGCGGTTTCAGAACTTGTTGCATCTGGCAATATTAGGTATCTTTAATTTGGTTTATAAAATTTAAAGTGATTTTTCTTTTTATTTAGACGTTTTCTCATATTCATCTGTCGAACTCACGTTTTTTAAGTTTTGGAAGAGCTTTTAAACATTAAGTCTTTTGGAAAATTTAGTAATGCTCGACTTTTTGCTGATAAATTGATTCAAAACTAATCAGTAAATATTAGATGTTTGTCAATTTAATCAGGCCAGAATTTATTCCCCAGCTAAAACCAAAAATTGCAAGTTTTCATGCTAGCAATCGAAAAAGTCCTGTTTCATATTTGAATATTCATGGCTGGTTAAGAACTTTAACGCCTACTGAATTATCTTTAAATCCTCAAATACTTCGTGATAAATATGCTGCCTACGCTAAAAAGACTTTAGGGTTTACTGATTTAGATTTAAATTCTCGTACTAATGCTCCTCATTTTGCTTTAGCTCTGCAATCTTTTTTGAAAAATCCCGAAAAAATAGTTGCTCTCAAACCGGAGTCGCATTTTATTTATCCGAATATTATGAGCTTTTTAAATTCTTTAACTCAAAGCCAAATGGCCAGCTCAACAGCTGAAAGTCTTTATTCTCTTTATTGCCAACATTTAAATATAAGTCCAGCGGAAGGCAATAAAGCTAATTTCAATAAGGCTCTCAAAGAAGCTTACAAAAGTGGAATAATTCCCGCACCATTAGTAGAAAACCAAATTAAACCATTCCAGGCTGAGATAATTCATGATTGGTTTAAATCTTTAACATCAGCACAAATAGCCTTGGGCAAAGATAAATTATGTGAATTGTATTGCCAGGAAGTAGATCACGCTTTAAATACAACTACTAAAAGATATTTTTCAATTGCCTGGAATAGCTATTTCTCAGAAAATAAATTGTTACCCTTTTCTAAAGATGAGCTGTTTAAATGGTTTCAATCTTTAAAAGCCTCTCACTCCCTCGAAGTTAGGCCAAATGATTATCAGGATTTATATGCTAAATATTGCCAAGAAATTGATTATTCGGGTAAATCGCTCGAAAAGAGGCATTTTTTGCCAGCCTTTAATGAGTTTTTTGGATTTGGTGACTCAGAAGAAGACCATTTGCCGACTTTAGCTACACTTGAAAGTCAATATGGAAAGGGGCGGGTAATTGTAAAAAGACTTCCTGATGATCCTACTACTGCTAATGTTTTAATTTCAAAAGGTTCAGGATTGGAATTATTAATGAGAGAAATACCCACCCGTAATCTAAGACAAAAAGGCTTTAATATTCCTGTATCCGCTGAAATTGATAATTTAATTAAGCAGGGATTAAATTATTTAGGTTTTAGAAATTAGACTAAATATTAAGACTTTTTTAAAATAAATCAATACTAACCATCTAGTTAATTTGATTTCAAAGTCAATCAAATTAACTAGATGGTTAGTATTTCAAAACAACAAACTGCAACACCTAATCTCCAGAAGAAAATAGGAATTCCAGGATCAAAGCAGGCAGAAAGAGGAAGAAACAGTTCTTCTCCTCTTAGTCTTATACAAAGTTTAGGTAAACTCAATGCTTTAAGTTCTTCGGGACATCCAGCTGCTAAAGAGCTAGTTGAATTGGCAACTGGAGACAAATTGTCTAATCGGTTAACAACAACTACTCTTGAAAATCCTAAAAAAGCTTGGATGGAAACCTTAAGAGAGCATGGAGGAAAAATAGTAAAAGGAGCTAATGCTACTTTCGATGTACTCTGCCCCTTTCAAGGAAACCTATTGACTTTAAGAACAGGTTTGCTCCCAAGTCAAGTGCAAGAGTATTACCTGGGGGGACAAGCAGTACCTCAAGCTAAAACTCTTGCCCAAAGAGAAAAAGCAAGACAGGATAGAAGCCCTCTTTCACGAGCTGCAGAAGAAGCAAGATCAACTAACTAGTTAAAAACCTAGTGACCGATTCGTTTAGAAAAACTACTTAAATATAATAAACAATGCGTATTTCATCTCAACCAATTATTACAGCTAGATCCAAATGTTCAAGTATAGGACAGATTGCAAATAGTGGTAGGGCTCATCGAGCCAAATATTCTCTTGCAACCTCAAAAATAGCAGACCGGCCAAGCTCATCCCGAGAAGTTAGTCCCTTATCTCTTGAGCAAAGTCTTCGAGTATTATGCAGTCAGCCGGGTAAGGTTAGCCAAGATACCCAAACAGCTGGAAGATTAATAGCTATATTAAAGGGTGCAGAAACATCTAGAAAAGAGCTAAATAGATTAGGAGCAAATATTGAAGGTAGTACTGTAATATTTCCTTTGCCCAGCGGGAATCGACCGTTAACAATATTAGAAAATTGGACAGATGTGCAGTCATGACTAAGATAGGAGATTCGATGCTGAATTATTTAGGAGCAAATTGGCAGAAACAAAGCGTTTGAAACAAATAAATTTAATTAATTGAATTATTAAGCTTTAAATATTAGAATGGCTAGACAAGTGAATTTAAAAGGACATTTTAAGATTTATGACTAATAAAAGAGCGATCACCGTTGCTAAAGGTGATGGAATTGGCCCAGAAATTATGGATGCCACTTTGCATATATTATTATCAGCCGGAGCGAATATTGAGCCTGAATTTATTGATATTGGAGAAAAAGTTTATTTGGCCGGTAATAGTGCTGGAATTGAAGCTAGTTCATGGGAATCATTAAGAAGAACCAAAGTATTTTTAAAAGCCCCAATTACTACTCCGCAAGGTGGTGGCTATAAAAGCTTAAATGTTACTACTCGCAAAGCTTTAGGTTTATTCGCTAATATTAGGCCTTGTGTTTCTTATAATCCATTTGTCCAAAGTAAGCATCCAAAGATGAATTTGGTAATTGTACGGGAAAACGAAGAAGATTTATATGCTGGAATCGAACATCAACAAACTCCCGAAGTAATTCAATGTCTAAAATTAATTAGCCGCCCGGGTTGCGAAAAAATTGTACGTTATGGATTTGAATATGCTGTCAGAAATAAACGCAAAAAAGTAACTTGCTTTACCAAAGACAATATTATGAAAATGACAGATGGTTTATTTCATAAGGTCTTTGACGAAATTGGAGCTGAATACCCAGACTTAGAGAAAGAACATTGGATTATTGATATTGGAATGGCCAAAATGGCTGATACTCCTGAAATTTTTGATGTAATTATTATGCCAAATTTATACGGAGATATTGCTTCAGATGTGGCAGCTCAAATTGCGGGTAGTGTTGGTTTAGCTGGTTCTTCTAATATTGGCGAAGAATGTTCTATGTTTGAAGCAATTCATGGTAGTGCACCTCGCAGAGCCGGACAAAACTTGGCTAATCCATCAGGGCTTTTACTCGGAGCAATTATGATGCTACAGCATATTGACCAAAATGATATTGCGACAAATGTGCATAATGCTTGGCTCAAAACCTTAGAAGACGGCGTTTTCACTTATGATATTGCCAAAGGTGGTGCTTCTGTCGGAACTAAAGAATTTGCTGAAGCCGTGGTTGCCAGATTAGGCCAAAAACCAAGTACTCTCAAAGCAGTTGATTATACTGGATCGCCTTCTCAAAGACCAATTAAATATGTTCGTAAAGAAAATAATATTAAACGTGAATTAGACGGAGTCGATGTCTTTATTTACTCAACTAAGCCAACTGATGAAATTGGACAAGCTTTGGAAAAAATTGCCGCTCCTGACTTTAACCTTAAAATGCTCAGTAATCGCGGAGCTAAAGTTTATCCGGGCGGTATGTCTGAAACTTTTTGTACCGATCATTGGAGATGCCGCTTTTTAGGTAATAAAGCTCCTACCCAAGCTGATATTCGTAATCTTCTGGCAAGAGTAGAAGAACTTGGCTTTGAATGGATTAAACTTGAAAATCTTTATAAATTTGATGGACAGAAAGTTTATTCAATGGGTCAAGGGGAATAAAAAATAAAATGAGAGTGTCTTCCGAAAGAGCAGTAAAAATTATAACTTCCGAAGAAAGAGGAAATATGGCTACTGTCCTTTTGGGGATAGGATCTCCTATTATCAATTCTTTAGCTGAATTAAATAGTCAAGTTTTTCAAAAGAGCGGATTATTAGCTCTTCCGCTAAATACTAATTTTGCAATTTCTTTAATTAATGATACTAATTTGTTACCACCACCATCACCCATTAATAGGAAGGATGTTTTCGCTGCTTGGTATCCTAAGGGTTTATCTGTAAGAATTCAAAATATAGAAATGAATGTATGGTCTGGCTATTTATCAAGAGATGGTGAACCATTAATCAATAGAGCTGGAGGTTTTACGCCTGTTTTGAACTTTTCTTTTCCTAAAATAGACAAAAGCCTGATGCTTCATCCTTGTAAAGTACATACAGGACATACAGGACATACAGGATTGATGGGCTTAGGTGGATTAGAATTGGAAAAGTATAATAATAATGAGGAAGGCTTCTTTTTGCCATGTGGTGAAAAAGTACATACTTTATATTTGCCCCCAGTTGGCACAGCTAATAATCAGAATACTGGAGATTTAGCTTTACCTTTACCTCCGCAACTCGAAACTCTAGAATCTCATGTTTTACTTTTTCTAAAACAAGCTATTGCGTCAGTTTCTCCGTCTCCAAGTTCACCCTTATTAATATAATAAATAAAAAATGACAGCGTATTCTAACATTTTAAGTCATACTTCTTCGTCTTCTTTTCAAAAGAATAGAATCATGGCGGTGGAAGCATTTAGAAGAAATCCTGCGGGTAATTTGGATGTACTTTCTGCTTTAAGCTATTTTAATAAAGCTATTTTATTGCATGGAGGTCTTCAAGTTGGTAATTCTCTTAAGTTACCAAATAGTACAGTTGAGATTTTAAGGCCTAAAGAAAACCAATTAGTTGTAATAGTTAATGGTGTAAAAATGGAAATAAACCATTCCACTTTAGTCCAAAATGGTGTACAAGTAACTAGTAAAGGTGGAGATTGTTTACCTACTTTACAATTTTCTTTTCCAGATAATGTAGGTTTAGATTATATAATTTTCCCTTCATTTGAACCTAGCCAAAAGCCTGATCCTCGAAGAAATGTGGTAAAACACGTAGAGCAAAAAACAGCTGGAACAGAAGTTGAACCTACAGTTGATTCAGCTAAACAGTTTTCAAAACATGTTATTCTGTTATTAGCACAAGCAACTTTTCAATTAGCTCGCAACACTGGATCAACTGGTATCCCTAAGTCGGCACTTCCAAAAACTCCAAATTATATAAAGTAACTCTAAAGATTTTTATTAATTATTTTTACGAAAGAAAAAAGTTTATAAAGGTTTTCGGTAAATTCGTACTTCTTTCATACTCATTTGATGATGTTTTAATCTCTAAAACTAATTGTCTTAATTCTTTTCCACATTCTGTTTTTAGCTTTCCGATAGTATATCTCGGCACATTATTGACTGAATGAAACTAACAAAGCTGTCGGGACGAAGAAAAAACTATTAACAAGTAATTAAATTACTCCTCTCCTATAATCAATATGATACTAGGGAGCATTTATTCCTTGTTAATTTCTTTCAGAGAGTCTTCATACTAAAATATTTTCATCTAAACCTTTAAAATCATAATGGCTATTTTCTCCTCCGCTCCTAAACAGAAATAAACAAAATTCTCGTTTAATTGGACACCTTGTGGAGAATTTTTATATTAATACTGTTTTGCCATGGGATATTTGGCATTTTTCCAGCATACTATGTTTTCTCAAGCTTTTATCTCCTGCAGTCGCTTTCCAGCTCAATAAGCACTCTAAAGGTATCTTCACTTTAAAGACCTAATGCCTGTTAAGTACTTACTTGCACACTGGGCTGAAAATAGTAGATTGAAATATCATATCTTATAAAAACAAAAATGAAAACTGAAAGCTGCGTATATGAAGCGTATAGAAAATAATACTGATACTTATTAATAAGAAGTAAGCCCTCGATCAATTAGTACTACTCAGCTGAATACATTGCTGTACTTACACTTGTAGCCTATCAAACAGGTAATCTACCTGTGATCTTACCTGATTAACTCAGTGAGAGATCTTATCTTGAGGTGGGCTTCACGCTTATATGCTTTCAGCGTTTATCCACTCCTCACATAGCTACCCAGCGTTTGCTCTTGGCAGAACAACTGGTACACTAGAGGTGAGTCCTTCCCGGTCCTCTCGTACTAAGGAAGAATCCTCTCAAATCTCTTTCGGGCGTGCCGGATATGGACCGAACTGTCTCACGACGTTCTGAACCCAGCTCACGTACCGCTTTAATTGGCGAACAGCCAAACCCTTGGGACGTACTACCGCCCCAGGATGCGATGAGCCGACATCGAGGTGCCGAACCTTCTCGTCGATATGGACTCTCGGAGAAGACTAGCCTGTTATCCCTATGGTAACTTTTATCCGATGAGCGACGGCCTTTCCATGCGGAACCGTCGGATCACTAAAGCCTGCTTTCGCACCTGTTCGAGATGTCTCTCTCACAGTCAAGCTCCCTTATGCTTTTGCACTCAACAGCTGATTTCCAAACAGCCTGAGGGAACCTTTGCGCGCCTCCGTTACTCTTTGGGAGGCGACCGCCCCAGTCAAACTGCCCAACAGGAACTGTCTTTTATCCAGATTCATGGACAAAGTTAGAACGCAGCTTCAAGAAGAGTGGTATCTCACCGTTGCCTCTGCTTTACCCGAAAGTAAAGCTTCAAAGGCTCCCACCTATCCTGCGCATCTTGAATCCGCGCCCAATTCCAGCCTACAGTAAAGCTCAATAGGGTCTTTCTGTCCTGGCACGCCTAGTCCGCATCTTCACAGACATGTCAATTTCGCCGAGTCTCTCTCCGAGACAGTTCCCAGATCGTTACGCCATTCATGCGGGTCAGAACTTACCTGACAAGGAATTTCGCTACCTTAGGACCGTTATAGTTACGGCCGCCGTTCACTGGGGCTTAAGTCGCTAGCTTCGGATTGCTCCTAACCAACTTCTGTGACCTTCCAGCACTGGGCAGGCGTCAGCTCCTATACATCCTCTTTCGAGTTAGCAGGAACCTGTGTTTTTGTTAAACAGTCGCCTGGGACTATTTTTTGCAACCTCTTCATGCTTCTTAGGGGCGAACCCTAATAACAAAAAGAGGCACTCCTTCTCCCGAAGTTACGGAGTTATTTTGCCGAGTTCCTTAGAGAGAGTTATCTCGCGCACCTTAGTATTCTCTACCTATCCACCTGTGTCGGTTTACGGTACGGGTGACTACGACCTCGTATCGCCGCTTTTCTTGGCAGCTTAGTGTTTTCACTGTTGCAACCGTAGTTGCTCCCCATCACGCCTCAATTAAACATTCTTACGGATTTGCCTATAAGAACTATCTACACGCTTGGAAGAAAATCCAATAATTCTCAGTAAATAACTTTCTGCGTCACGACTATACTCAAACGGTCTTCGCCAGTGCAGTAATATTAAACTGCTGTCCATCGACTACGCCTTTCGGCCTCGCCTTAGGTCCCGACTTACCCTACGCGGACGAACCTGCCATAGGAAACCTTAGATTTTCGGTGCATTGGATTCTCACCAATGTTTTCGCTACTCATGCCGACATTCTCACTTCTGTTTCGTCCACGACTCCTCGCGGTATCGCTTCACTCTACAACAGAACGCTCCCCTACCCATTATTTTATTAATGCCATAGTTTCGGTGTATAACATAGTCCCATGAATTCTTGGCGCAGAGTCGCTCGACCAGTGAGCTATTACGCACTCTTTAAAGGATGGCTGCTTCTAAGCAAACCTCTTGGTTGTCTAAGCAACTCCACCTCCTTATCCACTTAGTTATAACTTGGGGACCTTAACTGATGGTCTGGGCTCTTTCCCTCTTGGCAATGAAGCTTATCCCCCACTGCCTCACTAGCTAGGAAACATTACACTGGTATTCGGAGTTTAACTCGATTTGGTACAGATTTCTCCGCCCGCACCGAAATAGTGCTCTACCTCCAGCAAACTTTTACCTAACGCTGTACCTCAATACATTTCGGGGAGAACCAGCTAGCTCCGGGTTCGATTGGCATTTCACCCCTAACCACAGCTCATCCGCTAAATTTTCAACTTTAGTCGGTTCGGTCCTCCACTTAATTTTACTCAAGCTTCAACCTGGCCATGGTTAGATCACCCGGGTTCGGGTCTATACCCAGCGACTAAACGCGCTATTCGCACTCGGTTTCCCTACGGCTCCGTCTATGAACGACTTAACCTTGCCACTGAATATAACTCGCCGGCTCATTCTTCAACAGGAATGCCATCACCCTCATATGGGGCTTTGACAGCTTGTAAGCGCACAGTTTCATGCTCTATTTCACTCCCCTCCCGGGGTTCTTTTCACCTTTCCATCACTGTACTAGTTCACTATCGGTCGCCAACAGTATTTAGCCTTACGGGATGGTTCCCGCAACTTCACACAGGGTTTCACGTGTCCCATGCTACTCAGGTGTCACTAAGTTTGAAAAGCTTTTTGTTTACAGGACTGTCACCTTCTTGAGTTAGCTTTCCCAAGCTATTCAACTAAACTTTTCAATACCATATTGTGATCCTATAACCCCAAAGAACAAGTCTTTGGTTTGGGCTGTTCCGCTTTCGCTCGCCGCTACTGACGGAATCTCATTCGATTTCTTTTCCTCTGGTTACTAAGATGTTTCAGTTCGCCAGGTTCCCTCCGTATACCTATTTATTTAGCATACGGTGACTGAAAATTACTTCAGACGGGTTTCCCCATTCGGACATCTGCGGATCGACGATTATTAGCAACTCCCCGCAGCTTTTCGCAACTTATTACGTCCTTCATCGGCTGTTGTCGCCTAGGTATTCACTATGCGCTCTTAGTAGCTTACAAACTTATTGATAAGTATCCAAATATTAAAAGACTTTTTGACTAGGCTTTCAAAATTTTATAGTATTATTTTCTTTAATACGCAGCTTTCAGTTTTCTCGGTTGATTTGAAATTTCAACAGATAAAATATTAGTCAATTTTCAAATAAAAGTCAATCACTTTGTGAAAATCTTTTTTATTTTTTATTTTTTTATATAGTAAATCAATGATTGCCTCACTAAAAGCTGCTTTTCAGATTTGTGTTTTTAATTAATAAAATTTTGTTTTAAAATAAATCCGTCAAAATTCAAAATATTCAACAAATCGTAAATACCACAAAGCCGAATTTAAATTGGTTTTAAATTGTATTTACTCTTGTTTGGTTTAGTCATTTAATAAAAATACGACCCAAAAAGGCTGTGGAATATTAACCCGAAATTCAATGCGGCTGATTATCGGTAGAAAATTTTTAATTTTAAACCCAGTGTCCTTCTTTCTGAATCACAGATGGACGCCGTTAAAGATGATCCAGCTATCTTAGGATTGGTCTTTTTAGCTTTTAGAAGAAAGATACCCAAGATTTTAGAATTTTCTGGATATTTATGTAAAGTTTATTTTCCTTGATTATGGCTTTCCAAACATGAATCCTGTTTATCTTTTAATCCGGTAAATCCTGATTCAAACAGCGGAAAAAACTGTAAATAAAATATCTGCGAAATCAGCATTATCTCTTCTAGTCCGCGATTCAGACCAAGTATTTTTATTTAATCTGTTTAAAAAGTTTTATAAAGAAGGCGGGAAAAAGAATTAAACAAGTAATAATACTTAAGCAAAAAGTCAAAATGAAACAAAATGAATAACCCTTTAGGCTTTCTTCTCCAATTGAAAGATAATAATAACGCTCCCAGAATCTTCCATTAAATCTTGGTGCACGCAAAGAAAAGAGTATATTCCCTAATGGAATAATATAAGCAATTTGAAAAAAGCCAACAAAAGGAAAAAAGAAAGAACAAGTGTCTGATACTTTTTTAAACAAAAAGAGCAGTACAAAAAAGAAAGCAAAATGAAATGCCAATGCAATTGAAAAACCTTCTAAAAAACTACCTTTTCTCTTTTCAGTCTTCTTTTGTATTTCCAAGTTATCCTCAGAAAAGATAAGTTTTTCAAGATTTTCTTCAAATTCTTCATTTTCCATTTAGTTTTTTCAATCTCACTTCACACATTATTCTTCAAGAACACCGCACCAAAAGCTGGAATATTCACCGAAATTGAGTGCGGCTGATTATCGAATGAAATCCATTTGCCAATTAAATTAGCTGGATTATTATTTAAAACCTGACCTGAACCAGCGTAAATTTCCCAATCAGAATTAAATATTTCGGTATACTGTTCATCCGTTGGGCAGCCTATTAAATAATTATAACGTGGCACTGGCGTAAAATTAAATAAACAAATTATATTCTCACCCAAAGAAGACTTGCGCATAAAAGAATAAACACTATTATTAGTATCATTTGGATTAATCCACTGAAAGCCATTGAAATCAAAGTCTTGGTCAGAAAAAGCCTTTTCTTGTTTGTATAAATTATTTAAGTCAGTTAAAGTCTTTTGAATGGCTTGTGGCTCTTTATAATCTAGTCTAAACCAGTCTAAGCTATTTTGATAAGCCCATTCAGACTCTTGAGCCACTTCTGCCCCCATAAACAATAACTTTTTGCCCGGATGAGCATATTGATAAGCATATAAGAGTTTAGTTTGCTGAAAGCGAGCCATATAATCGCCACTCATTTTATTAATAATTGAGCCTTTTAAATGCACTACTTCATCGTGTGAGAGAGGCAAAATAAAACTTTCATTATAAAAATAAGCCATTGAAAAAGTAATTCGATCGTGGCTTCCTTTACGGAAAAGCGGATCAATTTTCATATACTTAAGTGTATCGTGCATCCAGCCCATATCCCATTTAAAGTCAAAGCCCAAAGCTAAATCATGATATTCAAGTGGCTTCGAAACACAAGGCCAGTCGGTTGCTTCTTCCGCCATCGTAATAATATCTGGGAATTCAAGGTGAATATTTTTATTTAATTTACGCAAAAAATCGACTGCTTCAAGGTTTTCGACTCCACCATATTTATTTGGTATCCAATCACCAGTTTCTTCGCGACCATAATTTAAATGCACCATTGAGGAAACAGCATCCACTCGCAAGCCATCAATATGAAATTCTTCAATCCAATAAAAAGCATTTGAATTTAAAAAACTTTGTACTTCCGTCCGTCCATAATTAAAAATTAAAGTTCCCCATTGCGGATGCTCGCCTTGCACTGAATTGCCATGTTCATAAACGGCGGAACCATCAAAACTAGCCAAACCAAAAGCATCTTTTGGGAAATGAGCTGGCACCCAATCAAGCAAAACCCCAATACCTGCTTGATGACATTTATCGATTAAATATTTTAATTCATCAGGATTTCCAAAACGAGCTGTTGGAGCATAATAACCCGAAACTTGATAACCCCAAGAACCGTCAAAAGGGAATTCAGTTAATGGCATAAATTCAATATGCGTAAAGCCCATTTTCTGAATATAAGGAATTAATTGGTCTGCATATTCGACATAACTCAAAACAGCATTTTCATCGTGATCAGCATGAGATTTGCGTTTCCAAGAACCTAAATGAATTTCATAAATGGAAATCGGGCTTTTATGCCAATTAGTATTTTTCCTTGTGGTAAGCCAATTCTCATCATTCCAAGAATATTGTTTGCGTCTCCAAGTTCTGGAACTGGTATTTGGCCTTAATTCAGCATAAAAAGCCATTGGATCTGCTTTATCTAAAAATTTTCCATCTTTTGTTTCAATTCTGAATTTGTATAAGCTACCTTCTGGTAATTCTTCGGGTATAAAAATTTCCCAAATACCGCTGCTGCCCAAAGCTCTCATGCGATGAATTGTATTATGCCAATTATTAAAATCCCCAATTAAAGAAACTGAAGATGCTTCCGGCGCCCAAACCGTAAAAGAAACACCCGAAACGCCCATGCATTCTTTATAATGGACGCCTAGTTTTTCATAAAGTTTATTTTCGGTGCCTTCATTGAAATAATAAAATTCACTCGAATCGATACTTGGCAAAAATGAATAAGGATCGTATTTGGTATAAGTTTGACCTTGATAATCCGTGATATTTAATTTATAACCAAAAATTTGTTCTTCATCTTTAATGTCTAAGTGGAATAATTCGAAAATATTGGTTTTATTTAATTTATAAGTTTTGGCGGGATTGTTAATATTTACCAATTCAATACTTTCAGCTGATGGACAAAAAACCCGCACATTTAAACTTTGGGTATCCAGGTTTTTATGCATTCCTAAAAGTGAATGTGGATTTTTTTTATTTTGTTCCAACACTTGGTTTATTGAATGAAGACAAGATAATAATGCCATTAATATTAATTTAAATTTAAAACTATATTTTCAACTTGCCCAAATTTATTTTTTAATTTCTGTATTTTGAAATATAAATGTAAGTTGAAAAATTTTTCATTTCTTTTTCTCTAGTTTTCATAAAATCCTTTAGTACTTCCGGACAACTATCATCAGAAAATTCATTCCACCTTGAAATAAAGGCCTAAAAAAATTTAATTAGTTTTATCTTATATTTTCTACTATAATAATTTCCTTTGATTTATGGCCTCACCTAGTGAAAAAATATATAAACATCTTTTATATTTGCACTTTTTTGCTCTCTCTCAGTCTTTTAGTTTTTTACTTTGGGATTTGGACGGATTATTCAAAAATTCCTTTTAGCTTATCCATAACCGAAAGCCAAAATTTATGGGCTTTAAAAGGTTTACTCAATCACAAAAAGTTATTAATTGATTCTTTTTCATTTAATCAATTTACCGAAAGTTTTTTTTTCATTAAAGCTTTGGGTTTTTATTTTAATTTGGGCTTTAAAAAATTATCGGTTTTAAATCAAGGACGCTTAATTAGTTCAGGTGGATTGTGGGCTTGTTTAATTATTTTTGGTTTTTTGTTAAATCGCGAAAAAGTAAATAATTTTATTAGCGTTTGGGTAATTGGTTTATTTCTGGCTTTTCCAATAACGCAAGCTTGTTATGGACAATTAAGGTCTGAGTTTTGGAGCTTGGCTTTCGGAATTGGGGCTTTATATTTTTTGTTTAAGTCTAATAAAAGTATTGCTTGGTGGCAAAGTGGTTTAGTTTCAATTTGCTTGGCTTTGTCCTATATTTTGTCTCATAAATCTGTCTTTTTGGGCTTTGCTTTTGCCTCATTTTGTTTACTAATTAATTTTAATAATTGGCAAAGTTTAATTAAAGTATATTTACCAACTATGCTATTAATTTTAGCGGATTATTTTTCGCAAAGTCTTGATTTAGGTTTTCATACTTATTTGGACTGGAGCTTACAAAGATTCATTGATAATTTTAATATTATTTATAATTGGCCAATAATAGGTTTATTTTTAATATTATTATTTAGCCGCAAAGATTTAAATAATTTTCAGATTAATTTAAAACATCCAGCTTTTACACTTTTAATTGTCAGTTTAATTATCAATTTGTGGTCTAATGGCTTAAAGTTAGATTATAGTTATTCTTGGCTAGTTACTAATTTTGCCTTCTGCTGGGTTTTAGCTTTATCTTTAAATCAATTAATGCTTCAAGAATTCAAACAAGTATTTGCTTTTTTAAGCTTGGCCTCAATTATGATAGGCTTACTGATTCATCTGATTCCACCTCAGTCGATAAAAACTATTCAAAATTATCCAAGATTAATTTCTGAAACCGAAAATTGGATACGTGAAACCATAGCCTATTTAAGAGAAAATCCCGAAATTATAATTTCCCAAGATCCAAATATTTCGGCTTTGCTGACCGGAAAAGATTGTTTATTTGTTGATCCGAATATCTTAATTTATTCCAGCAAGGCTTATCAAAAAATGCTGAAAGGCATTAAAACTAAAAAGTATAGTCAAGTTATTTTAACTATTCGCCCCAATAGGATTTGGCCAACGGAAATCATTAAACAAATTAAAAAAAATTATGATCCTTACAAAAAAATATTTATTTTGGGCGAAGAAGGCTTAGTTTATCAGAAAAAACAAGACAGTTTTGAGGCGGCTGGTTTCACTCATTCACTACCGGAATCCGGAACCGAAACTTTTGCAACTTTTCATCAGATATGAATCAGCACGAATATTATATGCAAAAAGTTTTAGACTTAGCCTCCAAAGCTCAAGGACAAACTTCTCCTAATCCGATGGTTGGGGCAATTATTTTGAATGAAAACGGTGAATTTGTCTCGGAAGGTTATCACTTAAAGGCTGGTTCTGAGCATGCTGAAATTATTGCCCTAAAAAAAGCCGGTTCTTTAGCGAGGAATGGTATTTTATACGTTAATTTGGAACCTTGTTGCCATTATGGACGCACTCCACCTTGTACTTCCGCCATAAAACAAGCGGGTATTAAAAAGGTTATTATTGGCAGCTTAGACCCAAATCCTCAAATTAATGGACAAGGCCTTCAAACTTTAAAAGAAGCTGGTTTAGAAGTTGTCTTTGGCTTTTTAGTGGAACAATGCCTAGCCTTAAATAAATTTTTCTTTTACTGGGTGCAAAATAAAAAGCCTTGGTTAACGCTAAAAATAGCCGCCACTTTAAATGGCAAAATTGATTTGGGAAATTATGGCAAACAAATTACTGGACAATCAGTACAGAAAAAAGTACATCAATTAAGAGCTGAACATGACGCAATTCTGACCGGAAGCGGAACTATTTTGGCCGATAATCCGCAGTTAAATGTTAGATTTAATGAATTGAATGAAATAGTTAATTATAAAAATCCGATAAAAATAATTTTAGATAGACGTTTTAGATGCCCACCCGAGAGCAAAGCATTCAATCAAGAAGCTTTAAGTTTATTATTTACTAAGCCAGAAAATTTGAATGAAAATAAAATAAATTTTTCAAATACTGAAATCATTCCTTGGGACGGAAAACTAAATGAATTATTAGAAACTCTAGCTAAAAAAAATATTTTATCAGTTTTAATTGAGGCCGGCAGTGCTTTAAATTCAGCTTTTTTGCAAGAAAATTTAATACAAGAAATTATTTATTTTATTAATCCGCGTTTAGCACCTTTTAATAAAGAATTGCCGGAAGTTTATGTGGGTAATTGTATACAAAACTTCAAGCTTAAATCGGCGGAGTTGATTGATACAGACTTAATGTTAAGCTTAACCTCAATTAAATAAAGTGTACTTGATAAAAATCAACTTTCCTTATTTTAATCTTAAGTAAATTTGGGTATGTTACTATAAAAATTGAGGAAAAGTCATGGCAGTTAAAGATAAAATAATTAAGCAAAAACATTGGACTCAAGAGGAATTTGATGCTTGGACAGATACTTTGCCAATTTCTGATGACAATAGTCCCGAAACACTAGCTAAAGTAAAATTAGGTCTTCAGCAAATTAATGAGGGGAAAGGCATTTCTGTAAAACATAGTGAATTAGACAAGTTTCTTGATTCTTAAATGATAGAAGAATTCCCTAATCTTATTTTTTCTCTAGAAGCAAAAGAAAACTTTGACAGAATTCGAGATAATCCAACTTTCAAGATAATATGTAAAGCAGCTCGCAAAGCCTTAACTCATATTAACAATAAAGAATTAAGACACCCAAGCTTGCACACTCACAAATATAATGAGTTGAGAGGCAAAAATGGAGAAAAAGTACTGGTAGCTTATGTGCAGAACAAAACGCCTGGAGCTTACAGAATTTTTTTCCATTATGGTCCCGAAAAAGAAGAAATTACAATTGTGGCAATAACTCCCCATCCTTAAACTGTTTTTATTTTTGCTGCACTTTTTTTACATTTGAAAGATTTCCAGACTTTTTTACGTTTGAAAGATTTCCAGGTTTAAAAATCGAAAGAATCACAAATTCCGTGGAGTTTTCCCTTCAAAGCTAGCGGATTTAGCTTAAACTTTTTAATTTTATTTTTTAACCGAAAATTTCTTACCAAAACTAAAGAAAGCAATTAAATTAAGTATTAAAACTAAAACAATTAATACCACCGCCGTTGCAAAGACTTTTTCGCTCGCATCATAGCTAGTAGCCTGATAGTATAAATGCACCGCTAAAGTACGCCCAGAATCTGGCAAAACAAAAGGAAAGTCAAAGCCAAATATCCGAGGTAATGCGGTAATACTACCACCGGCTGCCAAAATCAATACCGCTGATTCGGAAATAGCACGCCCAATACTTAACATAATACCGGTTAAAATCCCGGAAATAGAGCTGGGCAAAACTACCTTAAAAATTGTTTGAACTTTATTGGCTCCTAAGGCATAACTAGCATCTCGGTAAGATTGAGGAATACTTTTGATCGCCTCTTCAGCAGTACGGATAATTAAAGGCAAAATCATAATACCAACACTTAAAGAGCCTGACAGTAAAGAATGTTTAAAGCTTAAAAAACTCACAAAAAAAGCCAAACCAAATAAACCATAAATTACCGATGGGATTCCCGCCAAACTATCAATTGCAAAGCGGGCAGTTTTTATATAATTAGAATTTTGATCAGCGTATTCATTAAGGTAAATAGCCGAAAAAATACCG